>JAAXVU010000075.1 GCA_013335325.1 Candidatus Omnitrophota bacterium | reverse complement strand
GGCGATAGGATAGCTTTCAACGACATGATGAACCGCGGTTCCTGGACGCTCAAGCCCTGGGAAGCGCATGTTTATCGTCTCCAGCGTAAAGGCGTGGCTGCGGCCGTTGCTGCCAATGCAGGGACCGGTGTTGCGTCCGTTAACGGCAACACCGCCGACTCCGCGATGAACGGTGGTATCGACGTTTCCGGCATGAACGTCGAGGCGACGCCCGGCGGGCAAGCCACCGCTGCCAACTGGAGCCAGGTAGTGCTGTCGCCGTCCTTTGCCGGGTTCCATCCGGTTCTCGTGGACGTTACTACTTCCGAATCCGCCCGCTGACGGCGCTGGCGTAATATTTTCCTGCTAGTATTGCGTATCACCTGGACTGGCCACTCCATAATTTTCCGGATGTTTCAATAGTCAATCATGCAGGCTCTGCTAGAATTGTCCCGTCTTTCTCTACAACATCATTTGCCATGCAATGTTCTCCGGAGGTCTTGACGAGTGCCCCGATCTGCCAGAAATCCCAGCCCCGCCAAGTCGCAGCAGTCATCCCGGGGGGACAACTTTTTCAACCTTTATCCTGGGCCGATATGTATCTTGTCTTCCGACGGTATTATTCTGGATTTGAACCCGGGCTGGGCCGCGGCGCTGGGGCACTCCGTAGCAAGATCGCTTAAAAGGGTTTTTACAGACTTCGTTCATCCGGAAGATGTGTCAGCGGTCCGGGGGGTGTTAACGCAGCTGGCCAGCAATGGCAAAGGTTCCGTGCTGACGATACGCTGTTTGTGCCGGGACGATAGCTACCGTCGGATAGAGTGGAGTTTTTACCTTGAGCAGTACGGTTCCGAATTCTACGCAGTCGGCCGGGATGCGCCGGACTGTCGCTGTCTGCGGGACGGTCAGGCGGATGCGGTCGCCCTGATCGAGATGGGCAGCCGGGTCACCAGCCTGCAGGAATGGTGCCGCGAGCTGACCGTATATTTCCAGCAGATGACCGGATGCGAGGCGGTAGGTGTTCGTCTGCGTGATGGCGCGGACTTTCCTTATTATGAGACGCGTGGTTTCTCTTCGGAGTTTGTCTTGGCGGAGAACAGGCTTTGCGCAGTCGGAGAGACTGGCAGGAAGTCCGCAGGAAGTGGTGGCCAGCCGTTCCTGGAATGTATGTGCGGCAATATTTTGTCCGGTCGTTTCGACCCTGCGCGGCCTTTTTTCACGAAAAGAGGCAGTTTCTGGACTAACAGCACGACCGAGCTTTTGGCCGGCGCCACCGGGGCGGAGCGCAATGATCTTCTTGTCCGTAAACGGTGCAACCGCGAAGGCTACGAATCGGTGGCCCTGATACCTTTACGTACTGGCGACGGGATCGTGGGCCTTTTGCAGCTTAACGACAAGCGTGCGGGCCGGTTTACTGCCGAACAAATAGGTTTTCTGGAAGACCTGGCCGGATATGTCGCGTCCTCTGTCGTGCGCTTCAGGGCCGACGAGGCCCTGCGCGAGAGCGAGGCCAAGTATCGTACCCTGGCGGATAATGCAACGGATATCGTCGCGCGCTTTGACCGGCAGGCCCGGTTTATGTACGTGAGTCCGTCGGTAACTCGCTATACCGGAGAAAAGCCGGAGAAATATTATGGTCGCACGCATCGGGACATGGGCTTGCCGCCGGAAGAGTGTGCGAGGTGGGAGCAAGGTATCGAGCAGGTTTTCCAGACCGGTCGGCCTTTTGGCGGACAGTTCTACTTTCTGGGTGTCGACGGCCAGGTGTTTATGGACTGCTGGGCCGGTCCTGAGCTTAACGCCGAAGGACGGGTGGTGTCGGTCATAAGCCGCTCCCAGGATGTTACCGGACGGGTCCAGATGGAGCGCCTGCTCAGGGAAAGTGAGGAGCGTTACCGGCGGCTGTTTGAGGCTGAATCGGATGCTATCTTTCTGGTGGATTGCGAGAGCGGGTTTTTCCTGGATGCCAACCCGGCGGCGCAGAAGCTCTACGGCTACAGCCGGGAGGAGTTGTTAAGCCTGCGCGCTAGCGACATTTCGGCCGAGCCTTTACATACTGTCAAGGCCATTATCGAGGGCATCGAGGTTGTATCTTTGCGTTGGCATCGCCGCAAGGACGGTACCGTATTTCCGGTGGAGATCACTGGCAGCTATTTTGAGTCGGGAGGCGGGAGATACCATGTGGGTGCGATACGTGACATTTCCCGCCGGTTGAAGGCAGAAGAGGCGCTCAGGGAGAGCGAACTTCTACTGCGCCAGGCGGCCGGCGCGGGCCGGGTCGGACTGTGGGCCTGGAATTTGCTTACCGACGAGATATATTTCTCGCCAGAGTATTTACGGCAAATGGGTTACCAGGAAGGCGAAGTAGCGTACGAAATAGAGGAGTGGCGGGTGCGGGTCCATCCGGATGATAAAGATCGTACTATGCGACATCTGTCTGACTTCCTGACGAAGAGCCGCGGCAGCTATGAGATAGAGTACCGCCTGCTACACAAGGACGGTTCTTACCGCTGGATACTGTCCAAGGCAGAACTTATTACCGACGATGTTGGCAAGCCGTACAGGATGCTGGGGGCCCATGTGGATATCACCGACCGCAAGCTGGCCGAGGAGGCCCTGCGGGAGAGTGAGCAGCGCTACCGTAATGTGGTGGAAGAGCATACGGATTTTATTGTCCGTTGCGATCCGTACGGCACGCTGACTTTTATTAACGACAATTATTGCAGATTCTTCGGTAAGACCCGCGAAGAGCTCCTTGGCAGCAAGTTCTTTCCGCTGGTGCACCCCGATGACCTGGAGATGTTGCAGGGCAAGATACGAACGTTATCAGCATCTTGTCCAGTGGTGGTTATCGAGAGCCGTGTCTTTTCTTCTAAGAAAGAGCTTCGGTGGATGCAGTTCGTCAACCGGGCTATTTTGGATGGCAACGGCAAGATCGTCGAGATACAGGCTATCGGTCGGGACATTACTGACCTTAAGGACGCTGAGGCCAGGCTGCTTTTCCAGTCGACAATATTGGAGCAGATCGGTGATGCGGTCGTGGCTACTGACATGGGCGGCATGATCACATATGTGAACGATGCGCATTGCCGGCTTTTACGTTACAAGCGTGAGGATCTGCTCGGTCAATCGGTGGCCAAGTTCGGGGATGATCCACGGCAGGGGGCGACCCAGCAGGAGATCATCGACAATACACGGACGCATGGTGGATGGGGCGGTGAGGTGGTGAACCGCGACAGCGATGGGCGGGAAATATTGTTATACTGCCGGACCACGCTGATACGCGATGAAAAGGGCTGGCCGGTCGGCATTGTGGGCATTGCTTCCGACATAACGGACCGCAAGCTGGCGGAAGAGGCGCTGCGCGAGGCCGAGCTTAAGGCCAAGCTGTTTTCTCAGAAGATCCTGGCTGTGCGCGAGGAAGAAAAAAAGAAGCTGTCGGTCAACCTGCACGATGAGGTGGGCAGCATGGCCGTAACGCTCGACGCCGGGCTGACCGTGGCCCTGGCCCAATTGAAGAAAATGAATTATGCCGAGGCGCTCGGAAGCATTAGCCAAACACGGGCAGCCCTTAAGAGAGAGATCGTTGTTTTCCGGAAGATCGTCGAGAATCTGCGGCCGCCGAATCTGGAGGTGGTGGGGCTGGTAGGCGTACTGCGGGAATACATGGCGGAAGTGGTCGCCGTCCGCAAGCTTAAGGTCAGTTTTCGGGCAGGAAAGGCTCTCCCGGTATTCAGCGAGCAGGCGGCAATAGCGTTGTATCGCGTGACTCAGGAAGCTGTTACTAATATTATCAAGCATGCCCGGGCTGGGAAAATATTACTCAATTTGAATTTCAGTGAAGGCAAGATACGCTACACTATCCGGGATGATGGACGTGGGTTTGATGTAAAGGGGCTGGGGAGGGCGAAGGTTTTCCACCTGGGCATCCAGGGCATGCGGGAGCGTGTTGAGGCACTGGGAGGAGTCTTCACTGTCGAGTCTGCGCCACGTAAGGGGACAGTCATTAGTATTGTGTTGCCATCCGATATCAGTGAGCAGGCGGCTAAGAAGTAGCTCGGCCTTTCCGGTTGACGCTAAACATATTACACCAGGTGAGTGGTATGAATATAACAGTTGCTATCGCTGACGACCATGCGGTTGTCCGGGAAGGTATCAAGGCGGTTCTGCAGAAGACCACTGCCGGTATCGAGGTAGTGGCCGAGGCTGCCAATGGCCAGCAGGCGCTGGATATCGCCCGCAATAGTCCGGCCGACATTTATTTGCTGGATATCTCCATGCCCTTGTTGAACGGGCTGGAGGTTGCCGAAAGGTTGTCACGAATGAGTCCGCAGTGCCGGGTGATCATTCTAAGCATGCATGATGACAAGTCTTCCGTGGAGAAGGCCTTTCAGTCCGGCGCCCGGGGTTATCTTGTCAAAGAGAACGCGGCAGAAGAGATCGTGCAGGCAGTACGGGAAGTCTACGCGGGTAAATTCTTTTTGTCGCCGGAAGTATCCCGGTATATTGTGCAGGACTTCCTGGGCGGCCGCGGGCAGTATGTCCGCAAGGCCCGGTTCCGCGATCTGACCGGTAAAGAGAAAGAGGTCTTGCAGCTGGTGGCCGAAGGCTTTAGCAGTAAGGAGATCGCCGGCAACCTCAATATCGCGCTGGCGACCGTGCAGGTTCACCGAAGAAATATTATGCGCAAGCTGGATATTCACAAGCAGGCTGACCTGGTCCGCTTTGCCCTCAAAGAAGGTATCGCCCGGCTTTGAGACGCCGCAACAGTAGTTGCTAGCAGATAGGTGCATTTGCTGGCATTTGCGTAGTTAGTCCTCCGTTACTTGTCTTTCTTCAATACTACAAAAATTGGTATCGCCCTACCGCTTTATAGGTATTTTTTTATATCTATATTTTATAGATAATAAATAAATTATTTATCTATATGCGGTCAATGGCGATCGTGTATGGGCGGCCAGCATTGCAGGATTTCTCTATGAACATGAAAGAGAAAGTTCGTCTTCCTGGCGGGATAAATTTGCGTTCGGGCATCTGGCTTATGCTGGCACTGTGTCTGTCAGGGGCTTTATTTGCCTGGCGGACAGTGGCATGGGCTGACCGCCAGATGCGCACCGAGCTTCTGCGGCAGGCACGACTGGTGGCTCAGGTAACCGACGTAGAGGAATTAGGTACGCTTGCCGGTACTGAGGCTGACCGCAACAACCCCGCCTATCTGCGTTTCAAGGGGCGGCTCGCCGCTGTACGTTCGGAAAATCCCAATTATAGATTTCTTTATCTGATGGGCCGCAAGGCCGACGGCAGTGTCTTTTTTTTCGTGGATAGCGAGCCGGCGGAATCGGCGGAAGCATCTCCCCCGGGACAAGTATATGAGGAGGCTTCAGAGAAACTACGCGGTATTTTCTCCGGCAAGCCCGCTCTGGTGGAAGGACCTTTTGCCGACCGCTGGGGTGTCTGGGTTTCGGCTTTGGTGCCGATTCAGTCGCGCGCCGCCAGTATTGCCGTGCTTGGGATTGATGTGGATGCCCGTTCCTGGAGCTGGGATGTGGCTGCCAGGGCAGCCCTGCCGGTGGGCATGATGCTGGTTATCCTCATAGGGATATTCAGTTTTGTGTCTACCATCCGTGTGGAAGCCGCACCTAAGCCGGTGATGCGTCAGCTGATGCTGCCTTTGACTGCCATGGTGGTGGTGGTTGCTTTCGGTGCGGGGGCGCTGTTGTGGCAGCAGTACCGTCAGCGCATGATCGATGAGAACCGAACATATATGCAGGATATTTCAGCTGACCTGCACACTACTCTGGAACAGCAGGCCGCAGCCTTGACCATGGCCTTGCAGCCGATCGTGGCTGATCCTGAAGTGCAAAAGGCCCTGCGTCAGGGGGATGCCGACCGCTTGTTATCTACCTGGAGGCCGGTCTTCGATATGCTGCATCGGGAATCGGGCCTGACCCATTTCTATTTTATGGATACCCAGCGGGTCTGCCTGCTAAGGGTCCACAAGCCGGAGAAGCGCGGCGATCGTATCGAGCGCTTAACCGCCAAGGAGGCTGAACGCACCGGCCAGACCGCTCACGGCATAGAGCTGGGTCCGCTGGGGACTTTTACGTTACGTGTGGTCCAACCGGTCTTCGAGGGCGGCACGCTGGCCGGTTATGTGGAAATGGGCAAGGAGATCGAGGACGTCTTACAGGCTCTGGATTCCGGGTCGGGTAATCATATCGCGGCCATTATCCGCAAGCAGTATTTGGACCAAAAGAATTGGGAAGACGGCATGCGGCTCTTGGGCCGGGAGGCCAACTGGGGCCGGCTGCATTCCGGGGCAGTGATCTATTCCTCCCAGAAAGCTTTGCCTGGCATTTTCGATCAGTTTGCCGAGCAGCTGGCGGGCGGACATGTCCAGGGTGTGGCCGACCGCGAGGTAATGCTCGACGGCAAGAGTTGGATGGTCTTCTCGGCGCCTTTACAGGATGTCAGTGGATTGGAGGTCGGCAATCTTCTGGTAATGCGGGACGTCACCGGCAAGAAGGCAGCTTTTACTCGATTACTGGTTTTAGGGGGGGCAGTCTGGGCTGTGCTGGTGGCCCTTCTTTTGGGTTTTATATATGTATTACTGCGGCGTACCGACGCAGGCATCCGTGCGCAGGAGGCGGCCTTGCGCGCGAGCGAGGAATCTTATCGCAACCAGTTCGCCCACAATTCGGTGGCGATGCTGCTCATAGATCCCCGCGACGGATTAATTGTCGACGCCAACTCCGCGGCGGTGGCTTTCTACGGTTACCCGAGGAGAAAGTTGCTGGAGATGCGGATAACGGATATCAATATTCTGCCGGACGAAGAGGTCCGACGGGGTTTGGCTGCGGTCATGGAAGGGCGTGGTGGCCTCTCTTCCAGTCAGCATCGGCTGGCGGACGGTACGGTGCGGGAGGTGGAGGTCGCCTCCAGCCGCATACAGTTCGGACAGAGGCCGATCCTGCATTCCATAATATTTGACATTACCGAACGTAAGCGGGCAGAAGAGGCGCTGGCGGAAAGCGAGAACTGGCAGCGGATACTGCTGGACAATCTTCCCGCCGGGGTTCTGATAGTCGATCCCGAAAGCCGGGTGATCGAGCGGGTGAACAGTTATGTGGCGACGATGTTCGGCGCCCCGGTGGACCATTTGATCGGCCACCGCTGTCACCGGCTGGTCTGCCCGGCGGAAGAGGGGGCGTGTCCGGTATGCGACCTGGGGAAGAGCGTGGACAATTCAGAGCGGTTGATGCTGTGCTCCGACGGCAGCCAGCGGCCAATACTTAAAACTGTCAAGCGTATCCGTCTCAACGGCCGGGAGAAGCTCCTGGAATGTTTCGTGGACCTCTCCGAGCGCAAGCGTATGGAGCAGGAGCTTATGGAGCAGCACAGGCTGCTGGTCAATGTCATCGAAGGGACCAACGTCGGCACCTGGCGCTGGAACGTGCAGACCGGAGCGGCGGAGTTTAACGAACGCTGGGCGGCGATGGCCGGTTACACCCTGGCGGAGTTGGGGCCGGTCGGCCTGCAGACCTGGCGAGGGCTGATGCATCCGGAAGACCTTAACCGGTCCGAGGAGTTGCTTAAGCGGCATTTTACCGGACAACTTGAATATTACGACCTCGAATGCCGGATCCGGCATAAGTCGGGCGACTGGCTTTGGGTCAATATACGCGGCAAAGTCGTAGAGCGGTCCTCCGACGGCAGACCTCTGGTCATGACGGGTACGCAGGCGGATATACAGTTGCGCAAGGCCACGGAGGAAGCGTTAAGGCTGAGCCGGGAACAGTCGGAGTTGGCCCTGCAGTCTGCCCGGATGGGAGCCTGGTCTTTCGATCTCAAACGGGACCGGCGTTCTTTCGATAAGGTCACTTGCTCGCTTCTGGGCCTCGACCGCGCCACGTTCCTCGGAACTGCGGAAGAGTTCTTCCGGGTCGTCCACCCGGAGGACCGTGAGGCCCTCAAGGTGTCACTGGCCTGGACCAGGGAACAGGGGATGCCCTACGAACCGGAATACCGCATCATCCTGCCGAGCGGCGAAGTGCGGCACATTTGTGCCCGCGGACGGCTTATCAAAGACGATAACGGCCGTCCGAAACTTATAAACGGTGTCATCTGGGATAACACCGAGCGCCGGGAGGCGGAACAGTCGACGGAGAAGTTGCTGTATTTCCTTCGTAAGCTTTTGGACACCATACCTAACCCGGTCTTCTACAAGGACGCGCAGGGCGTCTACCAGATAACCAACAAGGCCTTCGAGAGTTATATAGGTTTGCCTGGCGGACAGATCGTGGGAAAGACGGTCCGGGACATCTCTCCCGGTGAGCTGGCCCAGGAATACGAACAGATGGACCGGCAGCTGATGGATCGACCCTCTGTCCAGACCTACGAAAGCAAGGTGCGCTATGCCGACGGTACTTTGCGGGACGTTATTTTCAACAAGGCGTCGTTCCGCAGCTTCGACGGCAAGATGTCCGGCATTATAGGTGTTATATTCGACATCACCGACCGCAAGCTCATGGAGAACGACCTGAGGGACAGCAAGGTGCGTTTCGACCAGATCGCCGCGCTCAGCCGCGAGGTCATTTGGGAAGTCGATGCCGAAGGTCGCTATGCCTACGTCAGCCAGGTAGCGACGGAGGTCTACGGCTATTCGCCGGACGACCTGGTCGGCAAGAAGTATTTAGGCGACCTGTATCCCAACGACGGACGCGACGACGGGCGTAAACAGGCCTTCCAGTTCTTTGAACGCCGGGAGGTCCTCCGCGATCAGGTTATCCGGCTCTGCCGGAAAGACGGCTCCGTCATATGGGTCTCTCGTAACGGCGTGCCGCTTACAGGCCCCGCCGGGGAGTTTGTAGGTTACCGCGGGGCGGACAACGATATAACAGAGCGCCGTCTGGAAGAAGAGACCGCGCGTTTCCACGCTGCCGAGATCGAGCGGGAAAGACAGAACCTGAGCACGATATTCGAATCGGCCCAGGTGGGGCTGTTACTGGTCGATGATGAGGGCCGGGTGCGGCGCATCAATAATGTCTTGGCCGGGATGGTAGGGCAAGACCCGCAGGAGCTGGTGGGTTTCCGTCCTGGCGAGGCCCTGGGGTGCGTTTACGCGAAGGAGTCGGGCCAGCAATGCGGGGAAGCGGAGGGCTGCGGGCATTGCGCCATCCGCAGGCTGTGGATGCGGGTACTGCAGGAGGGCGTTGTCGTCGAAAGCGTCGAGGTCAAGCGGAACATGTCTGTAAACGGCGAAAACCGGGAGATGTGGTGTTCCATAAACGCCAGTCCCATGGACATGGACGGAGCCCGTTGCGTTTTGTTTTCCATAATGGACGTGACGGAGCGCAAGTGCATGGAGCTGTCGCTCTTACGGGCCAAGGAGTCGGCGGAGGCCGCGGACCGGGCCAAGGGAGAGTTCCTGGCCAACATGAGCCACGAGATCCGCACACCCATGAACGCCATACTGGGCTTCGGGCACCTGTTGCGCAAGACTACTCTCAACGAGAAACAGCTTTATTACGTCAATACAGT
The DNA here is from genome assembly GCA_013335325.1 of Candidatus Omnitrophota bacterium. GTDB lineage: Bacteria > Omnitrophota > Gorgyraeia > Zapsychrales > Fredricksoniimonadaceae > JAAXVU01. The sequence continues at coordinate 197 of JAAXVU010000075.1, read as the reverse complement.
GGTCTCGAGCGGACAGCTTTTGCTTAGCATCATTAACGACATCCTGGACCTGACCAAGATATCTTCCGGCCGGATGGTTTTGGACCATACGCCGTTCAATCTTAACCAGGTCATCATGGATGCCGTGCGTATTATCGAGCCGCAAATACAGGCTCCCGATGTGCAATTGGTCGACCATATCGACCCGGCGGCGGCCG
>JAAXVU010000074.1 GCA_013335325.1 Candidatus Omnitrophota bacterium | reverse complement strand
GGTGGGACGTAAGACGGGAGACGAAAGACGTCCGGCGTCAAACGTCTAACGATTAACTGGCCGGATCGATGTCCGACAGGTCGGTTAGGTCGATAAGTTTTTTGAGGTCGGCCACCGGACCTTGCCGACCTTGTAGACGTTGAAGACCTGGACGTTTTATCATAAGGAAGGTCATAAGTTCCGCTGACGAGTAACCTTTTGAACGATGGACGTTTATCAACCATATCCGCAAAGGTACACCTTATGAATTTCGCAGTTCTGGCCTCTGGTAACGGCAGCAATCTGCAGGCGATCATCAACGCCTGCCGCAAGGGAAAGGTGCGGGCGAAGTTGGCCGCGGTCATCTCGGACCGGTCGCAAGCCTTTGCGCTCGAACGCGCCCGCAAGGCGAAAGTCCCCTGTGTCCTGCCTTTAGACCCCAAGGGTTTCCAGGACCGCGAGGACTTTGACCGCCGGCTCGTGGAGATACTGGCAGAGAACAAGGTGGATTTTGTGGTCCTGGCCGGGTTCATGCGAATATTAAGTCCTTATTTTATTCAGTCTTTCCGCGACCGTATCCTCAATATCCACCCGGCCTTATTGCCCGCCTTTAAAGGCGGACACGCTATCGCGGACGCGTTGGCCTACGGCGTCAAGGTGACCGGGGTCACAGTGCATTTCGTGGACGAAGAAGTCGACCACGGACCCATCATACTGCAGGAAGCGGTGGCGATCCGACCCAAAGATACTGCCGAAACCCTGGCCTTCCGCATCCACAAGGTGGAGCATAGGCTGTATCCGGCGGCGATAGACCTTTTCGCCCGGGGTAAGCTCAGGCTGGCCGGCCGGGTCGTGCGGATCGGGTAGTCTGTGCGCGTAAGTATACATCCAGTCACATCTTGCCCCATGTTGATGCATTGACCGCATTAAATAGATTTACTAATTAAAATATTGTATACTTTTATAGTTTACGGGCGGGTCTGCCTACTATCCTTACATGGATCTTATGTTGTTAAACGCACATTCTTTTAAAAAGATACTTTGCGGCCTATTGGCCCTGGTTTTCGCGGTCAGCGCCAGCGGTGTGGCCCCGGCACAAGGCCTGTCGGCCGGTACAGGCAGAGCGGTCCTGCCCGAGCCGGGCGGGATGTTAGGGCTGAGCCCGGCCTTCGCGCCGGCGCTCCTGAAAGGCATCAAGGTCTATCGCAACGATCCGTTACGGTTTGATTTCATTCTGGACCAGGGTGACGTTGGACGTAAAACGTCAAACGTCCAACCTCCAGCGTCCGACCAATTAAGATCCGAATCCACTCATCTAATCAAATACTTCCTCGCCTCGCTCACAGTGCCCGAGAAAGATCTCTGGGTCAACCTCTCGCCTTACGAGAAGGACCGCATCGTGCCCGAGGCCTTTGGTCAGACCGAGATGGGCCGAGATCTTTTGGCGCAGGATTACATCTTGAAACAGATCACCGCGTCGGTGATCTATCCAGAAGGCGAGACCGGCAAGGCCTTCTGGGCCAAGGTCTACGCCGAGGCCCAAAAACGCTTCGGGACGACCGACATCCCGGTCGACACGTTCAACAAGGTGTGGATCGTGCCAGAGAAAGCGACCGTCTATGAGAATAAAGACGCCGCATTTGTAGTAGAGAGTCAGCTTAAAGTGATGCTGGAATCAGACTATTTGGCCGAAGGTGAGACGCTGGACGCGGGACGGGCAACGTCTGGCGTCGAACGTCAAACGTCCGACCCGAAACATGCAGTGGTCAACAGTCAGCAGAAGAATGACCGCAACCTGAATGACGCCCTCCCCCGGAGCGGCGCAGATCCCGCTGACCGCCAACCGCTGACCGCTGACCTATCCAAACAACTGCTCCGCGAGATCGTCATCCCTATCCTCGAGAAAGAAGTGAACGAAGGCGCCAACTTCGCGCCGCTGCGGCAGGTTTACCATTCGCTCATCCTGGCGACGTGGTACAAGCGCAAGATCAAGGCGAGTATCCTGGGCCAGGCTTACGTCGACCATCAAAAGACCGCCGGCATCGACATTACCGACAAAGGCGAGGCGGAAAAGATCTGGGCCCGGTACGTCGAGGCCTTCAGGAAAGGCGCGTACAACTACATCAAGGAAGAATACGACCCGGCATTGCAACAGACGATCCCGCGGAAATACTTCTCCGGCGGGGTGGCTTTCGGGGGTTCTTTGGACCAGGCCATGCAAACCACGCAGGATGCCGCGCAGTTATCCAAAAAGGTCGACGGCCTGGCGAGTATTCAAGCGGAGCTGGTGCCGCGTGTTAAGAATATGTCGCATGCCGAGATGGTCGATAGGCATCTGGTAGAGAGCAGCCTGATACCGGATATGTTGAGAAGGGTGGTCACCGCCCGGGCGATCGCAGGCCGCTTCAGGCAGGTCAGAAGCCTGGGCGGCAGCTCAGCGTTGCTGAACTATTTGGGCACAATATTCAGTAATAGGGATGCGGCAAGAACGGTTGATAAGATCCTGGCTGCCGTAAATGACAGGAGAAGGATCATTCTGGAGGTAGGGAGCGGACGCACCGTGAGTGCTGTCAGGCTGGCGCAGTCGAACCCGGACGCCCTGGTCATCGCCACAGATGAATATAATGCCGATATCCTTACGTCTCGTCCGGATTATTTGCCGGATGCCCAGGATTTTGAAGCCGGGCGTCTGCCTGCTCAGAAAGCCGGGCTGGATAATTTGCTGGTGATCCGTTCCCTGGTCGACATCCTTTTGTACCTGCCCGATGCCTCCATAGATAATATTGTCATGGTGTATCCGGACCTGGAGATCGTGAGAGGTTTTGTAGTGTTAGTACAAAAATATAATGCTTTAAAGAAATTCAGACATGGTTACCAGGCCGCCATAGTTACACCGGCGGGATCGATCTTGCAGGACATGAAGCCGGTGGCCAAGAGTATCAATTTTGCTGAACAGGCCGATACAACTTTCCGTGGTGTGGACTTGAAGGACAATTCTGATTGGAGCCGGACCTGGTCGTTAAGTGGCTCGAAATTGTATGTATCGTCCGACCCCGCCATGCGCTCGGCGGGCCTGCAGGGTCCGAACGCCCTGTCCCAGGAAGAGCTCGACCTGTTGAAAAACTGGGAACTGCCCGGGGCTGCCGCCTTGACGTCCAAATGGTCCCGGGACGATGCGCGCATTAAAGGCCAGGTCCGGCAGATCGAGCAAGCTTTGGGGAACCCCGCCGGGGCTCTGGCCAAGGCCGAACAGGTCATAAAGGACCTGACGAACGCGGCCGCGTCCTTCATGGGCGAAGAAGTGCATGTGCTGGACGGCACCGGTGCGGAGGCCCGGGTCATTGGGCGGCTCGACAGGCGCCTGGCCGAGCATTATGGTTATGCGCATGAGACGGCCAATGTTGTGGTTGTGTACGACGGCAAGGTTATCCTGCAGATGCGCAATGCCATGACCTCCGACGATCATCTGGCCATGACCGGCGGGCATCTGCACGTCGGAGAGCCGCCGGCCGAGGCGGCGCTGGCGGAGTCCCGGGAAGAGAACAGCTGTCCGGAGATAAGTACGGCCCCGGGCTTCATCGGTTATCAGTCCTTTGATCATACCGGGATCACTAACAGGGAACGGCGGGCCTGGTTCGTGCTCAAGCTGAGTGGGCGGGAATACCAGGCGATGCAGGCCAATATTAAGGCGCAGCAGGAAGCCATACTGCAGGCGGAACTGGGCAAGTCCCGGGATGAGATCACGCGGGCCGAGCATAAGGAAGCGCTTTTCCGGGAGCAGGTCAATGGCCGCGGCCACGGCGAGGTGCTGGGATATTATGAATTTACTTTCGACCAGATCGAAAGTTCCCCCACGGCGGTGGATACGACGTCGCCTTTCGCGGACCAGACCACGCATTTCCTGGATGTCGTGGAGCATTATCAGGGCCAGGCAGAAACGGTCCGGGCCTTTTTCTCCACCGGTTCTTTCAATCCGCTCTTGTCGTCCCCATACCGGGAGCTGTGGAGCGCGATCAAGCAGGCCGCCGCGGCAGCTTCCGACCCCGCCATGCGGGCCGGCGGGGATACTAGCAGGTGGTCCGCGCGCAATAACGTTAGACGTGTTAATTTAAATATTAATGATTTCGTAGATCTTCCCGCTATCAAAAACAATCTGCTATCAAAATTTTATGTTGGCTATGCGATGGCAATGAAGCTGGTTGTAAACCCGGATGACAGACCTATGGTAGGTGTTTACGGGGGCTCGGGTGCAGACATTTCATCTTTCTTACTGGCGACTAATGCGACGAATGCGTTTTTCGTGGATAAAACAATTGTTCGAGAAAGCACACTTGGAAAGCTGCTAGTTGAAGGAGTAGAAGGGGATTGGGATGCTGATAGCTACAAGCGAGAAAAATTTGAGCAAGGGTTTGCTACCAGCGGTGACAGTACGGGGTTGAGTATGATCACATTAAAGATAGTAACTGAGTTGGCTGCAATGGGGATCAAACCCGAATCTGTCAGCATAGTGCCCTATAACGGCTATTTTGAATTGCATAGCGATGACTGGGGGGAAAGAATTGCTCCGGATGCTTTATTGAAGGCTATACGCGGCGATGGTTTTACCACCCCAGATGCCGGAAATGCATTGGGCACACTTAATCTACTGTTAAAGGATACTGTCTTTTGTCGAGAATTGTTGGTCCGTATAAGAGACAGGGGGCCATTCCAGGAAGCATATTGGCTGATACAGGATATTCTGGCTGGACAAGGAGCAGATAAGCAATTTACGCCATCTCAAGTTTGGTCAATATTGAAGAAAATGTATCTAAATGCTTTTGACGACAAAGAATATCATGAGCCAGTAACGATTAAATTTAAGTGGGCATATCCTGGGCAAGAGGAGAAAGAGCGGACACTAACTTTTGTTTACGCTGACATGGCTGATCCATCGCGCTACCCACATGTTCTTAAAGATGCTTTGCGTGAAGGAATCGATCTTTATTATCAACGGGCCGGATTCTTTTTGCCTATGGAATACGAAAAGTTTGTTCCGTCTTTGGCAAAAGGAATTAAGCCTGGGGGGTTCTTACTAACGGATGATAATTATTACTACCCGAGCTCGCCCAACTTAACTTCTTTGGATGATCTTCTGAGCACATCGAATATAGACTTCTTTGGCCCTGAACAACTGCAATCGAGGGAGATGCAGTATTTTGCGCAACGCATTACGGAAGATAGACAAAAGCACGATATGTTATCATCTCGGCCAGGATACGGCTGGCAAGTGCGGATTAGGCGCCTGAACGGGGAAGGATTGACGCTTACCGACCACGCCATGCAGGCCGGCATTAAGCAAGCTGCGAATGATCTATCCTCCTTGCGGGCTTACTGCGGCGACAAGTTGGGCCAGTTTGCCGATCAGGCCGATGCGGAGAGGTGGCTGCACCAGTCGTTCATAGGAGCCGACAAGCAATTCTACGGAGAGCGGGTCGCCGTCATGGGCAGAGCGGGTGATAAGACCTTTGTAGTCGGCGGCCTGGACAGAAATCTGGTGGACCACTTCGATCTTCCGTACATGGCGGTGGCCGGAATATTTGAACTGCCGTCGGGAGAAGTAGTATTTCCGGTGCGCGCACCGCATAAGAGACAAGGACTCTCCCCGACTTTGCCCGGAGGTTACGGTCAGTTTGAACAGACGCCGGAAGAAAATATCCTGTCCGAGATCAAGGACGAATTGGGTCTTAAGACACCGCTGGATCCCCGGCGTCTGGAATTGGTGAAGGTGGTCGCGTCCGACCGGCCGGAAATTACTTTTTATTATAAATATAAAGCCGACGCCGAAGAGGCTCGCGCCATTCGGGCCATAGCGGAGGCCAATGATCATGAGTTGCTCGGTTTGACCCAGGAGGAATATTTTGCACGCCTGAAGGCACTGAGTCGGTCCGAGACGGGGCAGGGCGAAACGGCGGGTTTTTATTTCACGCGCCTGGACCAGTTGCGGCCGGACAGTCAGGTCCCGCTGTCCTTTACTTTTAGCGGCGGCCAGGTCTTTCAGGCTGAAAAGGAATTGGCCGTGCCGCTTAGGTTGTTCCTGTCAGGAAATACGCATGACAATGAGTTGGCTTTTGTCAGGGCCCCGGCCACAGCTACGCCAGTCTTATGGTCTGCCCAAGGCAAGGTCCTGTTATTTGCAGACAAACTCAGCCGCCAGGCAACGAATTATATATTTATCGACGGAGATAACTTTATCTGGAAAGGCTTCGACCAGTATTTTCGTCTATGGGCGGAAATATATTATAGGGCCGAGAATATGATCTCCCTGGACAGGGAGCTGAATTTGACTGAGGCCGACCTGGATCCATTCCTGCAACGGGTTAAGGCGGCTGTAGATTTGGCCGACCCTCAACGGATCCCGGAGATGTTTAAAAGCCTGAAAGCGCGCGGTCGCACGCCGCCCAATTCGCGGGAAGAGTATGAAAAATATTTTGAAGCGCATTTCAGCGCCGGGGAAGTCGAGCGTGTGGAGGGTGCGGACGTCTTTTTTAATAAGGTGGCAGAGCTGAAGAAGGCAGGTTTCGACATCAGATTGATCCTGTTATCCAATTCCAGCGAGTTTCAGGCCCGGGTCAAGGTCGATAAGCTGGGTTTATCCGGTCAATTTGACGCTGTATTGGCTATGCCCTGGGATTATGACGCCCAAGGCATCCGGCCCGGGACATTCAAGGCCGACCAGATCCTGGAAGTCGTGCGGCAGTCTGACGGTGACAGGCCGGTCTTTGCGGTTTTTGGTGGCGACAAAGAAAGCGACGTGCACGTGGCCAGCGAGCTCTCGGCACGCGGATTGTCAATGGTTAGTTTTGGCGTCCCGTCGGTGGATTCTACGGCATCGGCATTGCTCTCTGCCGGCGCGCAAGTGGTAGTGCATAACTTGTCGGAGGCAGACGTTGTTTTCGCGTCTTTGCAAAAGGTGCAATTGTTCCGGAGTTTCTTTGTGAATGGTCAAGAAGTTACCCGACAGGGGTTGGATGAAGCAATACAAGGAATTGCGTCGTCTGGCCGGGTGATCTTTAATGTTAGAATTCAGGATGCTGTTCTTCAGCTTGGAGTTATGCCCATTATGAGCGGCGTTAAGAAGAATAATAATTGGGATATCGAGGCGCCTCCGAATAGTGCAATGACAATAAATGGTTTTATAACTTCACCAGGACCTTATTTGGAATTATTTATGGCGTATAAGGGCCCCGGGCCGGATTTTACATTGCGACGCGATCAGCTGATAAGGGTAGCGCGGCTATTTGTGGAGAGCGGTTTTTCCAGGGAGACACGGCTGGATGAGTTAACGACAGGGCTGGTGAAAGAAATGTCCGGAACGAATACCGCACCAACTACTCTTGGAGAGCTGGCGGGACTTGCAGTGTCTGATGATCATGTTGATAATGCCATGGTCCCCGGCGGTATCGACCTTAACGCCGGCAAGATCGACTTAAAGACCCAAAGCGCCGGCGGCGATGGGATCGAGTTTAGACTCGACCCGGCCCTGCTTAAGCAGGTCGAGGAGGCGCCCGGCATGACGCCGGTCATTATCGGCATACAGCCGATCGAGAGTCTGCCTATGTTCCTGGGGCTCAGGGACGAAAAGGATGGGGCCCAGAAGGCCTCCGCCACGGCAGGCCCGGGGCCGGCTGCTGCCCGCAGGTCGGGTCCAGCGTCGGGATTCCGCCGGGAGATCGCCCGGACCGGACGACGGGAGCAGGGTGGGTTAGAGGTCTAAATGGCAACGATATGAAGCATATCCGACAGGTTAAGAATAATGTCGATCCTTAAACGATATGTATCAATGCTGCTGATATTGCCGTTCCTGCTCGGCACGCTGGTGCCGCCGTCCATCGCCGCCGATATGCCCTGGATGCCCCAGCCGGGAGCGGCGGTGCCGCTTAGTCCGGCGTTTATGCCTGCCCAACTCAAGGGCATGGTCATCCATCCCAACGATCCTTTCATGTTCGACTTTATCATATATCGCGGTGACGAGACGCTGGCCGGGGACGCCAAACAGGCGGAGTATCAGAAGCTCATCAAGTATTTCCTGGCCTCGCTGGCTGTCCCGGACACCGACCAGTGGGTCAATCTTTCCCCTTATGAAAAAGACCGTATCGTTCCGGACAATTTCGGGCTGACCGAGATGGGCCGCGACCTTCTGGCCCAGGATTATCTCTTGAAACAGCTGGCTGCGTCGTTGACCAGCCCCGACACCGACCTGGGGCGGAAGTTCTGGGAGCAGGTCTATCGTAACGCCCGGGAGAAGTTCGGTACGGTCGATATCCCGACGGACGTGATAAGCAAGGTCTGGGTGGTGCCGGACAAGGCGGTGCTTTACGAAAAGGACGGCGGGGTGTATGTCGTCGAGCATCATCTTAAAGTGATGACCGACCGGGATTATCTCGCCATGCAGGAGAACCGGCTGGAAGCCGCCGGAGGCAGCAGCGAGGGCTCGTCCTCTCAGGTCACGTCCGCTGTGCTGCGCGAGGTTATCCTGCCGGCAATTGAGAAGGAGATAAACAGCGCGAAGAACTTCGCACCGCTGCGTCAGGTCTACAGCGGTATGCTCCTGGCGGCGTGGTACAAGCGCGCGCTTAAGGCATCGATCCTGAACAAAGTTTACGGCGACCGCTCCAAGGTCAAAGGCGTCGAGCAGGACGACCCGGCGCTGAATCAGCAGATATGGGAACAGTATGTGGCGGCTTTTCGCCAGGGCGTATTCAACCTGGTGCGCGAGGACACCGACCGGCTGACCGAGGAGGTCATCCCGCGCAAGTATTTCGCGGGCGGCATGCTGGGCGACGGAGCCATGCGGACAGTGGAGAACGCCCGGCGGCTCCAAGCCATACCGACCGGCGAAAGGATCCAGGATGCCGAGCAGGTCCGGGTCAAGGTCGAGCCTTTCGGCGACGCGGCGATGCAGGCCAGGCCGGAGCAGGAGAAGAAGAGTTATTTCGAAGGCTTGGAGGCCCCGGAGGTCCCCGTGTTCGATCCGGGGGACAGATTGCAACGGCAAATTCGTGAGATTGTAGCAAAGGCAGAAGATTCGCCTTTTGCAGCCAATGATCTTTTTGGCGAGTATATGGCGGCTGCGATAGCCGCAGGATATCGAGATACGGAGGCCGGTCATCTTGAGGCATTATACGCGGTATTCCAGGCGCGCATGTCTGCAGCGTTGGATCGTAAAGATTCTTTTGATGAGCATAGCCTCGCTAAAAGCATGCGGCAGTCGCTCGATAGTCGGCTAATTGGTTCGGGCTGGAGCGTACCGGAGACGACCGTGAGGGCAGGCGCAGGCTTGTATCCAGGGTTGTATGAAATGATCAGCCAGGGGCTGTTGCGCGGCGGCTTCACATTGAGCGTCGAGCTCGCGGAAGGGCGTACGCATATTCGTATGCAGGAGATCGGGTCTACCGGGATGATGTACGAGCAGAATTTCACACAGCACGAGTTCGATGATTCCCTGATCCTCTATAATGCCACCTCTGGCGAGGTGCAGGCTATTATGAAGTATCTGGACAATTTGTGGTCCGTTGTGAATGATCTTAATGGTTTGCTTGATGACAGGATCGCAGCCCTGGCCGAATATGAATGGTGGTTTTTTCAGGCCAACCCTTTCTTTCGCGGCGCAGCGTCGATCGGTGACGCCATGTCCCTGATCGCGCAATTGAAGATGGGCCTTAGGCTGCGTGATAAGTTCGAGCATGTGGACTGGCCGGCGCTCTCGATGACGCTGCCGGAATATCTGGAATTTCGCGTGGCG
>JAAXVU010000073.1 GCA_013335325.1 Candidatus Omnitrophota bacterium | reverse complement strand
CGGGACCTAAAAGAGAAACCGGCTCAGTGTGAACTATTGAAGGCAGCTTACGAAAAGAAGAAGGCCCGGCTCAGCCAACTGGAAAGCAAGGCTTTGGAACTGGAGCGTGCTCGTAAGGCTCTGGAGCTTGATCTGAAGAGCAAGGAGCAGAGTATAGTAACTGCCAATGCGCAGCTTATGACTTTGCGTACCAATAAGGAATACCAGACCAAGCTTTTTGAAATAGAGAATATGAAGGCTGATAAGTCGGTCTTGGAGGAGGATATTCTGCGGTCCATGGAATCTTCCGAGAAGGTCGCCCAGGAGATCGCGCAGGAGAAGCAGTTCTTGGCCGAGGAAGAAAAGAAGTATCTCGCTGAGAAGGAGAAGGTGGATGTCGTTATCGCTGCTTTGCAGGATAAGGCCTCCGCGCTAGAATCCCGCCGGCGTGAAGCGTTGATAGGTATAGACAAGAAGATTCTCGAGATATACGATCGCGTGGTGGAGAACCGGGGCGGCATTGCGCTGGTGCCAGTTTCCGGTAATTCCTGTGGCGGATGTTTTATGCATATGCCGCCGCAAGTCATTAACAAGATCAAGATGTACAGTGAGATCGTGCGTTGCGAAATGTGCACACGGTTTTTGTACCTGCAGGACGAATTGTGATGCAGCTTTTCGAGGCCCATTCCGACGGCGCCTCAAGCGGTAATCCCGGACCTGCCGGTATTGGAGTGATAATCCGGTCAGAAGGTAATACGATCCGGACCGTTTCGGAAGCCATCGGCGAGGCAACCAATAATGTGGCCGAGTATACGGCGTTGATCCGGGCGCTCAAGGAACTAAAGTCTTTGGGTGCCGAGCATGTTAGGTTACGGACGGACAGCGAGTTGGTATTCTTCCAGCTTAAGGGAGACTACAAGGTCAAGCATCCGAATATAAAGCCTTTGCACGAAGAGGCTTTGGGGCTATTGAAAAGTTTTAAGAAGGTGGAATTTAAGGTAGTGCCGCGGGAGGAGAATCGAGATGCCGACCGCTTGGCCACTGGTGCTCTTAAAGATATAAAAGCAGGCCATGATGGCCGCTCCGACGAGTTTGTAGTCGGAGAGGAAAGTCCGAGCTCCAAAGGATAGCGCACCCGGGTAATGCCGGGTCTCTCGGCACTGTTCCCATGTAAATGGGGAAGTGCTGAGGGTAGAACAGAGCCACAGTGACGAAGAAGTCCAGTGTAGTCCGCCTTTTGTGCGGTCTGGATGGAAGTGAAACGCGGCGATCTCTGCGCGGAGCAAGGCCAAATATGAGGAGAGTTCCCGGCGTCAACCATCAGGGCGGAGGCATTCGCCCTGACCCTGACGGAATATGCCGGGACGCGAGCTGATCCGGTTCGTCGATCCTCGGGTAGGCCGCAAGAGTCCGCCGGGCAACTGGCGGAGTCAGTCAGATGGCCATCCGTCCCGTTTCGGCGGGATGAACAGAACTCGGCTTATATGGCCTGCATTATTTGGGTACATGGAAGAATCCTTTTACCCAGGATATAATTTCAATTAACAGTAGTCAGAAGGAGCAGTCACATGTCAGGTCACTCAAAATGGGCGAAGATCAAACATAAAAAAGGTGCTACTGACGCCAAGCGTGGCGCGGCCTTCACCAAGATCACCCGCGAGATCATTACCGCGGCCAAGGAAGGCGGCGGCGACCCGAACATGAATCCGCGTTTGCGTACCGCTATCCAGCGGGCTCGCGGTATTGGCATGCCTTCTACCAACGTCGAGAACGCCATCAAGAAGGGCACCGGCGACATGGAAGGTGTGGTCTATGAGTCGTTCACCTTTGACGCATACGCCCCGGGTGGTATTGCAGTTTTTATCGAGGGTCTGACCGATAACAAGAACCGTACGACTGCCGAGGTCCGCAGTATATTGACCCGCAAGAGCGGCAGCTTGGCTAGCCCGGGCAGCACGTCTTTTCTTTTTAATAAGAAGGGGCTTATTGTCGTTGAGACCAAGGCCATTGCCGAAGACCAGCTGATGGATATAGTCCTGGAGGCCGGAGCTGAGGATATGTTAGTGCAGGGTGATGTTTATGAGATTACCACTGATCCGACGTCACTGGAAGCGGTTCGGGTAGCCTTGGAAGCCAAAAAAGTACCGATGCGTTCAGCGGAAGTTACCATGATCCCGACCACGACCGTCAAGGTCACCGGTCAGGAGGCCAAGAACGTGCTGGCGCTTATCGAAGCTTTGGAAGATTACGAGGATGTGCAGAACGTTTACGCCAACTTCGATATCTCGGACGAAGATATGGCGGCCATCGCCGGTGAATAAGGGCCGGGAAGGCGGGGGGCCAATATCTCCCGTTAAGCGATTTTGTCTGGCTGGTTGTGTTCGCAGTGCGAATTTATGAAGATCATAGGGGTTGACCCGGGGCTGAAAGCCACGGGATACGGTGTCATAGAGGTCGACCAGTCCGGCCGGATCCGTCCGCTGGAAGCCGGTTCGATCGAGCCTAAGTCGCGTGAGTTGTTTGAGAACAAGCTCTTTAAGATCCGGAAGAATCTGGACGATATCGTGGTTCGTCAGGCGCCGGATGCCTTGGTACTGGAAAAGCTCTACAGCCATTACAAGCATCCCGTAACCGCCGCCATCATGGGGCATGTGCGCGGAGTAATTTGTCTGCTTTGCGCTGAGCGCGGTATCCCGCTTATTGAGGAAAGTCCCAAGCGTGTACGCAAGGCTGTAGTCGGTAACGGCAACGCCTCCAAGGAGCAGACCCGCCGGGTGATCGCCAGTTTCCTCAAGATCGATCCTGCGAAGCTCACGCTGGACGCCTCGGACGCGCTGGCCCTGGCAATGGCGCATGCGCAGATGAGACGTTTTGTAGGATAGGGTTGTTTTGATGGGCTTGGGCGCCGGCCGAAAAAGTTTTTCCATCGCAAAAGAGGCGGAGCAGGAATGATCGCCCGCATAAAAGGTCACATCGTTGAGAAGAAAGAGAATGCCGTTGTCGTAGACGTCAGCGGCATTTTTTATGAAGTGTTCGTGCCTACCTCGGTGCTGCAGAGGCTGGATGCCGCGAAAGGCGGCGACGGCATGGTCACGCTCATCACCCATCATTATCTGCAGGTCGGGCCGTCCAGTGCGGTGCCAATCATGGTCGGTTTCTTAAACGAGGTGGAAAAAGATTTCTTTCTGCAGTTTATTTCTGTTTCGGGTATCGGCCCCAAGGCAGCGGTGAGGGCCTTGAACCGTTCGATCGCCGAGATCGCCTCGGCTATCGACAAGGGCGACGGGTCATTTTTGAAGACCTTGCCCGGGATCGGGCAGCAGAAAGCCCGGGACATAATTGCCAAGCTGCAGGGCAAGGTCGGCCGTTTTGGGCTCATTCGTGATGAGGCGGTCGCCCATGCGACGTCGGTGCCGGAGGCTTTTGAAGAAGAGGCGCTGGCCGTTCTGATGCAATTGCAATACAAGAAGGCTGAGGCCGAGGCTATGGTAGGTAAGGCGCTGGAGCGTAATCCGGCCATCTGCACGGCGGAAGAGTTGCTTAACGCAATTTACGCCGGGACCAGAAAACCGTAGCAGACTTTTTGTATTTTCCGGCTGGCGGTGCGTCCGGTGTGAATAAAGAATAACCAGACAGGGGTCAGGAACCGATGGACCAGATTCAGTTTGACTATTTGAAAGGCGCGGTGGAAGCGCTGCTTTTTGTCAGCGAAAAGCCGGTGACTGTCGAACAGCTCAAGGACGCGATACAGGGCTCACATGTACCGGACCTGAAAGAAGTGCTGGCGGCCCTGCGTAAAGATTATGAAGGCGTCGGGCGGGGTATGGTAGTGGCGGAGATCGCCAACGGCTGGCAGATGCTTTCCAGCTCAACTTACGCTGGTTATGTGCGCGAATTCTACAAGACCCGTCATAAGGAGAAATTGTCGCGTCCGGCGCTGGAGGCTCTGGCGATCATCGCCTACAAGCAGCCGGTGTCCCGAACTGACGTCGAGGTGATCCGCGGCGTAAATTCCGACGGTGTGGTTATGCATTTGCTGAACAAGGGGCTGATCAAGATCGCCGGACGTAAGGAAGTGCCCGGTCGTCCGTATGTGTATGGCACGACCGCTCAGTTCCTGGAATATTTTGGTTTGCGTGCGTTGGAAGATCTGCCAAAGCTGGAAGAGTTCCCGGCGCTGATGCCCAAAGAAGGCGAGTCCGGATCAGCGGCTGTCGCAGAGACGACCCTGGTGCCGGCCTCGGCGACCGAGGCTGCAGCGGAACCTGCTGGTGTGGCTTGCACTGAAGCCGTCCCGGAAGCAGCTTCGGGGGCTGTCGCGGAACAGGCAACAGTGCCGACGCCCACGTCCCCGGCGGACTTCGACCAGGCGGAGCTGGACCGGGTGCATCGTGAGCTGGAGGAAGAGATGGCCCGGGCGCGGACGCGCCTGGATATCGAGGAGCTGGAGAAGCGCGTGGAAGTGAGCCCGGACTTCATGGAGCCCGGCCTGCTGGGTGAGGCCAGCGGTCAGGCCCGGCGGATGGGTGAAGGTGCCGGGTTGGCCGAGAATGCCGAAGGCCCGGCTGATGACGCTTCGGCCAGGGAATAATACTGGAGCCAATATGGATATTTCCGGTTTGAGAAAGAAGATCGACGCTATTGATGCCAAGCTGGTGCCCTTGCTAAACGAACGAGCGAAAGTCTCGCTGGCAGTTGGGCAGGCCAAGAAGGCGTCCAACTCCGGCATCTACGCTCCCGACCGCGAGCGTCAGGTCCTTAACCGCGTCGCGGAATTGAACCATGGGCCAATGTCCGACGGAGCTTTCGAGGCGGTTTACCGCGAGATCATGTCCTCTTCTATAGCGCTGGAGAAACCTTTGCGTATTGCCTACCTGGGGGCCGAGGGTTCCAACTCGCATGCCGCAGCAGTGCGCAAGTTCGGCTCGCAGGTAAGTTACACCGGCTGCAGCAGTATCCCGGAAGTCTTTCAGCGTGTGGAGCAGGGTGATTGCGACTACGGCATAGTGCCGATAGAGAATTCCGTCGAGGGATCGGTCACGCATACCGCGGACATGCTGGCCGACTCTGACCTGCAGGTCTGTGCGCAGTTGATGCTGAAGATCACACACCATCTTATGGCGCGTTGCCCGTTAGACAAGATCCGCAAGATATATTCCAATCCGCAGGTATTGGGGCAATGTCGCAACTGGCTTTTGGCTCATATGCCGCCGGAGAAGGTGGCGCAGATCAGCGTGGCCTCCACAACCGACGCGGCCAACCGGGCGGCCAAGGAAAAGAACGCGGCTGCCCTGGCTTCGTTGGAGTGCGCGCGTATTTATGGGCTTTCGGTGCTGAAGGAGAATGTCCAGGATATTGCACACAATTCCACGCGTTTCTTCGTCATTGGTCACGAGGCGGCCAAGTCGACGGGTAAGGACCGCACGTCCATTGTTTTTTCTATCAAGGACAAGGTGGGTGTTTTGCACGCCATGCTGGCGCCATTTGCCAAGAACGGCATCAACATGACGCGCATAGAGTCGCGTCCTATCAAGAAGAAGGCCTGGGATTATTATTTCTTCCTGGATTTCGAGGGGCACCGCGACGATCCCAAGGTGCGCAAGGCGCTCGCGAAGCTGGAAGGAATGTGCAAATTCTTGAAGATCCTTGGATCTTATCCGGAGTGATGCGATGAAAAACAGGGCCAACCCCAACATTTTGAAAGTCAAACCTTACGTGCCCGGCAAGCCTATCGAAGAGGTGAAGCGGGAATTCAAGTTGAAGAGTGTTATTAAGCTTGCTTCAAACGAGAACCCTTACGGGCCTTCGTCCAAGGTTCTGCGGGCCATTGCTACGGCCGGACGTTCCGTCAACCGTTATCCGGATGGCGGATGTTACGAGCTGCGCCGGGAGCTGGCTAAACGCCTGGATGTCAAGCCGGAGCAGATGGTCTTCGGCTGCGGTTCTGATGAGGTGATCGTGCTGGCCTTGCGGGCCTTTGTCCGCGAAGGCGACGAAGTGGTAATGGCAAAGCCGTCGTTTCTGGTCTATTCCATAGCGTCGGCCGCGGCTGGCGCACGTCTGGTCGAGGTCCCGCTACGCGGTCTCTGTTACGACCTGCCCGCGATGAAGGCTGCGGTTACTCCGAAGACGAAGATCGTTTTTATCGGCAACCCGGACAACCCGTCCGGACAATATTCCACCAAGGCGGAAGTGGCGGCCTTTCTGGATGGCTTTCCCTCTGACGTATTGGTCTTCTTCGATGAAGCCTACTTTGAGTATGTGCGGGCGGAGGATTATCCCGATACGCTGGCGTTACTTAAATCCCGCCGGAACATCGTGGTGGCGCGGACTTTCTCCAAGCTGTACGGCCTGGCCGGATTGCGCATCGGCTACGGGGTGGCTGACGTTGAAGTGGCGGATCTCCTTAACCGCGCGCGTGAGCCGTTCAACGTGACATCTGTGGCACAGGCTGCGGCCCTGGCGGCGCTCAAGGATCGTTCCTATTATAAAAAGATATTGGACGAAACCTGCCGTCAGAGAGAGGTTGTCTGCACCGGATTGCAGAAGCTTGGGCTGGAATGCAGCCGGGGCGCTACTAACTTTATCCAGGTAAGGACGTCGCAGGACAGTTCAGCCTTGGCGCAGGCTCTGCTCAAGAAAGGCGTCATCGTGCGCGACATGGCCGTGTGGGGCCTGAAGAATTATATCCGGGTATCGATCGGCACCCCGTCGGAAAACAAGCGGTTCCTGAAAGCACTGGGAGAGGTAATATGATAGTAGTTCTTAAGCCCAACGCCACTGAGCAGAATATACAGCATATAACCGAAAAGGCCGGAAAGCTGGGGTTACGTGTCAACGTGTCTCGCGGCGTAGAGCGCACGGTTATTGGTTTTATCGGGCCGGAAGACAAGCTGCAGATAATCCCGCTGGAAACTTTTCCGGGAGTGGATAAGGTCATCCCGGTTTTGGTGCCGTACAAGCTGGTGTCGCGGGAGTTTAAGCCGGACGATACAATTATCAATTTCTCCAACGGGGCATCGATCGGCGGCAAGAAGATCGCGGTCATGGCCGGACCTTGTGCGATCGAAGGGTATGACATGCTGCTTTCGATCGCGCAGAAAGTTAAGGCAGCCGGCGCGACGCTATTACGCGCCGGGGCCTACAAACCGCGCACTTCACCTTACGATTTTCAGGGCATGGGCGAGGAAGGTTTGAAGATCCTGCGGCAGGTCTCCGAGAAGGTTGGGATAGCGACCGTGACCGAGGTCATGGATCCGCGCGACGTCGAACTGGTGGCCCGCTACGCGGACATCCTGCAGATCGGTGCCCGCAACATGCAGAATTTTGCGCTTCTTAAGGAAGTTGGCCGGGTCAAGACCCCGGTCTTGCTCAAGCGCGGGATCAGTTCCACGATCAAGGAATGGCTTATGTCGGCGGAATACATTCTCGCCAACGGGAATTTTTCTGTCATGCTTTGCGAGCGCGGTATAAGGACCTTCGAGACGGAAACCCGCAACACCCTGGATATCAATGCGGTGCCTGTAGTTAAGCAGAAGACGCATTTGCCGGTGGTCGTGGATCCAAGCCATGGTACCGGTCGCTGGGATCTGGTGGGCAGTGTTGCCAAGGCCGGTGTGGCGGCAGGGGCGGACGGCATTCTTATCGAGGTGCACTCAAACCCGGAAGAGGCCTGGTCCGACGGAGCACAGTCGCTGCGTCCGGAAAAATTTGAACGATTGATGGCCGAGCTTTCCGCTGTCGCGAAAGCTGTAGGCCGCGAATTGTAGTCCAAAATCTGCTTACCGAAGGTTTGTTCGGGATGACCGGATAATGCTCGGTGGTCGGCCGGGCGCGGGATACGGAGCAGAAGAAAGGTTCGTCTAGTGTTCAGAAGACATTTATTCAGGAAAGTGGCCATACTGGGGACCGGGCTTTTGGGCGGGTCTGTGGCCTTGGCATTAAAGGAAAAGGGCCTGGCCGAGCGTATCGTCGGTACTTCGCGGCATGAGTCGTCGCTCAGGCTGGCGTTGGAAAAGAACGTTATCGACGAGGCCTCTACCGATGTGGGTAAAGCGATCCAGGGGGCGGACTTCGTGGTACTGGCTTCACCGGTCCAGGTCATCCTGGAACATATTGAAGAGATCTCCAAGCATCTGCGCCGGGGATGTTTGGTTACCGACGTGGGAAGCACCAAGGCGGTAGTGGTGGAGGCGGCCGAACGACTGTTCCCGCCGCATGTCCTGTTCGTCGGGTCGCATCCTTTGGCGGGTTCCGACAAGAGCGGCGTGGCGCATGCCTCGGCCGGACTATTTAACGGCGCGCTTTGTCTTATGACGCCTACGGATAAGACCAACAAGGTGGCCCGCGACAAGGTTAAACACTTGTGGACCACGTTGGGAGCGGAAGTGAAATTTATTGAACCAGCCAAACACGACGAAGCGTTGGCCTTCGTGAGCCATCTGCCGCATATTGTGGCCTTCGGTCTGATGCGCTCGATACCGGACGAATTTCTGCCTTACGGAGCCAGTGGCCTGCGCGATACCACACGGGTGGCGGGTTCTTCGCCTAAGATGTGGAGCGATATCTGCCTGTCGAATTATCGGCATGTTCTTAAGGCTATAGACGAATCGGTCAAGTCGCTATCAGATATCCGCAAGGCCGTGGTGGACCGCGACGAAGAGTCCCTCATGAATTATCTGACCCAGGCCAAGGCCAAACGCGAAGCCCTGGAGAAGAAGGCATGACAACTACCATGGTGGTGACGATCGACGGTCCCGCCGGGGCTGGAAAAAGCACGGTGGCCAAGGCGCTGGCTCGCAGGTTAGATGTCGCATTTATGGATACTGGCGCGATGTACCGGGCTTTGACGGTCAAGGCCTTGCGTCGGAAAGTCAACCTGGAGGATGAGGGCGCCCTCATTAGTCTGGCCCACGAGACGCATATCGACCTGCTATACGAGCCGGGCCGGCCGCTTCAAGTTATCCTGGACGGTGAGGACGTTTCGGAAGCCATTCGCACGCAGGAAGTCACCAATAAGACATATTTTATAGCCCGGACTCCCGGAGTGCGTGAAGTGATGGTGCATTGGCAGCGGGAGATGGCCGGTCGGCGTTCGCTGGTCGGTGACGGTCGCGACCTGGGCACAGTTGTTTTTCCGCAGGCCGCCTACAAATTTTATCTGGATGCCGATGTAAAGGTCCGTTCTCAGAGGCGCATCGACGAGCTGCGCGCCAAGGGGCAGGCAGTGGACGAAATGGCCTTGGCAAGAGACCTGGCCGAGCGCGATAGGCAAGACTTCACCCGCAAGGTGGGACCTCTGAAGAAAGCCGATGATGCCATATTTGTGGATTCTACCGGCATGTCGGTGGACGAGGTAGTGGAACTAATGGTGCAGCACATCCGCTCTAACGGCAGGCGGGTCTGATATCTGCCGGAGAGATCTCTGGCCGCGCTGGCGTTTGGAAGGGATCCCGCCAGTTGACAACCACAGCTGGCTAATATTTAATTATTCATTCTGCTTATGGATCAGTCACTAATACGCAATTTTTCTATCATCGCCCATATCGACCACGGCAAATCCACGCTGGCCGACCGTCTGATGCTGCACTGCGGGGCTATTGACGAGCGCAGTTTCAAGAATCAGATGCTCGATGACATGGATCTGGAGCGGGAGCGCGGCATCACCATCAAAGCCTCGGCCGTCCGGCTGCACTACAGGGCCCACGACGGCAAGGAGTATCTGTTCAACCTGATCGACACGCCTGGTCACGTCGACTTTACCTATGAGGTGGAGAAGTCGCTTAAGGCCTGCGAGGGCGCGCTGCTTTTGATCGACGCCTCGCA
>JAAXVU010000072.1 GCA_013335325.1 Candidatus Omnitrophota bacterium | reverse complement strand
CAGGCGGATACTGCGTCCCCAAGTGGACGGTGATATTTTTCAGGATATCTTTGTTAGATTGCGCCAGCAAGGACGTCAGATAGGATGCACGGATATATTGTATATCCGCAACCTTTCGGAATAGCAGGCTGGCAGATCGTTCAGTTTCGTACTGTTTCACTGTGAAAAGTATCGACCAAATTAACAAGGAGAACATCATGAAAAAACTTGTAGGGGTTTTGGTCTTGGCTTTGTTGCTTTTGTGCCCCAGATCGGGTTGGGCAGCTTCGGATTTGAAGAAAGGTTTGATCCTGTACTATCCCTTTGATGCGGACGGCGGCGGCACGGTCGCTGATGGCAGCGGCCAAGGGCATGCAGGAACGGTCAACGGCGCGACCTTCGCTGCCGACGGGCGGTTTGGCGGTGCTTATTATTTCAACGGAATAGACAACTATATAATGGCGGGCGATCTGGGTTATCATCCAGCCGGGACTATTTCTTTCTGGATGAAAGCGGAGACAGTGGAAAATTGGCGTAATGCGTTCACCACCGCTTTCGCTGACTGGGACGCTTGCATACGCTTTGAGGAGGACAGCAGCGGTAAGTTAAACGTGGGAGCGCTAGGTATGGGCCAGGGAGGCTGGTACACCAATGCCTTGGGAGCCAACCGCTGGTATCATGTGGTTTACAGTTGGGACGACAAGTCTGCTTACGGATACCTGGATGGCGCTTTGGTGTTCAAGAACCCGCACCCGGATGCGGCGTCCAAAGTTCATCCCGACCTTCCTCTAACTGCCGGTGAATATAGGGCCATGACTTTAAACTTACGTAATGTGGCCATCGGTAACGGCTATTCCGGGGAAGCTTCCCGTTTCTGGAAAGGCTGGATCGATGAAGTGCGTGTCTACGACCGGGCGCTTTCGACCGACGAAGTATTGAAGCTTTACCGGAATAACGAAGATGCGCTGGTTCTCTATTATTCTTTCGACACGGCTCCGCAGAACGGGGTGGTGGCGGATGAGAGCGGCAACGGTAATAACGGTCAGATCAACGGCGGGGCGTTGTATCAGTCGAATGGCGGCAAATGGAAAGGCGCGATGGAGTTCAACGGCACGGATGCATCTATCTTTGTGCCGAAGGCCGATTCTCTCAATGTGGGACAGGAGCTGACTTTTGCTGCCTGGTACAAGGCCGCTGACCGCAGCCAGTCAGAACCCGACCCGTCGAACCGCCAGAATCCGATCCTGGAATACTACAGTACCGACCTCGTCAAGTCCGGTGCGCATATGTGGACCGACACGACGGGTTATCAGTGGCAGGGCCAGGGCACGGGGGCCAACCTGGTGGATGTCGAAGGTCAGGAGGACGGGTATGTCATCAATACTGCTGACCAGACCAAGGACGTGTGGCATCATTTGGTCGTGACCTACGACGGCAAGACCGGCGTGGGGCGGGTTTATGTGGACGGCACTTTGCGTTCAGAAAGGCAAATGGGTGTCTTCACACCGCAGACTGGATTCGACCTGTATCTGGGCCGCAATCCGAACAGTAATCCTTTTATGAAAGGCCTGCTGGATGAGGTGCGTATCTACCGTCGGCCGCTTAGCGAGCAGGAAGTGCGCGCCTTGTACGATTCGTATACATTGGGCAAGGTTTACCAGAACTTTGAGAACAATAATGGTTCTTCGCAGTACGGCTGGGCTATAAACGGTGCTACCGCTGCGCGTTCCACGACGCATTATTCCGGGACTTATTCCTGGAAGGTCAATTTTACCAGCGGCTGGGGCGGCGCCGGTATTCCTTCGCAGACAGATACCTGGCATTTCAATGCTCAACCGGAGCGGCATGACCGGCTGACTTTTTGGGTATTGGCCAAGCCGGGCGTGGTAAATGCCAACACCAGCGTCAGGGTCCGTTTCTTTGACCAGAGCGCCGGTTTGTATCACACCGATGGTTTCGAGCTGACAGCCACCAAGAAGGCCGTCTACAAAAAGTGGACGCAGCTTTCGGTGCTCTTCAGCCAGTTGCCGGGCAACCTGGATATTAAGAACCTGGATAAGCTCCAGTTCGTCTTCGTCAACGAGGCAGATACTGATGGGGCTCCCGGGACCTATTACATCGACGATATCCAAATTGAGTCCCAGGACCGGCAGTACGAGGACTTCGAGCCCTGGAGCTGCTCGAGCACTAACCCTGGTGATTGCGGCTGGGCCTGGAACGGTTCCATCAACGTGGTCACCGACCAGAAATATAGCGGAACGCAGTCCTGGAAGCTCACCGGCGCCGGTATCTGGAACGGGACCGGTCTGAAATCGCAGGAGAAACGCTGTGCGTATCCGACGGAGACATGCCCCTGGCAGGATTACTGGTCAGTGGATCTGGTCCCGGGACACGCAGTGCCGGCTACGGCTGACCGGCTGACGTTCTGGGTCAAGCAACTGGGTGCTAGCGGGATGGCCAATAACGTCGAGGTCAAGCTGTTCGACCACGGCGCTTACGGTAATGACACTCCGGGTGCCAAGGTCTGGACCAAAAAGAGCGCCGACTACAGCGGCTGGACCCGTCTGACAATTCCGGTCGCCGACCTTAAGGCGAATTTTCCGCTGTTGAATCTGTCCGACATCAACCGCGTCGAGTTCAGTCTGTACTGGCCGGGGGAGTATTATTTCGACGATGTCCGCATGGCCAAAGGCCAGGAGATCACGATAGCGCCGGATTATTTGTCGTCCGGTGTGGTAGCCTGGACTCCGGTGGTGGGCGCGGCCAACTATACCTTGCAGGAGAGCACGCGCGGCCCGACCGGTCCGTGGACCGCGATCTATTCTGGCCCGAACACGGTTTTCACCCAGTCACGACTGACGCAGTCCTGGCTCCGGGTGCGGTGGGAGACGGCCACGGATGCGACGCTTAACCTCGTGCCGTTCTATTCCGACTGGAGCGACACGGCGTATTACCTGCCGCGGCCGGTCCTTTTGGTCAACCAGTCGCTGCAGCAGTATGGGTTTCTGGAATGGTCGTATATTCCGCAGGCCAATTCGTATTTGATACAGAGCGGGACCTCGAAGACCGGTCCGTGGAGCACGGTCTACCAGGGCGGATACCATATTCCGCCGTCTCTCAGCGCCACTATGGGCAAATGGTACCGTATCCGGGGACAGAAAGTGGACACGACCGGCAAGGTGACGGAGTTCACTTCCTGGAGTCCGGCCTTGCTTTATAATCCGTCCAATTTCATACGCGCCGTCGGCAAGACCCTGAAGGACCGTAACGGCGTAGGCAGCGTGGTGAAACTGCACGGGTTCAATCTGGGTAATTATCTGCTTCTGGAGCCCTGGATGCTCGGCATGACCTGGACGCTGGAGCGGCAGGCCTTTGAGGAAGCGGGCTTGGACTACGACAGTATCGTGCCGGTCTTGCTGGCACAGGGCTACGCCGAGACTGGCGCTGACCAGCGTGTGCGCGTGCGTTACAATGTCTCCGGCCTGAGCCAGCAGTTCCGCAGCCAGTTCCCGGACTTCACGGAAGAGCAGTTCAAGAAAATAGATACCATCATGAGGCCCGACGACTGGCGGATCCGGCAGTCTCTGGGTGATCGCGCCAAGAGTGTCCTCGAGACTTTCCGCAACGCCTACATCCAGGACGTGGATCTGGATAACATCATGAACATGGGCGCCAATTTTATCCGTCTGCCTCTGTATTACCGGGACATTCGCGACATCGACGATGCGACCGGGCAGTGGGTGGAAGGCAGCGACTACGACTTTGCCGCTTTGGACCGGCTGCTTGGCCTCTGCGCAGATCGCGGCATTTCCGTCCTGCTGGACCTGCACGGAGCACCGGGCGGGCAGAGCGGGGAGTTCCATACCGGACGCATTGGCTATAACAAGCTCTTTGCGCAAGACGGCCTGGGCCAGCAGTACCGGCAGCGCACCCGCGAGCTCTGGCAGGCCATTGCCCGGCATTACCGCACTAACACGACGGTGATGGGCTACGACCTGTTAAACGAGCCGGTGGGTTTTCAGTCCTATGCTACTTCACCGACGGATTACACCTTGTTACGCAACCTGTATAACGACCTGTATCATGCTGTGCGCGACGCCGACAAGGCTGCTGACGCCAACCATGTTGTAGTTATGGAAGGCGCCTGGAATTGGGACTCTTTGCCCAATCCGTCGCAGGTCGCCTGGAAAAATGTGATGTACCAGTTCCATTATTATTGCTGGGCTCCGGCGGAAGGGCAGACACCGGTCATGGGTGAACAGTGTCCTGCCGAGCCGGCCGCGACGCAGATCGCTTACCAGAAGGCGTTTATCGACGCGCATCTGGCCAATTCGCTGCAGTCCGCCTACAACGTGCCGGTCCTCATTGGCGAGTTCAACGGGTTCAGCCAGAAAGAGGTCTGGCAGTATTACATGCAGAAGTTTAACGATAAAGGCTACAGCTGGTCGGTCTGGTCGTATAAGAATCACGACCACGCTTCCAGCTGGGGTGTGTACGATCACTTGCGTTATGACGATATCCTGCCGGACTTCCAGCATGACAGTCCGGCGGATCTGGACCGCAAACTGAATAAATACGATACCTTGCGGCATCATGTGCCGCACGGCAGTCTGCTCAATATTATAAAGGAGTATCTTTGACGCCGGTAGAATGGCAGCTGCCAGAGAAGAGCATGGTTGTTTCAGACTAAGATGTAAGCAATAGCGTAAAAGTCCTCCGGGTCCTTAACCCGGAGGACCGTAGCGTTTTAGGTGCTAACCGGATTTTCAAGGCACTGGAAGGGAGCGTTCCTTTTCAGTGCCTTGTTTTTTGTTCCTGTTTAATCTATATTGACTTATGTAAACCATCGGGTATTCTGGAACGTGTACCAGCGTTATTGCTGGATAGTTGTGGATCGGCGACGCAATTCAAGAACTTGCTTAATTGGCTATAGGGGAGGGATATGGAACAGATCAAAATCCACCTGGATGAGAAAGACATGCCGCGTCAGTGGTACAACCTGGCGGCGGATTTGCCGACACCCATGCTGCCGCCGCTTACTCCGGATGGCCAGCCGATCACTCCGGAGATGCTGGAACCTGTCTTTCCGCGCAATCTTATTGACCAGGAAGTCAGCCGCGAGCGCTGGATCGACATCCCGGAAGAAATAGTGAGCATTCTTTATCGTTGGCGGCCTACGCCGCTTAGGCGCGCAGTCTACCTGGAGAAGTTCCTAAAGACTCCGGCCAGGATATATTACAAGGACGAGAGCGTATCTCCGTCGGGCAGCCACAAGACCAACACCGCCGTGGCCCAGGCCTGGTACAACAAGCAGTTTGGTATTAAGAAGCTTACCACCGAGACCGGTGCCGGGCAGTGGGGCACCGCCCTGGCCTTTTCCTGTTACGTCTTGGGCTTGGAGTGCAAGGTCTTCATGGTCCGTGTGAGTTTCGACCAGAAGCCGATGCGCAAGACCATCATGAACATGTGGAACGCCAACTGTGTGGCGAGTCCTTCAACGGAGACAGAGGCCGGACGCGCCATTTTGGCGCGGATGCCCGATACGCCTGGCAGCCTGGGTATAGCTATATCCGAGGCGGTGGAAGCTGCGGTTTCAGACAAGACCGGCAAGACCCGCTATGCTCTGGGTAGCGTCCTTAACCATGTGATGCTACACCAGACAATTATAGGGCTGGAGGCGAAGAAGCAGTTGGAGAAGGTCGGCATCAAGAAGCCCGACGTTATCATTGGCTGCGCGGGCGGAGGCAGCAATTTCGCCGGCATCGCGTTCCCTTTTACCAGCGACAAGATTAACGGTGCCAAGATAGAGATCATACCGGTGGAATCGGCGGCAGCTCCCAAGATGACCCAGGGCAAGTTTGCTTACGACCACGGTGACGTGGCGGGCATGACGCCGCTTTTGCCGATGCACACGCTGGGGCACAATTTCGTGCCGCCGCCGGTACACGCGGGCGGATTACGCTACCACGGTATGGCGCCTTTGGTCAGCCAGGCTATCGTGGAAGGATTGATGACGCCCTGGGCCGCCGATCAATTGCAAAGTTTCGAGGCCGCGCTCACCTGGGCGCGTACGGAAGGTTTTATCATCGCGCCGGAGACTTCGAATGCGGTGGCTTGCGTGATCCGGGAGGCTGAGAAGGCCCGCCAGGAGGGTAAGGAAAAGGTGATCCTGTTCAATCTGAGCGGACACGGGCTTCTGGACCTGGCCGGGTACGAGAAATATTTAACCGGCAACCTGGACCGTTCCTGTCTTACCGCTGACGATATCCGGCGCACGGTAGACAAGATCAAGCTGGACCCCAGGGCTGACCAGCGCAAGACCGGTAAGTGGTAAGGATTCCGTAGCCAGCGAATGAGAGGTGCTGATATGAAAAATCATTTTGTTATGTATGCCACGGCGGTGCTTCTTTACGTCGGATGCAGTGCTTGCGCCTGCGCCCTGGCTGAGGCCCCTGCCGCGCCAGCGGCTGCTACTGAGACTGCGGCTGTGCAGCCGGTCAAGGATGCCAATTCCTATGAATACAAGATCGGGGCCGGGAATATTCTCAGGGTAGACGTGTATAACGGCAAAGGAGAAAAGATTTCAGAGATCGTTCGTGTGGCGTCGGATGGAGGTATCAGCCTGCCTTTTGTGGGGGATCTTATAGCGGCCGGGATGACTGTTCCGGAACTGCAGAAGGAGCTTAAGCAACGGCTGGTCAAGAACGACTTTGTCTCTTCCAACGTGCTGGTGTTTGTGGAGGAATTCAGCACTGTTACCATCGTGGGGGAAGTACGGCGTTCCGGCACCTACGCTATAAAGGGCAGGATGACGATACTGGAACTTATCGCCATGGCGGAAGGCCTGACTGACTTCGCCTCCAGTGATGCGATAAAGGTCGTGCACCTTCACCCGGACGGCGCGAAGGCTAGCGACGTAGTGCGTCTTTATGATGTCATGAACAACACTGCCACCGATAGCGAGGGGTTTCTGTTGACCCCGGGCGACGTGGTCATAGTGCCCCGTAGCGTTGTCAGCATTATGGGGGAAGTGAACAATACCGGTATCTACCCAACCCGGGGGCGCCTGACGGTAACCGAACTTATCGCCATCGCTGGAGGGTTCTCCAAGTTCGCCTCGGCCAACGATGTGAAAGTCACCCACAGCAACCCCGACGGCACCAAGACCCGCAGGGTGATCCGCGTCAAGGATATAGTAAACAAGGGCTCGGGAGATAATGAGAACCTCTTGTTGCAGCCCGGTGATCTGGTGTACGTGCCAGCGAGCATGTATTGATCTTCTGGAGACTGGTGCGGGCGATCTGCTGTTCTCCTGGGATGCTGGGAGAGGACATGGTGACTGGCGTTTCTTCCCGGTATCTTTGGCCCACACTAATATGCCGAATTACACCGTAAGTGCGGCTCCTTAGTAGCGACTAAAATTATAATATACGATAGGCATAATGGAACGGACGCAATCGAGCTCGATGGAGAGCTGGCCCGTTCTTTGGGCATATTGCTATCTGCTATCCGAATTATGCTGTCGCGTATTTTTGGTATGTTTGGAGGGAGTAAATTTTATATATAACAGGAGGGCGGGTTATGAAAAGTCGAGTTGTATATCCAGGTTTTATTCTTTCCATGGTATTGGGAGCTGTTGTGGGGTTTGCGGCTGCCGCCACGCAGGCGCAGGCTGCAGTTGCGTATGAGGTCGACAAGGTGCATTCTACGGTCGGGTTTACAATATCCCATTTGATGGTCTCCAAGGTGACGGGCACTTTTAACGATTACGAAGGGAAGGTCCAGTTCAATCCCAACGATCTGGCCACTGCCAAGTTTGATTTTACGATCCAGGTCCAGAGTATTGATACCAGGAACGGGGACCGCGACAAGCATCTCAAAAGTGCGGAATTCTTCGATGCCATCACCTATCCGCAGATCGTTTTCAAAACCAAGAAGGTCCAGCTCAAGTCCGGCAATGAATATCTGGTGACGGGCGATCTGACCATGAAGGACGTCACGAAGGAAGTAGAATTGCCAGTTACCGTCTCGGGACCTGTGCCGAATCCGATGGGCGGCGGAGCGGTCTTGGGTATCGAGTCGCACTTTACGTTGAACCGTCAGGATTATGGCGTAAGCTGGAACAAGGTCATTGATAACGGTGGACTAATGATCGGCAATGATGTGCAGGCGTCGGTCTTGATCGAGGCTCATGCTAAATAAGTTGGGAGCAAGGGCGGCAGTATTTTGGACTTATCCGCTTTGATTTTCTGAGTCGATATGGCGCACTCCTCTTGCCAGGGCATTCTCTTGGAGGTTTGCTTTGGGCAGAGACACGTCGGTAAACCGTGGCAGGGCTTGCGGAGAGCCTCAAGAAATAACTCTTCCGATCTCACAACGCCAGGTTGACAGTGCAATATTAACTGTTACCATAATGCCGTAAGATCTTCGGGTTTAGTCAGGTTGTTATCCGGGGCGCTCTGCATATTGCAACGTTGACAGTGTCTTTCATCTGGACAGTTCCGATAATATTGGTTTGTCAAGGGAAGTGGTATGAAAAGGCTTGGTATCTTTGTGTTCGGTGCTGCTCTATTCTTACTGGGCAGCGGTTGTGCGATATTAACGGATGGCGTTTATGATACCGAAGAGCCCAAGCAAGCCCCGACCGCGCTTTACAACCAGGCGTTTGCCAGATATCAGGCCAGAAATTACGAAGAGGCCAAGCCCTTGTTCCAGCAGTACATAGGGCAATATCCGGATAGTGTCCTTTATAAGGTAGCTTTGTATTATCTCGCCCATTGCGACCAGATGTTGGGTGAACTGAAGGAAGCCGAGATGTTCTACAGCCGCATAGTAGACACTTACGGCGAGGACGACTTCTGGGGTGCTCAGGCCATGAAAAGGATCAAACAGCTCAGGGAAGTGCAATGAAACCACCTGTCCGGACCGCTAATGTCAAGCAGTCCCTTTCCGACCCCGCTTTGTGGGTTGAACAGCACGGCGACTATCTTTTCCGTTATGCCATGATGCGCTTGCGTAACCGTGACCTGGCCGAGAATCTGGTGCAGGAGACTTTTTTGGCGGCGTTGGCCGGCCGGAAGAGTTTCAGCGGACGTTCCGCCGAGCGTACCTGGATGGTAGGAATACTCAAGCACAAGATCATCGACCACTACCGCAAGGACTTCCGCGAGAGGTCCGTCACCGATATGCAGACCCACCAGTCAGAGGAAGAGCAGACCATTGATCAGTTCTACGACTCCCTGGACAACCCCAGAAAATATCCGAAAGACTGGATGCCTGACCAACAGGCGTTGTTACATTCTAAGGAGTTCTGGTCTACTCTGCATTCTTGCATGGGCCATTTGCCTAAGCGTACGGCACACGCCTTTGCCCTGCGCGAGCTGGATGATATGGATACCGGGGAAGTTTGTAAGGAGCTGGGCATCACGCCCACTAATCTTTGGGTTATGTTACATCGTGCCCGGTTGCAGTTGCGGGCTTGTCTTGAAGATAATTGGTTTGAAAGGAAGAGATGAAGGGTACCAGTTGGGAAGAGGAAACCAAATTACCCTTAGTGACCTCCTGCAAGCAGGCGGCCCGGCTGGTTTCTATCTCTTTTGAGCGAAGGCTTACCTTGCGCGAATTTATAACCATGCGCATACACCTTTTGTCTTGCAAGACCTGTAATTTCTACAGGCGCGAGATATCGGCCTTGAGAAGGTTATTTATCAAGCACGAGGAACTGCTGGACAATACGCCACCCTCCGGAGACGAATGTTTGGATGAGGCAGCCAGGAAGCGTATCAAGGAGGCTCTTGCACGCAGCACGAAGAGCGGGGGATCCGAAGTTGCTAATGGCGACGAGCAGTAAAGTAACGCAATAATACAGTTGTAAATCGGGGTTGCAATCTTTAGAATAGCACCAGTGATC
>JAAXVU010000071.1 GCA_013335325.1 Candidatus Omnitrophota bacterium | reverse complement strand
GAAAGGTCCGCTGGTAAATGCTGCCGGCTGCCGGCACCGGTAGCGGATACAGCGGGCATCAGCTCCGCCCGCTGAACACCATAAAGGTTCCGCGAGCGCTCCACATTGAGGGCGGCCAATCGCAAGTCCCGGTTATTCGCCAGGGCCAGCTGGATCAATTTCTGCAGTTTCGCATCCGGAAAGACCTTCTGCCAGCTGATATCTGCCGCTGTCAGCGCCGGCTGTGCGGCCTTCGGCTGTGTATAGGCGGCCCCGGCCGGCAGCGTCGATGGCACCGGTAATGCCGGCTGCTTATACGAGGAGACTGTCCCGCAGCCGCCCAGCACAAGTGCCGCTCCTATCACAAAGAATATCTGCTCTGTCTTCATATCTTAGACGCTCCCTTGGACGCAATGATCTGAGCGCCCTTTCTTACTTCCAGGTTTTTCCGTTTGCCGAAAGTCTTTTCGATGAATACATAAAACAGCGGTGCGAACAAGACCACCAGCAAGGTACCGGTCACCATCCCGCCCAGCACGGCTGTGCCGATGGCATTCATGGCACCCGCTCCGGCGCCGGTGCTGAGGGCCAGCGGCAAAACGCCGAAACCGAACGCCAGCGAAGTCATGACGATCGGACGGAACCTGAGTTTGACACCTTCCAGTGTGGCCTCG
This sequence comes from Candidatus Omnitrophota bacterium, assembly GCA_013335325.1. Taxonomy (GTDB): domain Bacteria; phylum Omnitrophota; class Gorgyraeia; order Zapsychrales; family Fredricksoniimonadaceae; genus JAAXVU01. The sequence goes on along the minus strand of JAAXVU010000071.1, from coordinate 9,270 downwards.
ATCAGCCCCTTGCCTTCTTCCACCCGGGCCTTGGCGAACTGAACGATCAGGATCGCGTTCTTGGTGGTCAGACCCAGCGTGGTCAATAACCCGATCTGAAAATAAACGTCGTTCGACAAGCCGCGCTGGTGCGAGGCGAAGATCCCGCCGATAACGCCCAGCGGCAGCACCAGAAGGATAGAAATAGGAATGGGCCAGCTCTCGTAGAGAGCGGCCAGACAGAGGAAGATCACCAGTACCGAGAACCCGTACAAAAGACCGGTCTGCTTCGACGCCTGCCGCTCCTGATACGACAACCCGGACCAGTCGTAACCTATGCCCGGCGGGAGCTTGGCGGCTATTTCCTCCATAGCGCGCATGGCGTCACCCGAACTGCGCCCCGGTGCCGGCTCACCCCAGATATTCACCGCCGGAAAACCGTTAAAACGCTCCAAACGGGGCGACCCGCTTGACCAGCGTGTAGTGGCAAAGGAAGCGAACGGCACCATCTTCCCTTCGACGTTGCGGACATAAAGATGGTCCAGGTCGGCCGGCTCCCGTCGGAATGGCGCATCGGCCTGCACAAAGACGCGCTTGACGCGCCCGGCCTGCACGAAGTTATTCACATAGTAGCTTCCGAACGCCGCCGAGATGGTGTTATTGATAGAGCTTATCGGCAAACCCAGCGTGCCGGCCTTGTCCCAGTCCACGTCGACACGGAACTGCGGCACATCTTCCATGCCGTTGGGCCGCACGTTCACCAGGCGCGGGTCTTTCGCCGCCATGCCCAGGAGCTGATTACGGGCCTCGAGCAAGGCCTCGTGCCCGACACCTCCGCGGTCCACCAGCTGGAAATCCACACCGCGCGCGTTGCCGAGCTCGATCACCGACGGCGGCGGGAAGGCAAAGACCAATGCGTTACGTATCTGCGAGAACGCCCCCATGGCCCGTCCGGCCACCGCCTTGACGCGCAAGTCCGGTCGCTCGCGCAGCTTCCAATCGCGAAGCTTCACGAATACCATGGCGTTATTCTGCGCGCGCCCGGAGAACCCGAAGCCCACTATGGTCATGCAGGAAGCGACCGCTTCTTTCTCATTGGTTTCAAAATGCCGCTGAACCTGGTCAGCCACCTTCTGGGTCTGCTCGAGCGTGGCGCCCGTCGGCATGAGGACCTGACAGAAGAGCATCCCCTGGTCCTCGTCCGGCAGGTAGCTCGTAGGCATCCGCATGAAAAGAAAGCCCAGTCCGGCGACAATCAGGATAAAGATGAAGATATACCGCAACTGGTGCGCCAGGGCGTGACCTACTCGCGCCACACACCAGTCGCGGAAACCGAAGAATGTCCGGTCGAACCACAAAAAGAACGGCCGCATCAGCTTGTTCGAGTTCTCCGCCGCTTCATGGCCCTTGGCGACGGGCTTAAGCATGTTCGCGCACAAGACCGGCGTCAAGATCAAGGCCACGACCACTGAAAGGAGCATGGCCGAGGCGATCGTCACGGAAAACTGCCGGTAAATAACGCCGGTCGAGCCCGGAAAGAACGCCATGGGACCAAAGACCGCCGCCAGCACGAGCCCGATGCCTATCAGAGCCGGCGTGATCTGCTCCATGGATTTGGCCGTCGCCTCGAAAGGAGACAGCCCCTCCTCGCTCATGATGCGCTCGACGTTCTCGACAACAACTATCGCGTCGTCGACCAGAAGCCCGATAGCCAGGACCATGGCGAACATGGTCAGCATGTTAATGGAGTAGCCGAAAAGTCCCAGCACCGCAAAGGTGCCCAGCAAGACCACCGGCACCGCGATGGTCGGGATCAAGGTCGCGCGGATATTTCCCATAAACAGCCACATGACAATGAACACCAGGAAAACTGCTTCGAACAAGGTCTTGATCACTTCCTCGATCGACACCTTGACGAAAGGCGTTGTGTCATAAGGATACGTTATCATCATGCCCTTGGGAAAATATGGCTCAAGCTCCTTCAGCTTCTTTTTGACAGCGTCGGCGGTGTCCAACGCGTTGGCGCCGGGCGCCTGACGGACAGCCAGCGCGCCGGCCGGCTTACCGTTGTAGGCCGGCTTAACGTCGTAGATCTCGGCACCCAGCTCGACTCTGCCCACGTCCTTAACCCGAACCTTTGAACCGTCAGGGTTGATCCTAAGCGGAATGGAGCCAAACTCCTCCGGTGTCTTAAGGAGATTCTGCACGACAATGGAGACGTTGAGCCGCTGCCCTTCCACCGTTGGCAGACCGCCGAACTGCCCGGCGGAAACTTCCACGTTATAGGCCTGCAGGGCCAGGACCACATCTTCCACCGTCAGATTATAGTCGGTAAGCTTGTCCGGATTAAGCCACACGCGCATGGCATACTGGGAACCGAAGGTTTCCACTTCTCCGACGCCCGGCACGCGGGCCAATACTTTCTCCAAACTGGACTTGGCGTAGTCCTGCAGGTCGGTGGCGTCCATGCTGCCGTCCTCGGAGATGAGGCCGATAATAAGCAGGTAGTTGCGGGTGGACTTGCTCACCATGACACCGGAGCGCTGCACCGCGTCGGGCAGGCTGGTCAGCGCCAGCTGTAGCTTGTTCTGCACCTTGGCCCAGGCCAGGTCGGGATCGGTGCCGGGTTTGAAGGTCAATTCAATACGAGCCGCGCCTGAAGAATCGCTCGTCCCGGAAATATACAAAAGGTCCTCGAAACCCGTCATCTTCTGCTCGATGATCTGGGTGACGCTGTCCTCCACGGTCTCGGCGGAAGCGCCGGGGTACGCTGCGGTGATGGCAATGGATGGCGGCGCTATCGGCGGATACTGGGAGATCGGCAGGTTGTATATCACCACTCCGCCCAATACCATCATGACAATGGCGATGACCCAGGCAAATACCGGACGTTTCAGGAAGAATTTTGACAACATCTACGCCTCCGTTACTCTGCCTTGGGGGCCTGGGGGCCCTTGGGTTTGACGCCAGGCTCTAACGCGGAAGCCTGGACCGGAACGCCGGGCCTCAACCGCTGGACGCCTTCCATGATCACCTTGTCTCCGTCGGATAGTCCGGACGATATAAGCCAGCGGTTACCTACCGCGCGGTCGATCGTGACCATGCGCATCTGCGCCTTACCGGCCTCATCCACCACCCAGACAAAAGGATCACCCTTGGGCGTACGATTGACGCCTGACTGGGACATGAGCAGTGCCTGGTCGATAACGCCTTCCCTTATAACCGCCCGGACGAACATACCCGGCAAAAGCTCGTTATGGGGGTTGGGGACAACGATACGCATGATGACCGAGCCTGTGGTAGGATTCACGGTAACATCGCGAAACTCGAGCGCCCCTTCCCGGGAATACGGAGTGCCGTCTTCCAGGATGATCTGCACATTGTTCTGCTCGGCGCCGCTAGTGTTGAACTTTCCATCTGCAATGCGACGCTGCAGCTTCAAGAGCTCAGCCGTCGACTGCGGCACATCGACATTGATCGGGTCCAGCTGCTGTACTGTAGCCAGCGGGACCGGCTGGTACGCCGTGACCAAAGCGCCTTCCGTCACGCTGGAACGTCCGATGCGTCCGGAGATCGGCGACTTTATCGGCGTGTAGGACAAATTTATCCTGGCTGTCTCCAGGGCCGCCTTGCTTACTTCCAGCTGCGCTTCCGCCCGTCGCAACGCTGCCAGCGCGTCGTCGTAATCCTGCTGTCCCACCGCATGGCTGGCGACGAGTTCCTTGAAACGCTCTTCCCGGGAACGGGCAGCCGGCAGACTGGCCTCGGCCAAGTCGACCGCGGCCTTAGCCTGGTCATAGGCCGCCTGGTACTGGGAAGGATCGATCTGGTACAAAAGATCCCCCGGCGCTACCAGAGCACCTTCCTCGAAAACCCGCTTAACAATGATCCCGTTGACCTGGGGACGTATGTCCGCCACCCGATAGGCGGCCGTCCGGCCCGGCAATTCAGTGGTCAAGACCACACGCTCGGGACGCATGGTCACAACTCCCACCTCCGGCGGACCCATCTGCGGGGCCTGCTGTTTGGGCCCCCGGGGACCACAGCCGGCCGCCAGCAACCCGACAGCCAGGCACATCCAAGTCCAATACCTTCTCGACGAAGTACGCATAATACAAGATCCTTTCCGCTATACTATGGCTCGTTGCCGGCCGACACGCATTGTTACGTTGAGCGCTCCGGCATTGTTTTCTCTGATAGCAACATTCATGATCTACCCGCCGGCGACTCCATCTGATCTACCAGCCGCATCATTTCATTCATAATATTTTTTCTTTGCAAAGCGCTGTACGGGGTCAAATGCAACAATTCCAGGAACATAAGCCCGCTGGAGGCCAGTGACACGAGGGCCGCACGCTCGAACGGCAACTTGGAATTCTGCAACATCTGTAAATGGTCACGGTGCGCCTGACGTAAAGGTTCCAGCAGATACGGGGCCTGCGCCACGACGGCCAGTATCGACAAGGCCATCCGGTCACGCTTCTCGTTGGGATCCAGTACCGACATTATTTCGGCCTTCAGAAGCCGCCCCTGGCTGTCCTTTAGCTGCGCGGCCTTCTTTTCACGGCCTTCCAGGAATTCGTTAATTAGGCGGGTGATCATCTCTTTCAGCAGGGATTCTTTCGTCGGGAAGTGATACATAAGACCGCCCTTGCTGACGCCGGCCTTGGCCGCCACCAGGTCCAGGGACATGTGGGCCGCGCCTTTTTCCAGCACCACCTTCTCGGCAGCGTCGAGAATACTCTCTTTGGAGCTTTTTCTTGCCATAAAAGCTTACCTTTCTTAAGGCTATCAATGTCCCCTAGCCTGGCAATAAGTATACCGACCGGTCGGTATACTGTCAAGACGTCCCGCTTCACAGCGCGTAGAGGCAGAATGCCGCACTCTTTGTGATCCCATTATCAAGGCGCCCTACCCTGAGCCAGGTCTCCGCTCCACGAAATAGCGGCACCCTTAATGGACAGATCAGCTACCCCGACCGTGCGGCCGGGACGCTTAACAATTTTCAGACCCGTAGAACTTCCTGCCATCGCGTCGTGAATTTCGGCGTACGCTTCTCCTGGCGGCCGACCGTCCCCCAAGCCAGCAGTTCCGGCCCCCAACAGACATCGCCCTCCAGCCTATCGACCACCGCCATTAAACGCGCCTCCCGTTCATTGTAACGTCGTCCCGCGAACAGGTCCGAGACTTCAATATCCGCTCTTACCAGGTCCATCAAAATAACCCCCGCCCGCTTGTAGGCCACACCGGGACGGAAGATCCGACCCAGCAGTCCCCGTGTCATCGCCATCAGCCTGGGCGTGTAGCCCTCGCCGTATGGCACCTTACCGACGGCAGAATTGCTGTAATAATCCGACCTGAACGGACTGGATTGCACGAAGACCTGGATGACACGCGCCGCGGAACCTTGCGCACGCATCTTCTCCGCCGCCATGGCCACGAAGGAGGCCACCAGGGAACCCAGTTCGCCCTTGTCGGTCACCGCCTCTGCAAAGGACCGGGTGGTGGCGACCGATTTCTTGGACGATGCGCCGTCCTCCAGAGCCTGACAAGGGATCCCCCGCAGTTCGTAGACCGTGCGCAGCGTCATGACGCTCAAATGCTCCCGCACCCAGGCGTCAGGCGCGTTCTTGAGCTGGAGCGCATTCAGAACCCCCTGCCCCGCCAGCCACGCGCTCTTTTTCCGCCCGATGCCCCAGAGTTCCTGCGTCGGGATTACCGCCAGCCAGCGGTCCGTGGCAGTCTCATCCAAAAGGCAGAGCGACCCCAGGCTCTTGTCCTTGGCCAGATGATTTGCCACCTTCGCCAGCGTCTTGGTACGGCTGATCCCCACGGAGACCGGGATGCCAGTGCACTGGTAAACCCTTTGTTTTATACGATGGCCGTACTCTTCGAGGTCGATATCCATCCGGTCGAGCGACAAGAAAGCCTCATCGATCGAATATATCTCGATCTCCGGCGAGAATTCCTTCAATACTTCCATTACCCGGCGGGACATATCCCCGTAAAGTGCAAAGTTGGCGGACAGAACCTGGATGCCGTGAAGGGCGACCAGCTTCTCCCATTCAAAGAAGGGCTGCCCCATGGCGATACCCAGCGCTTTCGCTTCCCGGGACCGGGCAATGGCACAGCCGTCGTTATTGGAAAGGACCACTACGGGCTTGTTGCGAAGCTTAGGATTGAAAACCCGTTCGCAGGAGGCGTAGAAATTATTGCAATCCACGAGCGCGAGCGTACTTTGATCCCTAGACGAAAGTTCGAACAACATGGACCACCACTCCCCACACCTCAAAATCCATACCAGACGTGACCGTCACCGGCTGGTAACGCGGGTTCTCCGGGTACAGGACGACGTTCCCGTTCTCCTTCTGCAAACGCTTGACCGTGAACTCACCATTAAGGACCGCCAGAACTATGTTGCCGGAGCGAGCTTGCAGCGACCGGTCCACAACCAAGAGGGCCCCCGGGTGTATCCCGGCATCGACCATGGAGTCGCCCTGGACTTTCACGAAAAAAGTGGCGGCAGGATGATGGATAAGATGTTCGTTCAGGTCGAGCGGCCGGTCGATGAAGTCGTCAGCGGGCGACGGAAATCCGGCGTGTATGCGGGAGAAATAGAGCGGCAGAGGCTGGCTGACGTCTGTTTTGCAGGAAAACATCTCTGGCTTCATGCCTGATGTATACCACACCTGCGTGTGGATGTAAAGGTCCGCAAATTTATTACGGCCACGCCTCAATTTTTTCCCGGCATTATTCTTAAATACAAAAGCCGCTCAGCGATGCGACTCACCCAGCGGCCGGAAAGGCATTTACCCGATAAAGGATTTTCCGTCTACAAATCTGATTAATGCCGCGGCCCAGGGATCAGCACCTCTTCGACCTCCGCGACCAGGATATCTATCGTGCCAGGCTCTGGCTTGCGCCGGGAAGACAGTCCGGCTTCCTGGAACTTGTCGAGCGTCATGCTATTGATCCGCTCTTTTCTTACGCCCTGATCCGTGAGGAACTTTTCGACCGCCTGCACACGCGCGGCCCCCAGCGAGTTTGCATCCTCGTGCGCGGCCATCAGAATATTGGCCTGCAGGTTGCGTTTAAGCCAGTCGGCTGTCTGCTTAAGAACCGGCTCGTGCTCCGGCTGGATCGTCACGTCGTTATCCTTAAACTGCAACTTCAGCTCGCGTATCATCTGCTTGATCAAAAGCGAAGGCTTCTTTTCGGTCTCCGCGGTCTCGCCGTCAAAGAACTTGACCTGCACATCCCGGACCGTCCCCGCGCGCCAGTCATAAATGATCTTGTTGACGTAGGCGTAGCCGCGATTACCCCAGAGCTCCTTGACGGTGCCAGGGGATTTGGGCCACCACCAAAAACCGCCTTTTTGCTTATCTTTGACAGGAGCCGGCTGAGCATCGGTAGGCCACCAAGGTAGCTTGTCTTCCGCTTTTGGTGCAGCCGCCGGCTTTGGCAAGGTAACTTGCTTGTCCGGCTGGGGAGACTGCACGACTGGCGCAGGAGCGCCCTTATTCTCTTCCTTCTCGGCCGCCTGGGACCGGACACAGGGCAGTGCGATACAAATAAGTACGATGACAATGAACGTTTTTGGTTTCATATGCCCTCCCCTCTGAGCCTCTTTTTCCACCGCCAAGAAATATATTAACACGCGATAAACAGCGCGTGTTCGCATTATTCAAGATTATCCGATCTGTCAATAGATCACCCGAGCTATAAATGAAAAACCCAGTCTCGTCGTCGTAGACTGGGGTCGCATATGGCTGGCGGTTGGATGTCTATAGACAGCTGGGATGGAACCATCGTCCTTCACATTATGGGCGGCCAAACCCTTTCACCTTTTTTTGAGATAGAATTAATTAATTCTTCCACTTAACCGTTTTGGTCATGATATTGCTACAAAATATATTACCTCCCAGGTTCTACAGATAATAATCTTCCCCACGATATCCAAACTCCGCGTTCTCAGCCCAGAAATCCGGCCTGGTCACGAGATCAATAATATTCTCCATGATCTGCTGGTGGGCCTTTTCCTCGGCCGCGATGCGGAGAAAAACGGAACGCGCCGGCTCGTCCGCAGCAATGTGAGCACCTTCTTCATAAAGTGCGACGCTCTTTTCCTCCACCACCAGGGCTTGACGGTAAAGCTCTACCTGGTCAGTCTTAATATCCAGCCCGGGACGAACGTCCTTCCAGCCGGAAAAAATATCCCGCACGCCCTTTAGATCAGCGCTCTTCACGTCGGGCACGTGGCCGCCTTCTTTCATTCTTTGAAAGATGGCATGATGCTTATGCTCCTGGTCGGCCAGCCAATCGAATATGTAATTAGCCCCCTTATCAGACGCGTCCCTGGCAAAAGACCGGTAAAGACGTTCACCCTGTTCTTCGATCTTCAGCGCTTCATCCAATATATTCATAACGCCCCCTTACTGCCTCATCTTATCCATAATACGGTTAACCGCTGCCAGGTTCGGAGACCTCTGGCAGAGCGGCGTCTTGTCCTCACGATAGGCCGCCAGCTGATCTTCGAAAACTGGTTTTCCCGTCTGCTGATAAAAGATCCCCAGCGGGAACTTGTCTGTCTCTATCGCCCGTGCAAACGCCTGCAGGCGGTCATGCGGATCGTGAACGGGATCGAGAAAATACGTCCGCTCGCGGAACCACTGGTAGGTATTTAGCTTGTTATAAGTCACACAAGGCTGGAAGACATCGACCAAGGCGTAGCCTTTGTGCAAAATGGCCTGTTTTAATATCTCTTTGGAATGGTCACGGAAGCCCATGAATATCCGGGCCACGAAAGACGCATCCAGCGCAATAGCCACCGCGAGCGGGTTGAACGGCTCCAGGATGACCCCATCGGCCTGAACCGGCGTCCTGAACCCTTTCGTGCTCGTCGGCGAGGCCTGTCCCTTGGTCAGGCCATAAACCATATTGTTATGCACGATATCGGTAATGTCCGGATTCCGACGGATCGTGTGTATAAAATGATTGCCGCCTTCGCCGTACATGTCGCCGTCACCGCTCGTGACCACGACCGTCAGGGAAGGATTGGCGGCCTTGATAGCGGTGGCCGGGGGCAAAGCGCGTCCGTGCAGTCCGTTGAAATAATGGGCCTTCACGTATTGCGGCAGCTTGGCGGCCTGTCCGATGCCGGAGACCAGAACCAGTTTTTGCGGATCAGACACGACTTCCTCCAGGACCTCCTTGAGAAAGGTCAGAATGCCAAAATTCCCGCACCCCGGACACCACGCAGTTGCAGTCTCAGGAAGATCAAACTTTGTCTTG
>JAAXVU010000201.1 GCA_013335325.1 Candidatus Omnitrophota bacterium | reverse complement strand
CCGCACCCTGCGGGAAGCCATTGAAAAAAGAGATGTGCAGCAAATTATGTCCAATCCAACATTAACGGAGCTAGCTCAGGATACCGGACTTCTAGTCACCTTATTAAAGATATACCCGAAGCTGCGAGCCAAAATCTCTCTACCTTCCGGCATTTGACAATGGCCCGACCCGCGAGGTCCAGCCAACCGGCCCGAATAGTGGCAAGATGAGCATAACTATCTAAAGCAAGAATTAAGGAAGGCTGCTACGGATAGGCGCCGTCAATGCCCGCCTCTACCACCCCGAATATACAATCTGATCCTGGACAGACGGCGCTGCCTGGCCTCGGCAACGTAAGCGCGATACCGTTTGAGGATGTCATTTGTATCTGGCAACGACACAAGCAGCTCCTGACTGCGTATTGACATCCGGACCGTCGAGTTTTTTGCCGCGATGCCTGCGACCTCGTTACGCATATCTCCAAGCACCCAGCCAAGACGCTGCTGTAAATTCTCCACCGCCTCGGCGATATTCGTGCCGCGCACAAGCCCTTTGGTCTCATGCTTTATTTGGACCAGTAAGGCTGCTATATCCCGCACCTGAACATTGAAATGCTTTTTGCCGGCCCTATTCAATTCTGGAGTCTGCATACTGACGATTGCTGCCGGCACCCCCTGACGGGCCAGCAACTGCCGCTCTAAAGTGCCCTTAGCTATAAATTCCTTTGCGTGTGCGCCCATGGTCTCAGGATGCTTTGGCAAAAGTAAAAGATCAAAGAACGGCTTGACCGCGCCGCCCTCGACCTTGCCATTGAAAGCCAATATCCGGACTAATAAAGAAGTGATCCAACCTTGACGCTCTACGTCAGACACGTCCATAGAGTACACATGATCCACCAGCGCCGATAAGGCCGCCGGCGCGATATCCTCACCCCAAACCAACGGCAGTTGATATTCACGACCTTGCGAACGGCTCAACAACTCGAGAAACTTGGCCGGGCTCTCTGCGCCGCCAGGAAATAGTATCGATGGCGAACCAGCCTTACTGGCCGTCTCTTCTGGTAAAACTTGCGGTAACTTGTGCTTTAAGTATTTGACCGGCGCAACCGGCCCAAAGGCCCGGACAGGCAAAGCAAAACGCGCGCCAGGCTTGCCATCGTACACCAAGGGCCAGGTCCTAGGATGCACGCCCAGCGGTAGATCTTTAAACGCTTTGTACCATTTCCGCAATTGCTGTAACCGGAACTGCGGCATCTTATTGCTCCTAATTTCCCGCAAGGCCTCCGATGCACCATCATAAAAAGGCGCTAAAGCTACCACCATAAAAGCAAAATCCGCATAATACTCTGGCTCGCCCCCTCTATTCATTTGCCATAGATCAATAATCAAAGAAGAAAAGTATCCGGGCAAATACGTGCCTTCATCTGACAGTAAGCGGTCCGCCGGAAAAAACTTGCTCAAGCGTCCGGCCATGCTGTCAGAAAAGAATGAAACCACATGGATCGCACCATCCACATTGATCACCACATTGTTATCAAAATAAAAATCCTCCGGCTCCACCACCGTATCTTTTAATGCCTCGACCTTTTGACGCAAGAAATACCCCCGCCCAAAAGGCATAAGCCTGCGCGCTGGACAGCAAGATATCCTGAGGGCCCGCCCACCCACCACAAGCGGCTTGTTATGCTCCCCCCGACATTCCGAGCAACTCCATTGCGCATTACCAAACAGCTCCCGCAATAGTGCATTCGTAAAATTAATGGATAATCTTGGCTCGCTTGTTTTCATTACAAGCGTCGGATACGTCTGAATCTCTCCCAATACAGGGGCCAGTATGCTGATAACCTCTCGGTACTGTTCCAGATACGGCTGCAGCCATCCCAGATCCAAACTACCATCCCTTGAAACCTTTGCCAAAATATCGTTATAAAGCAACAAGAACGATATATCCACGCGTAAGTGATCCGGCCAGGCGCTGATACTTACTAACGTATCCCGCGCCACTTCACTCAGCCTTTCAGGCCCCCGCGTAAGAAATACCGGCCTGATTCCTATCTTAATTAACTCCTCTGCTATATCTGCCAATGTTGCCCCAAAATATGGATCAAAATAATCAATAGGATCGCCGTCCAAATATAAAGTTATACTTTCGGCTCCGTTCTTCTTTAGTAAGGCGGATATCTGCAGCGCCAGCAAGTACAGCATTGACTTGGCCCCATGGGCTGCCGACCTGGAGCAATGCGCACAAGGAAGGTTGCACGACTCTGTAATTGCCAGCCTCAAGATATAGCTGCCTGACGGATTTATATTTTCCAGGACTTCCCTGTTCAAATACTTAGCCAGCTCCGGCTGAACAAGAAGATCCAAACGAGGATCATTAAGAGATGGCACTTCCGCAAGGCGGTACACAATGGCCCGACGCAGATTCTCACTCCACTCTGAATTGCCAAGCCCTTGCAATAGTTTCCTGACCTGACGCAACAACTTTTCCCCTGCCCCGTTCAGGGAAGATTGGTACGCAACCAACAAATCCTGCGCGCCAACCAGTTCATATTTGAACCATTCGCGCTCGTTCGCTGCCGCAGCATTCGCGCCGGCATGCGATACCACTCCGGCCTCCACCGCCGTCTTCAGCATGCCGACCCATTCATTGTCCAGCATGAGGCCAAAGTCTTTGCCCTTCAGGTCAGGCTCTTCGCCATGAGCGGGGATCTCCACCGCCAAGGCGGTCACGTATCTTAAATAGTCGTCGAGAAGGCCGCTGCGGATGAGGAACTCGAGGGTGCGTTTCTGGA
>JAAXVU010000070.1 GCA_013335325.1 Candidatus Omnitrophota bacterium | reverse complement strand
GACCGGCATCGGCTACAAGGGCATGGCCCACCAGCCGGACCCGTCGGACGAGCCCAATATCGTGGAAGGCCTGGTGGCCATCCGCAAGATGCATATCCGGGCGCTGTCCGAGTCGGGCCTGGGAGCAGCCGACGAGATGCTTTATCCCGAGAATTACCCTTACCTCGAGGACGTGCTGAGCTACGTGGCGATCGGCGCCCGCTCGGTGGAGAACCAGGCGCACCGGTTGACCGTTAGCGGCCTCGATATCCCGGTGGGCATGAAGAATCCCACCAGCGGCGACATGAACGTCATGCTGAATTCCGTCCGGGCTGCTCAGTCGCCGCACATCTTCGCCTACAACGGCTGGGAAGTGCAGACCGCCGGCAACCCGTACACCCACTGCATCCTGCGCGGGGCCATGACTTCCTTTGGCCGGTCCATCCCGAATTATCATTACGAGGACATTTCGCACCTGCGCCAGCTGTACGAAAAGGCCGGCTTGGTCAATCCGGCGGTCTTGATCGACGTCAGTCACATGAATTCCAACCGGCTGTTCCGCGAACAGCCCCGGGTGGCCTGCGAGGTATTGAACAGCCTGAAGTACGATCCTTCGCTGAAGAATTTCGTGCGCGGTCTCATGGTGGAAAGTTACCTGGTGGAGGGCAGCCAGGACCCGTCTGAAGGTGTCTACGGCAAGTCCATCACTGACGCCTGCCTGGGCTGGGAGGATTCCGAGACGCTGGTCCAGCGTATCGCGGAGTTCTTGTAAGGCTAGGCCGTCACGGGCGACCAAGTGATGAAACAAAGACATTGCCTCTCCGACCGGAGAGATTATAATATTTTTCGACGACAAACGTGACGTGCCGGGTCGTCCCATTCGACAGTAAAAGCAACGGCAGAGTATCCAATCCGAAAGGAGCACAGTATGGTTTCCAAGAAAGTTTTGAAGTTGTTAAACGAGCAGGTCGCGCTGGAGGGCGAATCATCCCAGATCTATCTGGCCATGGCCACCTGGGCAGATGTCAACGGGTTCCGCGGCACCGCCGCTTTCATGTACCGCCAGGCCGAGGAAGAGCGCGGCCACATGCAGAAGTTTATAAAGTTCATCAATGACCTGACCGAGCACGCAGAGATCGGCGGTATCAAGGAGCCGAAGGCGGACTACAAGGACATTGAAGAGGTCTTCCGTGCGGCCCTGGAGCACGAGGAATTGATCACCGCCGCCATAGCCAAGATCTTTACCACCGCCCGGGAGAACAATGATTACGCCGTAACCAGCTTCCTCAAGTGGTTTATCGACGAGCAAGTGGAAGAGGAAGCCGCGGTCAAGCGGGTCTTGGATATCATCCGGATGGCTGGCAAGGTGAGCATCTATCTGGCAGACAAGGAGATCGGCGCCCTGCACGGCGGCAAATAAGTTTGTCCCGATGGGCAGTCCGCGGGACAGGTAAGCGGTGGCGCGGGTTTAAGTTGCAACCCGTCCGCCGCGTAAATCTTTTACGAGCGTTCTCTACATATGAAATATTCCTTTTCCGCCCGCACCGGCTGGGAGCTGGAAGAAAATATTCTTTCCAGGACTTTGCAGGATATGCGTTCCGCCGGCACCGAGATCATCGATTTCACCGAATCCAACCCCACGCGTTGCGGCTTCTCCTATCCGGCGGATAAGCTTCTGCGTCCTCTGTCCGCGCCGGAAAACCTGGTTTACGCCCCGCATCCGAAAGGGATGCTCAAGGCCCGCCAGGCTGTCTCTGGATATTACGCCGGGCGTGGGATCACTGTGGACCCGGAACGGCTGGTCCTGACCTCCAGTACTTCTGAAGCCTACTCTTTTCTTTTCCGGCTGCTTTTCGAACCCGGCGACCGTGTCCTGGTCCCGGCGCCGAGTTATCCGCTTTTCTCTTACCTGGCGGGCATTAATGACGTCGAGGTCGACTACTACCGGCTGGTCTTTGACGGCGAGTGGCATATCGACCTGGCTTCGCTTGAGCTGGGCGTGACCTCCTTTACCAAGGCCATCATCCTGGTGAGCCCCAATAACCCGACGGGCTCCTGTATCAAGACCGCCGAGCTGGAAGGCCTGAACGGCATCTGTCACCGGCACGGTTTGTCGCTGCTTTGCGACGAGGTCTTCGGTGATTATATTTCCGAACAGTACCGCGGACGTTATTTCAGCCTGGCGGGTAATTCGGCCGCGCCGACGTTCGTGCTGGGCGGGCTGTCGAAGTCGCTCGCGCTCCCGCAGATGAAGCTTTCCTGGATCGCGGTGAACGGCCCGAGTGGCTTTGTGGAAGCCGCACTTTCGCGGCTGGAAGTCATTTCTGACACATACCTTTCGGTCAATACGCCGGCCCAGAACGCCGCGGCAGACTGGCTCGCCGCTGCTTCGGGCATACAGAGTCAGGTGCTGGAGCGCGTGTCGGCGAACTATCTGGCCTTGCGTAATGCCTTTGAGTGCACGGGGGCCGCTGAGGTCCTGCCCTGGGAGGGCGGCTGGTACGCGGTCCTGTCGGTGCCGCAGCTCTCCGACGGAGAAGAGTTCGCCCTGCGCCTGCTTAAAGAGCGGCAGGTCTTTTTGCATCCGGGGTATTTCTTCGATTTCGAGGAAGACGGGTTTATGGTCCTAAGTCTATTGCCGCCTCCGGATAAATTCCGGACCGGTCTGGAACGCCTGGTTGTGGCTATTTCCAGCCTGTAGGCCGCTGCGTGTCTGCTTGCAAAAAGCGCATTCTTTGTTAATATTGGGATGTTTTCCGTCAACCGCCACCAGGAGTTTCTATATGGCCAGACCTAGTTGGGATGAATATTTCATGAAGCTGGCGATGCTCGCTTCCGAGCGCGCCACTTGCCCGCGGATGCACTGCGGCTGCGTGCTCGTCAAGGACTGCGAAGTTATTGCCACCGGTTATAACGGGTCGATCCCCGGCGACGCCCATTGCGAGGATGTGGGATGTCTGGTCGTCGATAACCATTGCGTGCGCACCAACCACGCCGAGATGAACGCCATCGTCCAGGCGGCCAAGAAAGGCCATGTGGTCGAGGGTGCCACCGCCTATGTCACCAATATGCCCTGCACGACTTGCGCCAAGGCCCTGATCGCCGCCGGCATCAAGCGCGTGGTGGTCTGTACGGACTACCACGACACGCTGGCGACGGATTTCTTCGCCAAGGCCCAGGTGAAGATAGACCGGATACCCATGCCGGCCAAAGAGATCGTTTATGACCTGGAGAAATATACTTCAGCCCGCAGCTCCAAGGCTTAAGGTTTTCCTCATGCCCCTTCTGGCACTGGTTGCCGTCTTTCTGGCTTTCTTTCTTTTCGTCCGCTATCTGGAGAAGACGGCGCTGTTCTATCCGTCCCAGGATATGCATGCCAGCCCCGCGGACGCCGGGCTGGCTTTTGAGGATGTCTGGTTCCGGGCCGAGGACGGCGTCAAGCTGCACGGCTGGTTCATTCCCGGCGACAACGCCCGGCGCAATATGTTATATTTTCACGGTAACGCCGGTAACATTAGCGACCGCGTGGAGAAGATGGCGTTCTTCCGCAGTCTGGGTTTTAACGTGTTTGTATTCGATTACCGCGGTTATGGGCTGAGCGAAGGGCGGCCGGATGAGACGGGGATATTCAGAGACGGCCGCGCCGCGTTCGACCATATAGCCTCCCGCGCGGATGTCGGGCGCCTGCCGACGGTGCTGTACGGCGCCTCTGTCGGCGGGGCGGTGTCCATCGATGTGGCTTCCTTAAGGCGGCCGGCGGCGCTCATCACCGAGGCGACCTTTACGAACGCCAAGGATGTCGCCCGGATCTATTATCCGTTCGTGCCGGGTTTTATGATCAGCCTCAAGTTCGAGTCGGACCGGAAGATAACGGCTATCAGCTGTCCCAAACTGATGCTGCACAGCCGCACGGACGAAATTATCCCTTACCGGCTGGGTCGCCGGCTCTTTGAAAAAGCCGCCGAACCCAAGGAATTCCTGGAAGTCCGGGGCGGGCACAACGATAATGTATTCCAGTCCATGGATATGGTGCGGGAGGCAATGGCGCGATTCCTGGGTAAATATGGGCTCTGATGAAGTCTGTTTAATGATGGGTTGGCAATGCCAAGACGTGTCTTAAATGTTCACAAGAGTTCCAAGGATGTTACGGCCAGATCGACAAGCGAGTATCCCAACCAGGGTGCGCAGTTCCTGTCGGTCTATAGGTCCAGGATAGTCCTCGACGGTAGTCCGGTGCGCCTGAAGGGCGTCAACCTGGGCGGGTGGCTCATGCCGGAAGGCTACATCCTGCACGCGCCGAATCGCGCGCACAGCCTGTTCCGCAAAGATTTTGTCCGGGGCTTGGGCGAGGCCGCCTATGCCGGGCTGGAAAAGGCCTTCCGCGACAATTTTATCACCGAAGCCGATATCGACCGGATGCGGACTTTTGGTTTCAATTGCCTGCGGGTACCGTTCCATCACCGCCTGGTTGAGGCGCGGCCGTTCCAATATTCCAGGGCGGGCGTCGGGTATCTGGACCGGGTCATGGCCTGGGCCGGCCGCCGTGGGATCCGCGTCATACTCGACATGCACGCGGCCCCGGGCGCGCAGAATCACGACTGGCATTCCGACGCCGAGGGCGGGCGGATGCGGTTCTGGTCGGGCAAGGCCAACCAGCGCCGGGCCATCGCTCTCTGGGAGTTCCTGGCGGACCGTTACAAGGACGAGCCGGCGGTCGCGGGCTATGATATTCTAAACGAGCCGGTGCTGGAAGATGCCGCGCCGCTGAATCGTTATTATCGTGCGGCGATCAGGGCCGTAAGGAGTATCGATCGTAACCATATAATCTTTATCGAAGGCAACCGCTGGGCGCAGGATCTGGCCTGCCTGGACGATTTCGCCGACGAGAATTTGGCATTGAGCATGCATTTTTACGAGCCGTTCGAATTTGCCTTCAACCTGGAGCCGCACTGGCGGTATCCTTTGGTGAACAAGTCCGGCCGCTGGGACCGTGGCTTCATGCTGCGCCGGCTGGAGACGCTCAAGGCCGAGGCCGACCGGAGAGGCCGGCCGTTGTGGTGCGGCGAGTTCGGGGTGAACGCGCGGGACGGAGCGGCCGGCGAGGACCGCTGGCTCAAGGATATCCTGGCGCATTTTGGCGCGCTCGACATCCACTGGACCTACTGGACTTGGAAGGCGGTCAAGCATTACATGTTCCCCGACGGAATATTCAGCTATTATCCCAATTCCCCCTGGGTCAACCGCGCCGGCCCGGATTACGGCTGGGAGACCTGGAAGCGGCATTGGCCGGCCCGCAAGAAGGATATGATCGCGTCTTGGCGGCTGGATAAATTTGACCTGAACCGTAAGATCGCGGAGGTGCTGCATGAGAAGGTTTAACCTGTTATTAGTCTTGTGGTGTCTGGCTTGGCCGGGATTGGCCTTGGCCGTCGAGGATTATTCCCTGAACGTCAACGGCGTCGCAGCAAATCAATACGGGGAGGCCGTACAGGAAGAAGAAGGCGTGACGGTTTTGATGCCGGGCGTGGAGCGGACCGGTGCCTTGCGCCGTTTACATCAATTCCGTACTTTTATGTACGAGGGGCAGAAGGACGAGACTTTGACGGTGCGGGTTGAGAGTGTGCAGTTTGCCCCCGAAGTCTTTCTGCGCGATGCCGGTGATGGGGCCGTAGCGGAGGAATTCAACCGTGACGGTGCGCACGACTTGAAGATGAAGACGACGCTGTCCGCGGCAGGCGAGTACAAGATACGCGTCCGGGCCAAGGGCGCCGGGCAGGGCGTATTCCGGGTCACAGTTGAGTCCGAGATGCCGAAGCCGGCGGTTCAGCCATCGACGACGAAAGCCAGCAAGGAGCCGGCAGCCAAATGATAGAGAAGATCACCAGTCCGCAGAATCCCGGAGTCAAACGCGTGGCGCGTTTGCGTGTCAAGAAAGGCCGCGACGCCAAACATCTGACTATCGTCGAAGGTGTCCGGGAAGTGCGTCAGGCCCTGGCGGCCGGGTTGCGATTCTCCGGTGCGTATGTCTGTTCGGAAGGCGTGTACCGTTGTCCGCCGGAGATCGTTGGCGAACTGGAGTCGGCCGGGATCCGGGTGAATGACACTACCTGCACGGTCTTTGACAAGCTGGCTTACGGCGACCGCACCGAGGGCGTGCTGGCGCTGGTGGAGCCGGCGGTCCGGTCGCTGGCGGATCTAAAATTGCGCGACAACCCGTTGATCGTGGTTTTGGAAAGCGTGGAGAAGCCGGGAAACCTTGGGGCGGTACTCCGTACCTGCGACGGGGCTGGAGTGGACGCGCTCATCGTCTGCGATGAAAGGACCGATATTTATAATCCCAACGTGGTGCGTTCCAGCCTGGGGACGATATTTTCGGTGCCGACGGTGTCCTGTGCCGGACGCGAGGCGGCAGACTTCTTGGCAGAGCGCGGGATCACAACTTATGCGGCAGTGGTGCAGGCCGAGCAGTTTTATTACGACAAGGATTGGCGGCGTCCCTGCGCGATCGTGCTGGGCAGCGAGCAGGACGGCTTGAGCGATTTCTGGCTGCGCAACGCCAATGAAAAGGTGCGGATACCGATGTTGGGACGGGTGGACTCGCTTAACGTCTCGGTTTCGGCCGCGGTTATGATATACGAAGCGGTCAGACAACGCGCGCTGGGCGCGAATATGCCGGGTGGCGGCAGTAAAGGGGTTTAATGAAACTGCAATTATTTCTTTCACATAACGGTGTTTTGTCGCGTCGCAAGGCACTGGAAAGTATTGTGGCGGGGGCGGTCGAGGTGAATGGTCGGAAGGTGACCGAGCCGTCGATGGAGATCGACCCCGGTCGCGACAAGGTGGCGTTCAAGGGCACGCCGATCGCTTCCAAGCGTTTCGAGTATATCATGCTTAACAAGCCTTCCGGCTACGTCACGACCTGCGAAGGCCAGTTCGACCAGCGCACGGTCATCCAGCTGTTGCCCCGGGAGTTCAGACACCTGCGCCCGGTGGGCCGGCTGGACAAGGATACCGAAGGGCTGCTTCTTTTTACCAACGACGGCTGGTTGGCCAACCGGCTGATGCATCCTAGCTTTGACGTAGACAAGACTTATTTCGTAAGGGTGCGCTGGCACGTCACGCCGGAGAAGATCGCCCGGCTGGCAGAGGGGATCATTGTGGGCGGAGAAAAGACCGCTCCCGCCGAGGTGAAGATAATCCGGGACGGCGAGAAGGAGACCGAGCTGGAAGTTACGATCCACGAGGGCAAGAAGCGCCAGGTGCGCATCATGTTGTCATCGGTCGGGAATCCCGTGCTGCAGTTAAAGCGTCTCAGACAGGGGCCGCTCCAGTTGGGCAACCTGCGCTCGGCGGACTGGCGGCGTCTGTCAGCAGAAGAAGTGGAGGCTCTTAAGAATATGCGTCCACCGGCTCCGGAGATGGAAGTGGAAGACCGGCCGGCCTGGCCGGGTTCCCGGCCTGAGGGCCGGCGACCGGGAATGCCTAAGCGTCCTGACCGCGGCAGACGTCCGGGGCAGGCAGGACATACACGTCGGGATCCCCTGGCGTGGGCGGATGAAAAGAAGGCTCCCCGTCCGTCTTTTGGCCGGCAGCCGCAGCGTACGGAACGTCATCCTTTGGATGCGCGCCCCGGCAAAGCTCCCGCATTTAAGAAGTATTTCTCTAATAAATCAGCAGCATCCAACCAGGCATTGCGCCGCAAGAATGGACCTAAGCACGCATGATCACACTGACCAATGTTTCCAAGAATTTCGACACTCGTATGCTCATGGACCAGGTGTCCTTGAGCATTTTTCCCAATGAACGTATCGGGCTGACCGGGCCCAACGGCGCGGGCAAGACCACGCTGTTTCACCTGATCCTGGGCGACCTGGAGCCTTCCAGCGGGACGATATCGATCCAGAAGGGCATCAAGATCGGCTACCTGCCGCAGGAAGCGCACTTCGATTCCAAGCGGACGGTGATGGAGGAGGTGACCTCCGGCGACGAGGAGATCCAGCGGCTGTCCGACGAAAAGCACCGCATGGAGTCGGAGGACCGCTGTGCGGAGACGCGCTACGGCGATATCCTGGAGAAGCTGGAAGCGCTCGGTATCTACGAGCTCGAGCACCGGGCCGAAAAGATCCTGGCGGGGCTGGGTTTTCGCGAGCACGAATTCCACAAGCCGATCATGCAGCTTTCCGGCGGCTGGCAGATGCGCACGCTTTTGGCCCGACTTCTGACGTACCATTATGACCTGCTGCTTCTGGACGAGCCGACGAACTACCTGGACCTGGCGGCTACGCTCTGGCTTAAGGACTTTCTTTCAACCTATCCCGGCAGTTTCATCATGATCTCGCACGACAAGATCTTTCTCAATGACGTGACGAATTACACGATCGTGCTGGAGAGCGGCCGGATGGCCAAGGTCAAAGGTAACTACGAGACCTACGAGGAGCAGAAGGAGATAGAATACCGTACGTTGGAAAAACAGCAGAAGGTTTTGGACAAGCGCAAGGACCAGCTGGAACGTTTCACCTCGCGTTTTCACGCCCAGCCCAACCGCGCCAGCGCGGTACAGAACAAGATGAAGATGATCGAGCGCATCGAGGAGCAGTCGGTCGAGCTACCCAGAAGCCGGGCCAGCATCAAGGATTTCAGTTTTCCGCAGACGACCGAGAGCGGCTACACGGTCATCACGCTCGACCAGATCAAGAAATCATATTCCGACAAGGTCATCTACGACGGCCTGAACTTCGAGATCACCAAGGGGCAGAAGGTGTGTCTGGTCGGGCCCAACGGCGCGGGAAAATCGACGCTGTTAAAGATCCTGGCGGATGTCATCCCGTTCGACGGCGGCACGCGCCGGCTGGGGCATGGCGTCAAGATGGGTTATTTCTCCCAGACGCGTCTGGACGTCCTTAACCCCAACCGTACGGCGCTGGAAGAGCTCTTGTCCGCGGTGGGCGGCGCCTTTCCGCAGACCCAGGCGCGCAATCTGCTGGGCATCTTCAATTATCACGGCGACGACGTCTTTAAGCCGGTGTCGGTCTTGTCCGGAGGAGAGAAAAGCCGGCTTATCCTGGCCAAGCACATTATTAACCCGCCGAACTTCCTGCTGCTCGACGAGCCGACGACCCACCTGGACGTGGCCGGCGTGGAAGCGCTGACGCGGGCGTTCCAGAATTACGCCGGTACTTTGTGCTTTATCAGTCACGACCTCTTTTTTATCAAGCAGATCGCCAACCATATCGTCGAGGTGGATAACGGCACGATCCGCCAGTATCCCGGCGGGTTGGATTATTATCTGGACAAGAAACAGTGTCGGGGGGCGGCAGAAGACGAAGCTTCCCGCAAGGCCGCGGCCCGCAAGGCTTTCGAGGATGATCGCAAGGCGAAGAAAGCGCGGGAGAACGAGCCGGAAAATTTGCGCCAGGCCCGGGAAAAGCACGAGGCCGCACTGGGCCGCTGCAAGGAGATCAAAAACGAGCTCAAGTCCCTCGAGCGCGAGGAAAAGGAGCTGGAGACCGAGACTTACATCAAGTCTCGGGTCCTCAACACTTCGTTCAGCGGCCGGGATCGGTCGCAGATGGCGGAGAACGGCCGGCGCCTGAAGGAGATCCAGATCCGCCTGCGCGAGATCGAATCGACGCGCAAGCGGCTTATTGCGGAACGCGACCAGATCAATCAGGGGTGATCGATATGCATCTTAAGCTCGACTTGCACGATATCTTTTCCAACTCCCGGGCCATCGATGATGCTTTGCACGGCATCATGCAGGAGGCTATCGACAAGCGGGCGGAATACGTCGAGATCATTCCCGGCAAGGGCAGCGGACAGCTGAAGAAAGCGGTGCTGCGTTTTCTCGAGAAGTCGTACAAAGGAAAATTTTCCCGTATCGAGAAGGACGACAAGAACTTCGGCCGGATATTTGTGCATTTCAACTGGAACAAACTGCGTTGAAACGCCAGCACTTGTAATGAATTTGTACCGTATTTGCTAGAGTAAAGCCTGAAACCTGGCTGGCCCTGCCGCAAGCATACACCGAAATAAATTCTTGCCGTCCCTAATATTCATCAATTATACTTTGCATGCTCTGGATAGATCCTGCTGACATAAAACAATCATGGAAGGGTTTCTATGCGTAAAGCTGCAATCTTGCTTGTTCTGTTCTCTTTCATCCTCAATTCTTTGTTTCCCGCCAATGTAGCAGCCCAATTAGCCGTAAACCTTTCCACCTTGCCGCAACCCGGCAGCCTGGTGGGAACATCGCCT
>JAAXVU010000200.1 GCA_013335325.1 Candidatus Omnitrophota bacterium | reverse complement strand
TCTACCACTTCTTCAATACGGCCAGGATGTATTCTGCCGTCGGATATCAACTGTTCCAACGCCATCCGGGCGATCTCGCGACGGACCATATCAAAACCGGAGATCGTTACCGCTTCCGGAGTGTCATCGATAATAATGTCCACGCCAGTAGCCTGTTCCAAGGCGCGGATATTGCGGCCTTCCCGACCGATGATCCGCCCTTTCATTTCGTCTGATGGAAGCTGAACTACGCTAATAGTGGTTTCCGCCGCATGATCGGAAGCGCAACGCTGCATCGCGATAGACAACAGCTCACGCGACTTCTTGTCCGTTGTCTCCTTGATCTCATCTTCCATGGAACGTATCCGGGTGGCCTTCTCATGCACCAACTCTTCATCTATGCGGGTCAGAAGCATGGTCTTGGCTTCGTCGCGATTTAAGTTGGAAATTCTGTAGAGCGACTCTTTCTCCTGCTGTATCAACTTGGCCAACTCTTCCCCCTTGGCCGCCACCTCACCCTCTTTTTGCCGCACAACGTCGACGCGCGATGTCAAATCCTTCTCCTTCTTTTCCAGAAGGTCCAGACGCTTCTCTACGTTCTCTTCCTTCTGCAAGATCCTCTTTTCCGCCACCGACAATTCTTCGCGCCGCTGCTTGGTTTCCTGCTCAAATTCCTGCCGCAGCTTTAACATGGTATCTTTGGCGTGCAGCTCCGCCTCTTTCTTGATGGTCTCGGCTTCGCGATGGGCCATCTCCTTGATACTTTGAGCTTCCTTTTCAGTCAACTTGAACTGCTTGCCCTTGAGAACACGGCTTAAAAAATAGCCTCCGACAAAAGCAGCGCCGGCCGTTAAAAACAATAACACTATCGTTGCAGCTCCCATTTTTGTCTCCTTCTAGAAAAACACAGTTACGGTTGTGGTTTACCGTCCCGCTCGTTAACTAGCGGGATAGAACAACAGAAAACCTGTCAATTGGAGAGAACCTGTGTGACCGGTCGATCGTGGGGCTCAAGGCCCGGAATTACATCGACGATTTGACAGTCAAAGGCGAGACCTACTGTGGGCGTCTGAGGTGGAAGCTTGGCCAGTAAGCGGTCGTAGTAACCAGCGCCGCGGCCCAGGCGATTATTACTGGTATCAAACACCACGCCGGGCACCACTACCAGGTCGATCTCCTGCAAGGGAACTTCTCCGGTACCGCGCGCATCGGGCTCTAGAATACCATAAGCACCCTTACGCAGCTGTCTCACAGAAGAAACTGCCACAGGAATGATCCTGGACTGCTCTTTCATAACTACAGGCAATGCGACCCGTTTACCCAATGCCAATGCCGCTTTGATCACGGCAAAAGTATCCACTTCACCTCTAATAGACGCATACAACAGAATGGTTTTCGCTTTTTGAAAAACTGGTAAAGCCAGGAGTTTCTCCCCAATGACCCGGCTTTTAAAAGACGCTTCATCCTCCTTTTGGTTTAATATGCGATCAAGAATTGCCTGCCGCAGTTCTTGTTTAGTATAAATAACCACTTGTTTATCGGCTTCCGCCTAATTTCCGGTTTCATTACCAAGGGCCGTCGATATACCACAGTCACACTGGACATATTCCAGCCACGACTGACCCAAGGGGCATTATATTATCATTATTCATTTAAATACTCAAAAAGAACTTTGCTCAACTTTCCTGTTTTTCTCTTTTAATATGCTGTTTACGTAATGCCGTCAGACGCTCCTTGATCTTGCCTTCATAGCCCATTTCTGTCGGCTCGTAATACACGGCCTTAAATGGCATATATTCTTGCGGCACATAATGATTGGGGAAATCATGCACATATTTATAGCCTTCCCCATGTCCCAGCTTAGCAGCGCCGGAATATGACGCATCCCGCAAATGTTTAGGTACTTGGCCGGCCTTCTTGGTGCGGACATCCTCCAGGGCTCTATTAATGCCGCTGTAGACCGCATTTGATTTAGGTGCACATGATACGTATACGGCGGCCTGTGCCAGCGGAATGCGCGCTTCCGGCAGTCCCACAAACTCTGCTACCTGCAAGGCCGACGCCGCGACTACCAAGGCGTTCGGATCAGCGTTGCCAACGTCCTCCGCGGCACATATGCAAATACGCCGCGCGATAAAGCGAGGATCTTCACCAGCGTATATCATTTTTGCCATCCAATATAAAGCGGCGTCCGGATCCGAGCCACGCATGGACTTGATAAATGCCGAGGCCGTATCATAATGAATATCGCCGTCAGCATCGTATCGGACAACCTTTTTCTGAATAGATTCCTCTGCGACCGCCAGCGTAAAATCAATCTTGCCTTCCGGGGATTTGGGCGTTGTAAGCACCCCGACCTCCAAAGCGCTCAAAGCACGACGGGCGTCACCATCGGATATATCAGCTATAAATTCCAGGGCCTTGCTATCCGCCTGCACAGGCAAGGAGCCCAAACCGCGCTCCGGGTCCTGCAAGGCACGCCGCAATAGACACAAAATATTGTCCCGGGATAAAGGTTGCAGCTCAAAGACCAGCGAGCGCGACAATAGCGGGGAGACAAGCGAAAAGAACGGATTCAGCGTAGTCGCGCCAATCAAGATCACGGTACCGTTCTCCACATCCGGCATCAGCACATCCTGTTGCGCCTTGTTAAAACGATGTATCTCGTCGATAAAGAAAATCGTCCGGCGGGCGGTGGTTGCCAGACGATGTTTGGCGGCAGTAAGAACCTTGCGCATTTCCTCCACGTTTGACATTACCGCGTTTATGGCTTCGAACTGGGCTTGCGTGCGTTCCGCTATGCACAA
>JAAXVU010000069.1 GCA_013335325.1 Candidatus Omnitrophota bacterium | reverse complement strand
GGGAATGCTCCAGGAACCGGCCCACGACGCTCTTGACGGTGATCATCTCGCTTAAACCCGGCACGCCGGCCACCAGGACACAGATCCCGCGCACGATCAGGTTGACCTTGACGCCGGCCTGGGAGGCTTCGTAAAGCTTATCGACGATCCTGGTGTCTTCGAGCGAGTTCATCTTGGCGAATATCATGCCGTTGTGATGTTCTCGATGAAAAGATATCTCCTTGTCTATCAGCTCGAAGAAATATTCGCGCAAGTCGTAAGGCGACGAGATCACGCGCTTCCAGCGTGCCGGCTGGGAATAACCGGTGATGACATTGAAGACGTCGGAAACGTCCCGGGCAAAATCGTCGTTGGCCGTGAAATATCCCAGGTCGGTATAAATGCGGGCGGTCTTCTCGTTGTAGTTTCCGGTCGAAAGGTGCACGTAGCGGCGGGTGC
Source organism: Candidatus Omnitrophota bacterium (assembly GCA_013335325.1). Taxonomy (GTDB): domain Bacteria; phylum Omnitrophota; class Gorgyraeia; order Zapsychrales; family Fredricksoniimonadaceae; genus JAAXVU01. The sequence continues at coordinate 9,826 of JAAXVU010000069.1, read as the reverse complement.
GGCCTTCTTCCCGGCGGACCACCAGTGTTATCTTGGAGTGGATCTTCACTCCCGGGATGCCGTAAACCACATGGCAGCCGGACTCTTCCAGCTGACGCGCCCAGCCGATATTCTTTTCCTCGTCGAAACGGGCCTTGATCTCCACCAGCACCGTCACCTGCTTCCTTCGCTTGGCCGCTTCCTGCAGGGCCGCCACGATCTCCGAATCCTCGCTCGCCCGGTAGAGAGTCATCTTGATGGCCATGACATCCGGGTCGACAGCCGCCGTCTTAAGCAGGTCTACCGTCGGCTGAAACGACTGATATGGTACATGCACCAGGAAGTCCCCTTCCCGGATGCGGTCAAAAATATTCCCGTACTGCAGCTTGGGCGCCACATGCGCCGGATACACCAATTTCGGTTCTGATACCTGGGCAGCCAGGCCGAACAGGAAGGTCAGGTCGAACTCGCCGGACAGGAACGCCACCTCTTCCCGCGGGAAGGCCAGCGCCTCGGTCAAGACTTCGAGCAAATTATCCGGACAGTCCTGCTGCACGGAAAGATGTATCACCCGCGCCCGAGGACGCTGCTTGACGTTCTCCTCAATGGACTGCAAAAGGTTCGGCGAAAGCTCTTCATCGACAGACAGCTCGCTGTCCCGGATAAGGCGAAAAAGCGTGACGCTGGATATCTCGTAGCCGCGAAAAAAGGCCTTCAGGTTATCCCGAATGATATCGTCGACCAGTATGAACTCGTAGGCGTCCTTGGCAGATGGCAGCTTGACCAGACGGGAGACGTTGGCCGGTACCGGTATGACCGCCAAATGCATCTCGTCCTTGCGCAGCAAATGCACCGCAAAGGCCATGGTCCGCGATGCCAGGACCGGGAACGGATGCCCCTGGTCGATCGCCATGGGCGTTATTATCGGATACAAAGTAGCTTCAAAGAACCGCCGGACGAACTTCTGCTGGTCCGTATTAAGGTCGGCTATCTTGCGCAGGAATATCTTCTCGGCCCCGAGCTCGGCTTTCAGCCGGCCTTCCCAATGCGAATAGGCCTTGGTGATAAAGGCCTCCAGCCGTTCCCGCAGGCTGCGGAAGATGTCGTGCGGAAAATATCCGTAGGCGTCCTGGTGATTGTAATGCGCGTCCAGAAGGCGCTTGGCGCCGGCATAGCGCGTCATCAGAAACTCGTCGAGGTTGTTCATGGCTATAGCCACAAACTTCGCCCGCTCCAAAAGCGGATTATCTGCCTCCACCGCTTCTTCCAGAACCCGCTCGTTGAACATAAGCCAGCTGAGATCGCGGTGTATATATTTATCTTTGTCTTCGAACCGGGATGTGGACATTGCCGCCTTTAGAAGTTCTCGTTGATGACCAGCTTGATCCGGCTGCCGGTGATCTTCTCGAACAGATCCTTCTTCTCGTTAAAATCGTTCTTTTCCAACAGAAAATTGTCCTTGGTATTTACCTGCACCGTGATCTCGTCGCCGTTGCTCACCAGCACATGCAGGCTTTTTACCTTCTGCTTGTGCGAATGATCGAGGGCGTTGGCCAGCCGCAGAAGCGAGGCCAGTTTCTGCACCACGATCTGCTTGTCTTCCGCCAAGCTGTTGTATATCTCATGGGACTTGGCCGGCTCGCCCCGGCGGTGATAGCGCGCCACGCAGGCTATGATCTTTATCTCTTCTTCGGTCAACCGGGAAAGGTTCAGCGAGTTAATGATATATTCAGAGTGCTTGTGATGCGAACGGTTGGAGATGAACTTGCCGATGTCGTGCAGATAAGCCGCCAGCGTCAGATAAAGAAGCTCGCTCTGTTCCAGGCCGATCTGCTGGGCCAGCCCGTCGAACAAAACCTTGGTGATATGGGCGGCGTGCTTGGCATGATTGATGTCCACGTCGTACTGCTCGCATATCGAATGGACCACCGATATCAGCTGGTTGGTCTTGTTGTACCGCTTGGTCAACTCCAGACCCAATAGCTTGTTGGCCAGCATGGCCTCAGCGAGCGAGGTCTCCAGGATGTAAACGTGCGGGTTCTGAGTAAGGGCGAAGAACATCTTGAGAATGATCATGTAAGGCAAAAGCGCATCCGCCGCTTCCACCGGCATGCCGTAAGTGCGCGCGATCTCTTCGATGGTCTTGTCGGTCAGGTCTGCGATGATCTTCTCGACGTCCTGTATGCCAAACTGGAAGAAATTGGTGGCGATCTTGCGGTTCGGCAGAATAGCACGCAGGTATTCCTGGTTCTCGTCGATAAGAAAGATATCGTCGATCTGGGCCCGCGGCATACGACGCTTGAGATAGCTGAACTCGTTCTCGATATACTCCTGCAATGCCTCGGTCGTCTCTTCCTTGCTGCCGCCGATCTTCCCCACGAGCTGCCGGAAGCGCAACGAACCCAAGGCCAGCCCGGTGTTCATAACCGTAAAGCCTTTCTTCAAAAGCGAAACGTCAACGCTGCCGGCCCCCATTTCGCAGATCAACAAATTCTTGTTGTGGATAGGATACGTGTCCTTGAGCTTGTAGGAGATATACGCGTCGATGTAATAGACGATATCGCCCACGTTAAGGACCTCGATCTCGAAACCGGTCTTCCGGCGGATAGTATCGACGAAGATATTGCGGTTGGTCGCCTCGCGTACGGCGGTCGTGGCGATCACAAAGACTTGTTTTACATGGTACTCGCCGAGCACCTTCCGGTATTTCTCCAGGATATTAATGGTCAGGTTGATCGGTTCCTGCGAAATGTAGCCCTTGAGGAAGGTCGAACGCCCGATAGGCGCGATGTTCTTGAGCGACTCGAGCACCATGACGTCGCCATCGGCGGGCTCGCCTATGAGCAGCTTGATGGAATTGGAACCTATGTCGATAATGCCTGCGGCCATAATATTGCCTATTCGCAGAGATTGTTTTCTATAAGATCAAACCAAAACGCAACAAACACCTGCCGTACCTGGGCACACAAACAAACTATCCAAGAGCGGTGACTTTATCACATTTAAACCCGCTTGACAATCTTCATGCCTACGGCCCGGCCATCACAATAAGAGCCCCCAGCAAGACGCCTGAACTAATTCAACAGCATCTGCCAGTCTACCAAGGGGGCGATCCGCAATACAACTGGATGAAAACCTGAAAAATTATCAGTGAGCACTGTACGCTCATGCTTATCGGCGACATCTCCCCCGTCTTCAGCATTCAATCCTGGTTTCCCGGCAAGAGTCTCCGGACGCATATCAATACCGCCAGGCGTCGCCATGGCCCAATCAGCATCGCCCGGACCAACTCCCATTCCCAGCGTACTCATTACCGCTTCTTTGCCGAGCTGAGACATCCTGGAACGAAACTCCGCCACCAGGCTGTTTACTCCATCCAGGTCAGCCTTCTGTACCGGACGCGCTTCCTTACTGGCCGTCTCTTCCGCCAGCTCCTCCTCCGTGTAGCCCTCAAAAACAAAGAGTGATAACAACTCAGCCTCCTGTGACTGAAAACCGGCTTGAGCAAGTAACGAATTAAAGGCTGAGAATGTTTCACCCTGTGCCATCATAAGCATCGGGGTCACCGCCTCGCCCTTTTCACCATAGATATCAGATATCAGCATATCACTATCTTTGTAAGCCGGCCCATCTGGGCTAGTGGAAAAGACCTCCCGGCCCCGTGCAAAAGCCAGGCTGAAGATGCGAGCGTTCAGACGCTTTGATAAATAAGAAGATAGCGCAGTGTTTTCATAGATTTCGTTCTTGGAAAAAATGCGTATCAATTCCACCAGCGCCAAATTGCCCTCTCCATACAGATCTTCTTTCTGCAACAGGTCGCCATTACGAATTGACATCACCCTGTTCACATGCTGTACAGCCCAGGCAGCGACTTTAACCACCTCCTTGATATGCGCTCCCACCAAGACATCCTCGGCCGCCTTATTGCCCAGACGCACCTGATTGGCCAGACGCCGTTCTTCGGCTTCCGTTAAATTACGTACACGATAACCATCCCGGCTTAGGCCGGTAGCCTTGGCTGAAATATCCTTGTCCAGCACTCGCCAGTCAGGCGCGATCTTATCCACTATCTGACGATCAAAATACTGTACCGAACCGTTCATATAGAATATTCTTAGCGGGGAATCGTATTTCAAAAGTTGGCCGTTGTAATAGTACGACGGCGGGATCAGGCCGATCAATGATAAGAGCTTGAAAATATTGGCACTGTCCAAATAATACATGGTCTGTTCATAAAGCCGCTCCGGGATCTCCCCCAAACCATCCAGGATCTCCTCTTTGGGCATATCGGGATTCTCTATCAATCTCTGCAGGATATAGCGCCCCAACTCAACGATGGTCTCCAGATGTCCATCATAATCTATATCTCTAAATCCAGGCACTGCCGCAGAAAGCATGCGCCACAAAATAGTGTCTTTAATGCGAACTTGCGGACCGGCCTCCTCTGCCAAGCGTTTGACAATAAAATCTTTAAACACGCCTCTGCTCTCATCATCTATCTTATGAATATTCTCCATCATATCCGACATGCCGTGCATTTCGAGCGGCTGGCCATCCTTACCCACCAAGCGCACCTCCAAATGATCGCCTTCCAAAGAAATAAAATACCTGCCGTCAGATGTCGTAGATTCCGTCCTGGCGGTTGGCCGGGCATTCGGCCGCACCATTTTCTGTCTCAGCTTATCAAAGAATGTTCTTTCATATTTTGTACGCGCGTTTGCTTCCGTATAAAGCCTCATTAATTCATGCTGGCTCTGATAAAAGGCGCCGATATCGTCCAGCACTAACTTTTGTATCATATCAGCTTCCCAATTAACCTGCTCGATTCGCTCGTCGATAGTATTTAACGCCTGCAAGATCAAGAAGCGGACCTCATTGACCTGGCCGATCCTGGCCAGCCTTTTGTAGATCTGATCACGGTCCTGCCAGGGACTGTCCACCAAGACGCCGTCATGACAGCCCGTCAGATCCACCGACTCGCCCAAGGTTTGATAGGTGGCGATCAATATCATGGGCGTATCGGAGGCATTAAAATCACGCAAAATACTGTTTCGACGAGCATCGGAGACCGCACCGGTCACCGTAACTGTCTTTATCCCCCTGGCCGCGTATCTGGCTGCCAGGCTATTTACTACAGGCAACATGCCCGAGAACATGACCAGCTTGCTTTGCCGTCCCGCCACCACCTCATCCACGATCCTGTCCAGCTCCTCATATTTGACCGAGGCGCTCTCTCGAGGACGCATCTCGATCCTGAATTTCTTGCCATCCAGGTCAATTTCCGCCTTGCCATCCACCAACTTGACCACAGGTAACGATTCGGTTGGGTCATCGATGTCCATTAGGGCTACGCTATCACCGTCCGTGCGGGGCAAGATCCTGTAACTGCGCCCTGCCAACACCACAGTAGTGACACCCGGGATATCAACTTCTTGACTAACACCATTCTCCATGTCCTCGACCAACACCTGCGGCACAAGACTGGTATCAATGGCGACGCGAGTCAATATCTGAAATATAGATAATAAATAACCGCCGGCCCTGCCCTGCTTGATCCTCTCCCAAAGAGCTTCTTCTATTTTTCTGTAAAGCCGGGCCTGTGCATCTTTCATCTGTAAAACACGATACTCTACTGATAAATTCGGGATGTCCGGCTGCAGGTTACGGCGTATGGTAAAATCGCGCATTTCAAATTTCAATTCCCTAAAGCCGGCCGCATTATTGTACCGTGCCAAAAAGGCCCTGCGTTGTGGATAGCGCTCAGGATACAACCAATGCAGAAGATTGAAGATCTTGCCCAATGTCCGCCCCTTTTGGGCCGAGGCGCTTAGCAGCAATTTGTATTCAGCATCGAACTCTTTCACGGCCTCGGTCACTTGCGAGTCATTGCGCATACGATGCGCCTCGTCGGCGATAATAAAATCAAATGCCATTGCATGCAAAGCATCCCGCAATTTACGGGCAGACTCGCCGCGCAACAGTTCATAATTCACTATCACAAAACGCGCTTCCTTAAGCTTGCGCAGCTTGACCGGCGAATCCACATCATTAATGCTTTTGATGATATATGTTCTCTGCTCACCCGCCAAATGGGTCTCGATCTGCGCGGCCCAGACCTCGCCGGACGCCACTTTGGGGCAAACGATCAACACCTTGTCCGCGCCCTTGCCGTCGAAAGAAGCCAAGACCGCGCCCAAAGCCTGTATAGTCTTCCCCAAACCCGGCAGATCGGCCAGCAAGGCGCGCTTCTGTTCTACAATACGCTTGATGCCTATCTTTTGATAAAACTTAAGGTGCAACCCGGACTTAAAGCCTTGTATTTTAAAATCGGACACCGAATCAAATTCTTGCACTATCTCTCCCAACACATGACGAAACACCGGATGTCCCAGCCCGCGTTTCACTCTCTCCTTGCACACATCCAGCATTTTGTGATCCGCCACAATATACCCATAAAGCGCTCGAAACATTTCCTGTGACAAGACCTGCGCTATTTCTTGCGGCATAGTGGAAGAGAACAGCTGTATGTTGTCTATGCCGTCCAGAAATTCCGGCAACGACTTCTTCTTTACAAGAGACCGCTTCATGTTCTTACGCTTACCGGAAGTCAGCCTCAGATAACCCCTGGTAAACTTGACTATCTCCAAAGGATTGATATTGCCGAGCATATTGAACAGGAAGCGATTGATCCCCTCCTCGCCGAAGAAATCCAGCATCTTGTCCATATCGCCGGATTCGATCAGCCTGTCGACCACATGGGCCACCTTGTCATGATCATTAACTGATCGAATAAGTCCGCCATGCTCATCAAAGATACGCCGTACCTTCCCCTTGACCAGCTCTACAGTAATCAAAGCGTTCTCGAACCCTTTTAAAAGCCAGGGATACTCTTTATCCCCGAGCTTGCCCAACACTCCGCCCGCGCCAACTCGTACGTTCCGTATAAAACCCGTCAAATCAGAATGCTTTCGCAGAAAGCGATTGAGCGCATAACGCGTCATAGCTCCACCGTAATTCAACAAGGTTCCGCCTTCTATCTGACCATTCACCAACACTCCACCAACATATGCATAATTCTCCATAAAAGGATATATCTTCTCTCCATCCAAAGTATAAACAGTCACAATATCGCCATCGCTCATCACCACTCGTACCATAGCGTTTTTATAATCACTTCGAGCGTACCAATAATCCCGACCATTAAAGCCCTGCAAAGATCCATCCTCACCCAGCAAAACATTGTCAATAATGCCGGAGAAATGGGGGCTATCTTTCAAGAACATGTTCAGCCCCATCCTGTCAGTTCCGATCACAGAACCTGCCAGGCGCCCCCCCATAATAGAAGCATGACGGTCAACAGCGCCTTCATAAATCATATTCTGATATGATGCGCCATATAATAGCTCCCCGGCAGGCCCGTATGCCTCTACCACCGCACCGTTTCTCATGACAATATCCACCAAAGCACCTTCATAACCTGGTCTTTCCCGCCAATAGCTATCTTTCCCGTTAAAATAACGCAGACTGCCATCTGGATCCAGCCGAACACCCTTGATAACCCCGTTAAATCCAGCATGTTCTTTCAAAAACATATTTAAAGCTTGGCGAGTAGCCAGCCCACCATTACCCCACATAACACCATCAACGATCTGCCCGTTCCGCCTTACAGCGTTGATATACACCACATTCTCTGCCGCCGGGAACAACTTTTGCCCATCCGAAGCGTATATAGCTGCAACCTTCCCCTCCACCATTTCCACAGCAACAAGCGCTGAGGGCCCTTGAGAAGCGACTTTCAGATAGGGGAGCCCCGCAAACTTTTTCAACACTCCTTTATCAGTGAGCCTTACCTGATCAATGATGCCCGTAAACTTCCCAGCATTTTGAATAATAATATTACAAGCTTTACGGTCTCGCGTACCTCCAGGAGTCAGGGGGATCACGCCGCCAGAACGAAATTGCTGATAATTAATGCCCGGATACACATAATGTTCGCCGAATGGATACAAGCGCGCGCCAGTCTCATCATAAGCAGCCACGACCAGGCCATCCTTCAATACCAGATCCACCAATACGTTCTCCTTGCCAGGCAGAGAATCCCAATAAACTTTCCCATTCATTTCCGGAAGCCCGCCCCTGTTGTCCAAACGAAAACCCAAAACCACACCAGTAAAGTTAGAAACAGACTGTAACAGCTTGAAAACACCTCCCCGACTACCCGCACCATGTGGATTAAGAAGCCGACCCCCTACTGCTTTTTTATTTTCATATTGCGCATCCTGATAAACAAAGCCCTCTTTAAAAGGATAAAGCTGCCGTCCTTTCGCCCCATGCACAGCCAAAATGGCGCCATTCAGAAATTCTATATCTACCTCGGCGCCCTCGTAGCCTACCAGTGATGTCCACAATGTTTTTCCATTCATATCGTCCAAGCCGCCTCGAGCGCTTAGCCTGGCTCTTATAACCGTACCCGTAAACATGGGATGCCTGCTTAACCATTGCTTAAACGTATGGCTGTCAGCCAGCCCGCCCGCGGTTAATGGCTTCCCGTCAATAACACGGCCGGCTTCATAACTGCCGCCTTCATAAATGTAATAACCAGAATGCGGATACAACAACCTGGCTTGTTTATCATAAATCCGGGTCACCTTGCCGCTCTCCATAAGAATCGTCACCAAAGCATTTTCGTAACCCTTACGCTTAGACCAGAACTCCTCACCATTGAACTTCAAGCCTCCTGAAGCCGCCAAAGGCACATTGTCCACCACGCCTGTAAATCCGCCTGCTTCCCTCCTTAACAGAGGAGCTATGCCCTCTTTTCTAGCAGCACCCTCAGCATTCACCAGCTCGCCACCCACAATACGGCCGCTCTCCCAGGTCGCCCCCTTATAGATCAGATTGGTCGGCGCTGACTTGGCCTGGCCATTCCGGGCCGGGCTCACCGCCGACGCCACGGCCATCAACCGGTCTTTGCTTTGCAAGGCGCCCATTCTGGCCGCCGCCTTGCTGCGCGTTGCGCTATCGTTACGCTCCTCGGCGGAATCAAGCTGGGCAAAATCCAGTCCGCCGGAGAAATATTTCTGTGGCGTCATATCATGCGTGACCGGATCTTCCTGCTCACGAATGTAGTTATAAACGCCTTGCTTGAAGGATTCCAGGTAACGGCTATATACTTTTTCCCTGAGATGTGTATCGTCTAAATTGATACCACCGATCCTGTTCCTGCCGATATATTGCTCGTGCCAAACCGGGCCACTCAAATGCTTTCTGGCCCATAATGCCAGCAACAAGGCATGATAGATCTGCCTTAATTGAGAAAAGGTTTTGCCCTCATTCACCTCTTTCTCCAACACAGGTATCAATATCTCCCTGGCTGCTGCTTCCGCAGCCGCTGACTCAGCAGAAACAGGGCCCCGGCCACCTGTACCGGCTGCCAACCCGGCCGCGGCATAATCGTTGGCCAGCATTAACTTCAACCTGGCCCCGGTAATAATAGCGGTATTGCCATTTACATATACTTCCGCCTCGCCGGGAACGATCCACACTTTATTTAAACTGGACATGTCTACCGCCGCACTGCCGAACCTCCCCACCAGCTGCTGATAGACCTCGCCCCAGAAGGCGCGCCCCAGGTTTTCCTCAGGATACGATAAGGAAGCTGCCAGCTGTTTCAAAAGATAATCCTCTACCAGCATATCCCGCCCCATATCGGTTTCACTTAAGGCTTGGGGCATAATACGATCTTGTTCAGCTGGCGAAAGGTTAACCCACAAATCTTGACCTGGCACGGTAAGAACGGTCAGAAAATACTTAATCTGTCTTGCAGCTATATCTTCAGAGAGCCCCG
>JAAXVU010000199.1 GCA_013335325.1 Candidatus Omnitrophota bacterium | reverse complement strand
GTCAAGACAGCGACTGATACCACGACAGCCGGCCCGTCGTATCTCGTCAGCCACGTGCACGGCGTATCCCTGGGGGCGGGCGATTATGTTTTGGTGGATGATGTCCGGGTCCGCAAGGTCGTGGCGACCGAGCCGACGCACGGGGCTTGGGGTGGTCAGGAGCGGAATCCGGCGCGTCGGAGAGTTATTCTTTATTAACCTCGGCAGCTCCGGGAGCTGCTGAATTTTCTTTCGTCGAGCCTTGTTTTGTCAGCTCCCGGAGCTGCCGAGGTAGGGGCAGGAGCTATGTTATGGAGGAACGGATAATGCGTGGAATGAACCAATCCCGGCTGGCCGCCTTGGCGCTACATGTAATTTCCCAATGTTTATTACGAATCTCGGGGATCAACGAGCTGATCAATAATAAGAAAATTGGTACGTGTCCCCGGAATCCCACCGCTAAAAGGGATCGGCGAGCAAACTTGGTTAAGGGCCTGTCACTGTTATCGGTTTGGACTTTTTGTTTTTGCAGTACCGGGGCCGGGACAGCCGGAGAACGTGCGGCGTCCTTAAGTGGCCCGGCCGTTAATGCGGTCTCTTTTTACCAGGAGGGGATACGGCTGACCTTTCCGGCCGCGCTAAGTCAGCCGGTCCTGGTGGAGGTGCCCCGGGGGCGTACTGTCACCATTACCGAACGTGGTCCGGAGGCCGCTACGGCGCTACGAGCGGCGGACAACCAGACCTGGGGCAGCTCGGTGGATGCCAAATTGCTGTCGATGGTACGCAGTGGTCCTGTTTTAGCGGTCTATAAGACGCCCGACGGCAGGCGCACCGATATCTATGCCCGCAGCAAGGATCACGCGCGGGAAGGCGCGGCCGTGTTCAAGCATTGGGTGCTGTTCGCTTCCGGGACGGGAACGGAGACCCTGTCTTATGCCCTGGGCGGGGCTCGGGTCGTTATTGACCAGGACGGCAGTGCCCGGATATTCGCCGGGCCAGACAGCCGACCGGCGGCGGACAAGCCCGACCTGGTTATACCACGCCCGTATATCCTGGACAGAGATCTGGCCCGGGTGGACCTGTCCTGGGCGTGGGACGAGAAAGCCGCTCTTTTGACCGCCCGATTTAATATACCCAGGGAGGCGTATCCGGTCGCCTTCGATCCGACAGTGACCACCATCCGCGGCGCGATCAAGTTCCACGGGACGGCGGCTTCTTCCGGCAAGAGCGTGGCCAACGCCGGTACCGCTGCCTATCTGGCGTCGCTTTTCGGGACGCCGGCGCTCGCCTTGTCGCTCAGGAAGCTCCGCTCCAGCTACTCGGGGAATGCCATTCTGGCGGTCAAGTCGAGTACGTCCACCTTGTCTCCTACCGGGGACGGGGATAAGTCGGGCACTTTCACCTATACCAGTGGCAGTACTGGGTGGGACCTGGTGGACGAAAGCTCTGCCGACGATGCGGATTATTTCACTTCGCCTACCGCCGCGACGGCTTATTATCATTTTACATTTACCAGCCCTGGTATACCGGCTGCTGCCACTATTACCAGCCTGACTGTATATGTTAGAGGGATGGATGGAGCAAGCGGAACCAATAACATACGTCCCGCTATTAAGGTGAATGGGACAAGATATAATGCGGCTTCCGGAAACAATCCGGGCGCTGCATTTGCCACGTACAGTTCTTCATGGACAACTAACCCGGCCACCGGTTCGGCCTGGACTGTCAATGATATAAACGGCACAGGCTCCTATCCGCTTCAGCAGTTTGGCGTGTATCACAGCGATGCGAATCCGGCCGTGCGTACTTCCTGGATATCCGCGGTCGTTACCTATGATGACCAGCAGAACATCGGCTTTATGGCCAATGGCTCGCTGGATACCGCCAGCCTGGCCAGTTTTGCCGGCTCGGGTGACGTCTATGTCGATACCTGGTACGGCCAGGATGCGACCGGGTTCAACGCGGTACAGCATACGTCCACCCAGCGGCCGAAGATAGTCTCCGCCGGCACCGTTTACACCGACGGTGACGGCCGGCCCTATATGCTTTTCGACGGTACCGATGATGCCTTCAGCGTCAGTTCTTTCACCATGAACTATTCCACCATGAGCGCGCATATTATGCTTAACCGCGATGTGCAGACCGATAACAGGATGTTGCTCGAGTTCAAGGATTATGGTTATACCGCTGGCGGCTTCTATTTTAACCAGGGAGAGTTCCTTCGGACGGATGCAAGCGGCACCGGGCAGGTGGGGTCGTCCCTGGATATTGCTACTGGTACCTTGCTGGTCGCTTCCGGAATATATAACGCCGCCAATGGTCCGGCGCATTATGAGAATTCCACTCTGGAGGGTTCCAATCCTCCGGGCACTTTGCCGGAGGCGAATACCCTGACCGATACCTTATATATATTTGGACGGCAGACAACCATAGAGAACGTGGGCGGACGGCTTTACGAGGTAATCCTGTATGACAACCAGGATAACACCTCGGACTTGTCGTCGATAGTAGACAACATGACCAACGCCTGGCCGCCGAATCCGTGAGGCCGGGCGAAGAGCAATAGGACCGGGGAGCGGTTATGCCGCGGTGCGATAAAGCTGATTGATAAGGGACAGATAGAAACATTGCTTGAACACCCGTTAAACAGAGGATCGGCCCAGAAAATGGCTGATGTGATTGATGTGCTCAACCGCAAGATCCATCAGATGGGTTGGCGCGTTAACGGCACGAGCTTGCCCAGCGGTTATGCCTGGCGCATGCAGAATTCCGCCACCGACGGCGGTTTCTTTGAGTTTTCCTCAGGTTCCTGGGCG
>JAAXVU010000198.1 GCA_013335325.1 Candidatus Omnitrophota bacterium | reverse complement strand
CGAGCTTGGCAAACTTGTCCATGGTCGACTGCACGATATCCGGACACTTGGAATAGAAGGGATTGACCGTTTCGCGGCCCTGGAAATATACGTCCGGGTTCTGGGCAGTACCGCGCATGACCGGAGCGTCCGGTGTCAACGCACGGTTACGATGGGCAATGACCAGCTCATCGCTTATCATGGCCCGGATATCTTCCTCGGCCAGCAACTCGATCTTGGAAACTTCATGCGAAGTACGAAAACCGTCGAAGAAATGCAAAAACGGCACGCGGCTTTCCAGCGTTGCAGCGTAGGAGATCAGCGCAAAATCCATAACTTCCTGCACGCTATTGGAGGCCAGCAGGGCAAAGCCGGTCTGGCGCACCGACATCACGTCGGAATGATCGCCGAAGATCGACAAAGCCTGGGCCGCCAGTGAACGCGCCGAGACATGGAACACCGCCGGAGTCAATTCACCGGCTATCTTGTACATGTTGGGGATCTTCAAAAGCAGCCCTTGGGAGGCTGTAAAGGTCGTGGTCATGGCCCCGGCCTGCAAAGCACCGTGAACCGTACCGGCCGCTCCGCCTTCCGACTGCATCTCCTGGATCAGCGGCACCACTCCCCAGATGTTCTTGACGCCATAGGAAGTCCACTCGTCCGAAAACTCTCCCATAGGCGACGAGGGCGTGATCGGGTAGATAGCCATGACATCGCTGCAACGATAGGCTACATAAGCTGCGGCTTCATTCCCGTCGATCGTGATCTTCTTGCGTTCCATAACAATCCTCTTTCTCTAAAGACATTAAGAACAACTTTTGTTTATATTATTGCCACCAATATTAGGCGGCGAATTCATCCCTGACCCGAAAATAAAAAACCCCGCATCAAACTGTGCAGGGCGCAAGCAACCGAAGACCTCCGGCCTTCTTAAGGGCCGGTTTACAAAGACTGACTACTATATAAACCCGATGGCAAAACATGTATGTCTATTAGGGAAATATCAAATATATTCTCAACGAAGATTTGAATTATAATACATGAATTCGGCAGGGTGTAAATACCTTTTTCGAGAAGATATGCCCAATTATGCCTTATTGACAATTTCTAACAGCGCGTCCACCACCTTCTGGTCGATCTTGCCCGCCATGTCGCGCATAACCCGCACGGCGTCGTCATGCGACATAGCGCCGCGGTATGGACGGTTCGTAGTCAGGGCATCGTAGATATCCGCAATAGCCAGAATGCGTACCGGTAGTTTTATATCCGCATCCTTAAGACCGTCCGGATAACCCGAACCATCGAGCTTCTCGTGATGATGACGCACTATATCACACAGCGGCTGTAGTGACGTAATGGGCTTTATAATACTCTCCCCGATCTCCGGGTGACGCTTCATCATGGCCCACTCCTGATCATTAAGCTGCGACGGCTTGGTCAACACATCGTCGGTAACCCCGATCTTGCCCACATCATGGATCTTGGCCGCATCCCTCAGATAGCCTACCTCAAGTGGCGCCATTCCCATATGCTGCGCTATGCGGACCGACAGATTGCCAACACGGTCCAGATGGCCTCTGGAATAGGAGTCCTTGGCCTCCACCGCCATGGCCAGGGCCGCCAATGTTTCAAAATACGTCCTGTCCGCGTCATTGTTCAAGCGGGAATTCTCGATGGCTATAGACGTTTGCGTCGCCAGGTTCATCAAAAGCACCATCTCTTCCTCATGAAAGGATGTGTCATTTTTACGCCCGGAGACAGCCAGTAAACCTACCGCCTGGTCACGTAGCAGCAAAGGCGCACATATGATCGGATAATCAAAGACATCCTGCTGACTCGGATCATCCTTATGATGCAGATACTGGATCTGGGGAATGATCAGCGCCGTGCGCGCAATAAAGACCGGCGCAAAAGGACTGCGTTCGATCGCAATGAACTGCTTGTCAAAGGCCTTGGAAGACATGCCGTAGACAGTCTTGACATATAGTTCGTTCCTGGACGGCTCGACCAAGAGAATAAAACCCTTTTTGCCAGCCAAAGCCTCCGTCACGGTTTCCACGATCAGATCAAAAAAGGTGTCGATATTACGCAGGTTAGAAATTCCCTGTCCGACGCGGGTCAAGACCGACTGCAGGGTCTTCTTGGTCATCTCCAGATTCTGGATATTATCCTCTAACCGGGAGGTGATCTCATTAAAAGTACGCGCCAAGACCGCTATTTCGTTCTCATCACCCTTCAGGAATTCCTGCACCTTATCCGGTCCCAACACCTCCCGTAACCTGTCAGCAGTCATATTGGTCACATCGACCAGATTGTTAAACATGACCCGCATCGACAAATATCCTGCCAGCACTCCGACCGCAACAAAAATCAACGTGTTGTTAAACTGGTCGGGGGTCAGCTCTATATACTGCTTCTGAGAGAACTGAAAATACAAATACATCAGAACGCCCAAAGGCACGATAGTGATCAAAACGAATAGAACATGGAACTTCACCAGCAACGAAGACTGCTCCAAGGACTGCATTTTCATCTTACCAATAGATTTCATATTGATCTTAGCAAGAGATTTCAAGGATCACTCCGTTGTAACAGGCCCCAATATGCTTTATAAACCCAACCCCAATTCCCCCGCCCAATACTCAATCAAAAACCACCGTCTTGTTACCGCAACTTAAGATCTTATGCTCCAAATGCCAGCGGAGGGCGCGATACAACACCACCCTCTCCAGATCCTGCCCCAGCATAACCATCTCTTCCAGAGAATGCTTGTGACTTACACGTGCAGTGTCCTGCTCGATGATAGGGCCTTCGTCCAGCGCCTCCACCACA
>JAAXVU010000197.1 GCA_013335325.1 Candidatus Omnitrophota bacterium | reverse complement strand
CCAGGCTCGACGATGACGCCGGTTTGATCGGAGCAAAGGTGTTGATCCATCATGAAAAAAATTGAATATCCCCGGAATGCGCGAGTTGTTTTTGGAATAATGGCATTGGCTATCGTTGCGGTCTTCTTCGGAGCTCTGGCAGCCTTTGCGCAGAGTTCGGATCCCGCGCAAAAGGCCGGGGCCACTGAAGCCACGGCGACTTTGCCCGAGACCCAGAAGAAAGAGCCGGTTGAGCTGACCGGCGACTCCTTGGAGTACAAGGCCGACGAGGGGAAAGTTGTCGCCAACGGCAATGTCTACCTGCGTCAGGACAATGCGGTGTTGTATTGCGACCGGCTGGAATTCTTCCGCGAACGCAAGGAGGCCCATGCCTCGGGCAATATCATCCTGGAGTCCGACAAGGGCACGGTGCTGGCAGACACGGCCTTTTATAACTTTGAGACCAAGCATGGCGAATTTACCAATGCACGTATTATCAGTTATCCTATGTTCGGCAAGGCGACTTCGATAACCAAGGTTCGGGATAACTATTATGTGCTTTCCGACGGCTGGCTATCGACCAGCGACTACGATAACCCGGAGTACCGGGTCAAATCAAGTAAGATAGATTTTTATCCTGGCACCAAGGCAGTGGCCAGCCATTCGACGATGTATCTGGGCGGCGTTCCGGTTATGTATCTGCCATGGTATACGCAGGATTTGCGCGAGAACCGTCCGCACTTCAGCGTTATCCCGGGTTACAAGAAAGATTTCGGGGCTTTCTTGTTGATGACGTATCGGGTCAACCCGACCGAGCATCTTGAAACCACATATCATCTGGACTTGTACGAGCATAAGGGGGCTGGATGGGGCATTGACGTCAAGTACGAGCCGCCGGCTTTCGGTCAGAGTCTGCTCAAGACTTACAATATTGCCGAGCACAATCCGGGTGGCAACCGCATCTGGACGCACAGCAATTCGCCTACTTTGGTAGACAGACGCTACCGTGTCGAGTGGCGCCATTTGTGGACTATCGATCCGCAGACCAGCTTTATTGCGCAGTATTACAAGTTGTCCGACGCGGATTTCCTCAAGAAATATTTCGAGAAGGAATACCGCGCAGACCAGACGCCGCCAACCTACGCCATTTTTACGCACAGTTTTCCCAAGTCAACCTTGACCGTGCGGGCCGACGCCCGGGTCAACCGTTTTGAGTCTACCGTCGAGCGTTTGCCGGAGGCCAACCTGTCTTTCGCCAACCAGCCGGTGGCGGATACCGGGTTTTATGTGAAGAGTTCCAGCACCATATCCAATCTGACGCAGCAGGCCGCGGCGCCTACGGATGACCAGCACCATACGGTGCGGTTTGATACGGACAACGAATTGTCCCGTCCCTTCAAGGTGGCCTTCCTGGAGTTCCGGCCTTACGTGGGCACCGAGCAGACGTATTATTCCCGCACGCTCTACAAGCAGGATTATGATTCTATCCGCGGGCTGTTCCGTACCGGCAGCGATGTGAGTACCAAGTTTTACCGGGTCTACGATGTGCATTACAAGAATTACGGGGTGGAGATAGACCGGCTCCGGCATGTCGTTACCCCAACGGTCGGGTATCTATTTCAGCAGTATCCGACGCTTATGTCAGACGATCTGTATGGTTTTGACTCGGTGGATTCCCGCAGCAAGATCGACAAGTTCTCATTGGGCATCGACAATGCCCTGCAGACCAAACACGAGGGTAAGAGCGTGGACCTCTTCCGTTCTCTCTTGACCAGCGAGTACCGATTGCACGATGATCCGTCGGGAGGCGACCGTTTTGGTGATCACAAGATAGAAAACGAGTTTTATCCCAATAGTTACGTGACGCTCCATCAGGATGCCACTTATAATCGGGAAGAGCATCATATACAGACAGCCAACTATGATCTGTATCTAAAAGACAATATAAGGTGGGAATTTGACATAGGACAGCGCTATACGTACAATGACGACAGTCTTTTGACGACGCAGTTGACCTACAAGTTCAATCCAAAGTGGCGCACGGTTATTTATGATCGCTGGGATATTGATTCCGGCGTCTGGCGGGAGCAGCAATATTCGCTGGTTCGCGACCTGCATTCCTGGGAAGTAGAAATTTCCTATAATGACAAGAAGGGATACCAGGATAGCGGTAATACAGTATGGCTTATTTTCCGTCTGAAGGCGTTCCCCTCCGTGACATTCGACGGCGGCAGTAGTTATAATAAAAAGAAAGTTGGCCCTGGCGGGGCTTATAACTGAGGAAGGTTGGTATGGATATAGCAGTAGTAGGAACTGGTTATGTGGGGCTGGTTAGCGGCGTCTGTTTAGCGCATATTGGCCACAATGTTATCTGTTGTGACAACAACGAGGAAAAGATCAAGATATTGCAGTCCGGCGGAGTGCCAATTTACGAGCCTGGGCTAGATGAGTTGCTGAATAAATACCGCAAGAACAAGCGCATAACTTTTACTACGTCTATTGCCGAAGCAGCCAAGAAGGCGACGGTCATATTTATAGCGGTCGGCACTCCTTCCAAGAAGAACGGAGAGGCGGACCTGACCTATATCGAGAACGTGGCCCGGGAAGTGGCCAAGGTCATGGATTCCTACAAGCTGCTCGTCGAGAAATCAACCGTGCCAGCGCTGACCGGAGACCGGGTGGAGCGTACTATCCGCTTGAACCTGCCGGCACATCTCAAGAAGGGCAAGAAAACGTCAGCTGAGTTTGATGTGGCTTCCAACCCGGAATTCCTGCGTGAGGGTTCGGCCATTGAGGACTTTATGAATCCGGACCGGATCGTGATCGGGGTGGAATCCA
>JAAXVU010000196.1 GCA_013335325.1 Candidatus Omnitrophota bacterium | reverse complement strand
AGTATTCAATAATGATTACTTACAGAAATAAATATACCACGCAGGAACATCTAGGACAACCTTGAGCATTTTCGGGATATTGGAGCATCTCTGCGAAGCACCCCAAGCATCCGCCGACACGGGTCATCCGTCACAGGTCAAATGTCACAGGACGGCTTCTCGAATTTCTATGACCTATGACGTTACGGCCAGATCCACCTCTTACCCTTACTTCAATTTCCCCTTCAACTCTCCGGCCAGGAAGTCCGCTATCAGATCGTAAGTCTTGTCCTTGTAGTGCACGTCATCGTAGAAATATTCCAGACTCTTCGGCACGACTTTCTCCAGGTCGATAAGTGGCACCCTCTCATCGGCAGCGATCTTGCGCATGCGGTCGTTATACTGACGGAGCCCGGACAGCGCGGTCCGGTAGGCCCAGCGCTGGCCGCGCCCCGACGACTCGACGTTCAGCATCGCCAGCACTTTCATCTCCTCCGGCGGCATGACATCCTTGTAGATGTTAGGCTGGGTCATGAGCACAACCCTGGTGCCGTCAAGACGGGCCAGGGCGATGATCGTGCGGATGTTCCTTTCGTAGACGTCCAGGCCCGGGAACCGGTCGGTCAAGATCTCTGCGGGCGGCTTGCGGTACCAGACGTTTTTGATAAAACCCTGCAGGAAGCTGGAATAACTACCGTAACTTGCCAGCCGCGCCGACGGGCCCATGAAGTGTCCATAATCTTCCCGAAAAACACCATGGCTCAGGAGGGAAAAATCGGCATTGAGCAACAGGTCGTTTATGTTCTCCATCACGATGATGGCCTGCGGCTTGAAAGGGCGCACGTTCTGGATGTAATTCGTGAGGATCTGCTGGGTGGTATACCACTGCTTGCCCATGTTATAGAACCGGACATCCCTAAACCCGTCGGCCAGCCGCAGCTTCTTCTCCGTCATCGACGGCCAGTCGCGCCCGGTCTTGTCTCTAAAGTCGGTGGTGGACCCGCCCAGGCAGACCACGTTGAAACGCCCGGCGTCGTGATCTTTTATTGTCGGAGGCGTCAGCTGCAGCATGGCATGGTACTTGACCATATTGCGTTTGATGGCCCGTCCGTAACGGATGTCGGAGACAAGAAACATTAGCAAGGCCAACAGCAGCACGCCACCCAGGACCAGGGCAAGTCGGGACAGGCCCATCCGGCCGGCACGCACGGCCCAATACAAATACACGGCGCCCACGGCCATGATCGGGATATAGAGCTGACAGGCCTTGAGGACCTTGTATCCGTCGGGGAACAAGCGGAAGAAGGTCTGGTCGGCATGAATAAAGCCGGCGTAGACATAGCCGACTCCGGCCAGAAAGGCCACGATGACCACCAGGTCCAGGATATTGGGGAACTTTTTCATAGGCTATCCTCCTTTGATTGACCGGCTATCAGCACGTATCGCGAGACAAGTAACAGAAATACAGCTCACGCAAGTCATGCGTTATAGGTCAAATGTCATAGGACGGCTTCTCGAATTTCTATGACCTTCATACTTATCATCCGCGCAGGTCTTCAACGTCTACAAGGTCGGCAAGGTCTGGGGGCCGACCTCACCGGCGGACAGCCCGCGGCCAATGCTACTTCTCCCGCGCGAAGCGTATATCGTCGAAATACGCCTCGCCTATTCCCGCTCCGGTCAGACGGAAGCGCAGGAACCGCACGCCTTCCGGCACTGTGAAGCGGCTCTCCAGCCGACGCCAATTAGGGCCGCGCGCCTCTTGCAGGGCAAAGTGCCATTCTACAGTTTTCCGGTCCCCGTCATGGGTCACGACGCTCAACTGCGCCACAGCCTCTCCGGTGGTGCGGGCATAGCCGGAGAAGGAAAACTCTTCACCAGGAAAGACCTCTATACGCCGTCCTTGTCCGATAGCCCAATCGCGCCGGGAAAAGCTATTCACCACAAGACAGCGGGAACGCCGCAGGCCGGAGCGCTCCAGCCGGTCAACCACCAGACCGTTTTCCCGGGCCCACAGCTCACCCCACGGCAGAGACGGAAAAAGCTCGTCGAAAGAAGACCGAAGCAGTACCGTGCCCGGTCGAGGATGCAACTCGCTCTCGCGCTTTTGTAAGGTATTGAGGAAGGGAAACGGCTTCTCCCAGGCGAAACCCTTGATGAGATTCAGTCCCAATTGGCACTTGGCCCAATATAAGACCAGTGCCAGAGAAAGACCGAATAGAACTATCAAGATCTTCTTGAACATGCCGCCAACAACTCCGTATAAACATCCAGAGTCTTTCGGGCAATAACGCCCCAGTCATATTCCCGGGCGATCAGCTCCAGTTGCTGGGCGCGCTCGCGGACAGATAAAGGCCGCTGGACGAATTCGGCCATCTTGGCAGCCATCCCGTCAATATCGCCGGGCTGAAAATAGCGTTCCGCACTAAGGGCCACTTCCCGGTTGGCTGGTATATCAGATACGATGCAGTTGAGACCGTAGCTCATGGCCTCCAACAAGACTATAGGCAGCCCCTCGTAATAAGATGGAAGAACGAATAACCCGGCGTTGGAGTAAATCTCCTGAAGAGGAAGCCCGGTTAAACGCCCTGTCAGAATTACGCCCGGAGTAGCGGCCGCATCAGACTTGAGCTTACGGCTGTAATCGTCCTCGTGATCCGCATCGCCGACGATGACGAGCTTCCATCCGCCAGCCGCCGCTAAACCGCAATCCGACCGCTGACTGCTGACTGTTGACCTATTGACCTCTCCTGCGTCTTGTAACCTCGCGAACGCCGCTACCAGATCGTGATAACCTTTCTCCGGCACAAAACGTCCGACGGTAAGAATATACCGGCC
>JAAXVU010000195.1 GCA_013335325.1 Candidatus Omnitrophota bacterium | reverse complement strand
ATGACTTGACTGTGATCATTACTCGAACGCCCTGCAAGCTTATCAGCCGGACCCGGCGGGCACAGGTGTGTTTGAGCGCGGAGAAGTGTAAGAAATGCTACGCATGTCTTAATATTGGCTGCCCGGCTCTGTCGAAGGCGGAGGACGGTTCAGTCCGGGTCGACCCGGAAGTATGTGTCGGCTGCTACATGTGTGTGGGGTCGTGCAAGTTTGATGCTCTGGCCAAGCCGGAGACAGCAGAATGACGCGGGTGGTCTGGCGTGGGGCGGAATGCCTGGCGTGTGGCATAGACGTTTGGAGTGAGTATAGTGGATAGAACGACCAATATCTTATTTTGCGGTACCGGCGGTCAGGGTGTTTTGAAGGCCGCCGAAGTGTGCGGCTGGGCTGCGGTACTGGCAGGGTTTCATGTCAAGAAGTCCGAAGTCCACGGCATGGCCCAGCGCGGCGGTTCAGTGGAGTCCCATCTACGTTTCGGACGCCAAGTCTTTGCGCCGCTGGTTCCGCGAGGTGAATGCGATATTCTCGTCCCTTTTCATTCCGGCGAGGAGGAGCGCCTCCGTCCGTGGCTCAGGCCCGGCGGGATCAATCTGCACGATACTCTGGTTAGGGCGCACCAAAAGAACGTTGATCGCATGTTTCTTAATACCTTTATGCTAGGAGCGCTGGCTGCGCATTTGGATATCTCCCGCGACTGCTGGCTAGGCGCGCTCGAGCATGAGCTGCGCCACAAGCGCCTTGAGGATAATATCAGAATGTTCAACGAAGGGTTCAGTGAGGTCGGGCCATGATCTGGAACGAAAAAGTTGAATGTGCTCAGCGCAGAAAGATTGAGGATATTCAGTCGCAGTATTTGCGCAAACTTGTGCGTCATCTTTGGGACAATAATGTGGTCTACAAGCGTAAGCTGGAGGCCGCCGGGGTCATGCCCAGGGCGATCAAGGGAATTCATGACATACGCAAGCTGCCTTTCACGACCAAAGAAGATCTGCGGGATAATTATCCCTTTGGCATCTTTTCCGACCTCAGGAACACCGCCGAGATACATGTTTCAAGCGGCACAACCGGCAACCCGACCGTGGTGGGCTATACCAAGGAAGACCTGAAGCTGTGGGCCGAGGTGATCGCTCGCTGTTTGGGCTGTGCCGGCGCCGAGCCGGGGGACATGATACAGATCGCCTACGGTTACGGGCTTTTCACTGGAGGTCTGGGCCTTCATTACGGTTCGCTGGAGATGGGACTAAAGATTTTGCCGACGTCTTCCGGGCAGACCCGGCGGCAGCTCAAGCTTATGGCTGATTTTAAGCCGCGCATACTGGCCTGCACGCCAAGTTATGCGATCTACATGTTGGATGAGGCCAAGGCCATGGGGCTGGATCCGCGGGCCAGTTCCTGGGAGATCGGAGTATTCGGGGCCGAGCCCTGGAGCGAGTCGATGCGGCGGGAGATCGAGAACTCCTGGAATATGCTGGCTACTGACATCTACGGCCTGTCTGAGATCATCGGCCCTGGTGTGGCTCAAGAATGCAAGCACAAATCCGGACTGCATCTTAACTGGGACGTGTTCTTTCCGGAAGTCATTGACCCGCGTACAGGCGAAGCGGTGAGGGAAGGCGAGCGCGGCGAGTTAGTGGTAACGACACTTACCAAGCGCGGCATACCGCTCTTACGCTATCGCACGCGAGACATTGTGACCATCAATTATGCTCGATGCAAATGCGGGCGGACCACGCCGCGCATAAGCAAGATCCTGGGCCGTACCGACGATATGCTGATCATCCGCGGTATCAACGTGTTCCCGTCGCAGATCGAGCATGTGCTGTTGGGCATAGAAGGCACCATGCCGCACTACCTGTTGGTCGTGGAGCGAGAAGGTGCCATGGACCAACTGGAAGTCTGGGTAGAGGTGGACCAGCGGGTATTTTCCGATGAGATCAAGGAGCTGCGCTCTTTCGAGACCAAAGTCCGCAAGGCAATAGAAGATATTTTGGGTATTGAAGTCAAGGTGAAGCTGGTTGAACCGAAGACGATCGAGCGCAGCGAAGGCAAGGCCAAGCGAGTGCTCGACAAAAGAATAATATGACGGGCATCGGCGGCGGTCTGGTCTTTTGGATTTGCCTCGTCGATATCTGCACAACTGCGGAGGCTGTATGATCCATATCCAACTTTCCATCTTCCTCGAGAACAAGACCGGTCGGCTATATGATGTTTGTTCGCTTTTGGGTGAGCATGGCCTGAACATCCAGGCACTGACGGTGGCTGAAAGCGATAACTTCGGAGTCTTGCGTATTCTTGTGCAGGACCCGCATTTGACGGCGGGTTTGCTTAAGGAACATGGTTTTGTCGTGAACGAGACCGAGGTGGTGGCGGTGGAAGTCGGCAACAAGCCGGGCAGTCTGGCCAAGGTGCTGGGTGCTATCAACAAGCATGCCATCAACGTGGAATACATGTACGGTTTCGTTGAGCACAAGGCGGACAAGGCCATGATGGTGTTCCGTTTTGACGACCCGGCCCGGGCGACCGTGGCCCTGAAAGAAGAACATATACGAGTTGTGGGCCGTAAGGAATTGGGCGCATTGTAAGCGGCGGTCCGGATCCTTCCGAGATTATTGCTCACTCCCAAGCCTGACCCGAGAACGATTGACTTTATGCTGCAGGATGCCCATATTCATATTCAGGATATTAAGAACCCGTCGGAAACACAGAAATTTCTGGATAGTGCGATCTCTGCCGGCTTCGGGTGTCTCTTCAATTGTGCCATCACCCCTGCCGACTGGCCTTTGATTAAGTCTCTCTCTGAAAAAGACAGCAGGATTGTTCCTTTCTTC
>JAAXVU010000194.1 GCA_013335325.1 Candidatus Omnitrophota bacterium | reverse complement strand
TTGCTGTCTATCCAGCAGAATGCACGCATCGGATATGCTGTGCCAGAGAGCATCAACGGTCTTCTGCGCAATATTAAGCTCTTGCGCGAGGCCTTCCACGGCGAACTTAAGGACCGGGGGGAGACTTGCCGCGGTCTGCAATACCTGCGGGCCTCCGGCGAGGCCAGGCGGCACGGATGGGAGGAATTCGACGAGATACTGTTTTGCAATCTGTTCTATTTTCATCGCACGGAAGAAGATGTCGTGCGGCATCTGTACGGATTGGGCAAAGCGAGCCTGATCTTCCAGGGTGACCAGCGCAAGTGGCCGGTCCTCCAGCGTATCGCGCAGCGTTTCGGCTGCGAGCTTCTGGAGGGCGCCGAACCGACGCCGACGTCTTTCCGTCTGCAGGTGCAGGCCGGGTTCGACGTCCATTCGCAGGTCGCCATTGTCCGCGACATATTGGCCGGTATCGGCGACACTTCCCGTACAGTCGTGGTGGTGCCGGACGCGGATCATCTGGTGCCTCTTTTGTCCGAGCTGCCGCCGGAGATGTCGGACATAAATGTTTCGATGGGTTACCCCTTGCGGCGCAGCAGTCTGAGTTTCCTTTTAGATTTCGTGATGAAGGCGCAGCTTTCCCGCAAGAGCGGGCGTTATTACGCCAAGGATTACCTGAAGGTGCTGCGTCACCCGTTCGTCAAGAACCTGCAGCTGGCAGGCGATGCGGAGGCGCTACGCGCCATGGTGCATGCCGTCGAGGATATTTTGACCGGACGAACCCGCACCGGAATCTCCGGAAGTTCCTTTGTGTCGCTGGAGGAGGTCATGGCCCAGGAAGTGATCTTCCAGGCGGCTGGTGCCGCGGACCGGGGTGCTGCTGCGGTGTCTCCGTCGGATCTGCACCGGGCACTGGAGCTGATCCACCGGATAGTTTTTGCGGGCTGGGAGGACGTGGTCGACCTTAAGACTTTCGCTGAAGCCCTGGGGCGTTTCCTGGACCTGGTGACGGAGCAGGGGGCGCTGGGCAGTTTTCCGCTGAACGTCCGTATCGCGTCTTGCATGTATGACATCCGCGACGAGTTCGCTCGGGCGTGTTTTAACCGCGAGCCTTTTGCTTTTGAGGAGATCGTTCGGATATTCGAGGACAAGCTGGCGCGCGAGATGGTTAGCTTCGCCGGTACGCCGCTTAGGGGGCTGCAGGTGCTGGGACTCTTTGAGACGCGTTCTCTCAACTTCGACAATGTCATTGTCCTCGATGCCAATGAAGGCGTGTTGCCTCGGCTGGAGGTCCGCTCGAGCCTGGTCCCGCGCGAGGTCATGCTTAGCCTTAAGCTGGATCGGCTGGAGCTGGAAGAAGAGATCCAGCGCTACCAGTTCATGCGCATAATTTCGTCGGCGAAGAACGTCTATCTGGTCTACCAGGAGCGTGAGGACAAGGAGCGCAGCCGTTTCATCGAGGAGCTCTCCTGGGAAGCGGACAAGAAGGCCGGTCGGCATGTGGGGCTTCCGGTGGCCCGGGCGGCTTTTGCCGTGCAGATAGAACCCAACCGGCGCGTGGCTGAGAAGACTCCCGCCATGCTTGAGTTCCTGCGCGACTTCCGCTATTCGGCGTCCAGCGTCAATCTTTACCTGAAGAACCCTTACGAATTTTATACCAGCTACGTCCTGGGCCTAAAAGAGACGGAAGACCTGCTGGATGAACCGGACGGCCGGCAGATCGGCACTTTCCTGCACGAGCTTTTGCAGGAGACTTTTCAGCCTATGTTGCGCCGGCCCTTTGTCCTCGATGATGCCTTTGAGCAGCGTTTGTTCCGGTTGTGCGAGGAGAAGTTCCGGGCCACTTTTGCCCGGACCATGCGTTCGGACGCTTTCCTGCTTAAGGCAGTGCTTGACCATCGGCTTAAGGTTTTTCTGGAGAAGGAGCGGGAGGGGGCTGCCGCAGTGGCCGAGGTGCTCTGTCTGGAGCAGGCGTTTGAGTCGCGGATCCGTTTGGCCGGTAGCGACCTGCGTTTTTATTGCGTACTGGACCGGGTGGACCGTTTGCGTGACGGCACGATCCTGCTTATCGATTATAAGACCGGCACGAGCGACCGGCTGCCGCGCAAGGATTTTGGCCTGGACGTGCCGCTTTCGCGCGAGCGTATCTTCCGGGACCTGCGCTCGTTTCAGATACCGCTGTATTATTATTTCCTGACCCGCGAGTTTCCGGGCGAGTGCGTCCGCGCCGAGCTTTTCAATTTGCGTGAATCCAAACGGGAGGCGTTCCCCGGAACCCCGGTGACTTCACCGGAGGATTTTCTGCAACCGTATATGCAGGCTCTGGACCATGTGGTATCGGAAATCCTGGACCCCCAGGTGCCGTTCCGTGACGACGATCTGAAAAATTACGACTAGTCGTTGCACGGTCAGCGTCGCAATATATAATTATCAGTGGCATGATCGGAGAATCGGTCAGGTAGTGGCAGCGAGCGGTCGTTTGCC
Source organism: Candidatus Omnitrophota bacterium (assembly GCA_013335325.1). GTDB lineage: Bacteria > Omnitrophota > Gorgyraeia > Zapsychrales > Fredricksoniimonadaceae > JAAXVU01. The sequence goes on along the minus strand of JAAXVU010000194.1, from coordinate 370 downwards.
GTGCGGTGGTAACGGTCAAGAATTTTACTGGATGAGGTTTATGCCTAAGACTATTTTGATAGCAGATGACGAAGAGGTCGTGCTCGACATTACCAAGCGCAAGCTTAAACAGGAAGGTTTTTCGGTCATCGCCGTCACCGACGGGGAAGATGCCTTGCGCGTCTTGCAAGAAGGTCCGGTGGACCTTATACTGCTGGACATAGAGATGCCCAAAATGAACGGATATAATTTTATTTCGGAGCGCCAGAAAATACCCGGCGCCGACAAGATACCGGTCATAGTACTGACGGCGTACAATACGATGGAGCCTATTTTTCGTCGTCACGGAGTAAGCGATTACCTTACCAAGCCCATCCGTTTTCAGGATCTG
>JAAXVU010000193.1 GCA_013335325.1 Candidatus Omnitrophota bacterium | reverse complement strand
TCCGGCCGCGGTGTCGGTATGGACGTTGTCCGGAGCATGATAGCCTCGTTTAACGGGGTGGTGGATATAGATACGAAGATAGGCGAAGGCAGTATGTTTACCCTGAAGTTCCCGCTGACCCTGGCTATCATACAGTCGCTCTTGGTGGTGGTGGGCGGTGACGTGTTTGCCTTGCCGCTGGACGCGGTAACCGAGATCTTTAAGGTCCCGCAGAAGGATATTTATTCTGTCGATGGTAATGCTACGGTCAAGCTGCGCGACCATGCGCTGTCGCTGATCGAGCTGGAGAAGGTCATCCATGTCAAGCCCAACAAGGCCGTGGCAGAGGATGAGGACAAACGGGTAGTCATTGTTACGGACGGCGAGACGCGCTTGGGCGTGTTGGTTGATTCACTGGTCGGGAAAGATGAAATAGTGATCAAATCTTTCACCAAACATTTCGCGAACGTTAAGGGCATAATCGGCGCGTCTATTCTGGCGGACGGTAACGTCGCGTTGATACTTGACCCGGCTACCATTATAAAAGAATCGAGGTAACCAGATGGCCGTTGAAGTCTCCGTCGGTATGGCGGACATAAAACTTGGCAGGGACGGCGATGTATTGGCCACCGTTCTGGGTTCCTGCATCGGAGTATGCCTGTTTTCGGCTTCGCATGGCGCGGGAGGCTTGCTGCACCTAATGATGCCTACGGCGGGCAACAATGCTGCTCAACCGGGGATAAAAAAGGCCAAATATGCCGACACTGGCGTCCCCGAGTTGGTGCATTCTCTCAAGGTTTCTTTTGGCGTGCAGCCGAAGGACCTGGTGGCGAAGATCTTTGGCGGTGCGAAAGTCTTGCAGAACGTCGAGCGGAATATTGGTGCAGAAAATGCGGTGGCAGTACAGGCGATCCTTAAAGAGTATGGAATACCACTGAAGGCGCATAAAACCGGTGGAGAGCGGGGCTATAGAATTAAGTTTCACACCGAGTCTGGCAAAGTGATATGCCAGGTGTTCGGTGGACCAACAGAGGAGTATTGAGATGGCGGACCAAGAGATCGACAGAGCTCTTAAACTGGTGGCGAACCTTTCGATTGATAAGGCCTCCCAGGTCCTCTCCAAGATGATCAAGGCCGGTGCCAAGATCGAGCTGGAGGGCGTGTCCTTGGAGGATGTGACCAAGGCGACTGAACGAGTTATGCAGTCCGATACCGGTGACGTGGTGGGTGCGTTTGTGGACTTGGTGGGTGACCTGCCGTTCAAGTTCCTGTTTTACGTGGATGCCAATGACAGCTTGACCCTGACCGACTTGATTCTTCGACGGGAGTTGGGTACAACGAAGAAGTTTGATGTATACGTGACCAGCACTGTGCAGGAGCTGGGTAATATACTCGCCAGCGCCGTGACCAATGTATTTGCTTCCGATTTTCAGATCAAGATGAAGCCTACGCCTCCGATAGTGGTCCACGACTATGCCAGTACTATCTTTGGCGAATACATCATGGAGGCTGCCGCGGAACAGGATGAAATTCTAATGATCGAAAGCATGTTCCGGGTGGTGCGGCTGAATGTCAAGTGTCGGATGTTCCTCTTGCCCAAAGGCGATGCGCAGAAGGAGCTGGCGGCGATAGTGGGTAAGATTTAAAAAGGAGAATGTTTATGGCTAAGCGGATTTTGCTGGTGGATGACGCTCCGATCATTCGACTCATGATCAAGGATATCCTGGTCGAGTGTGGCGGTTACGAGATCGTGGCGGAAGGGGCGACCGGTAAAGAGGCTCTGGATTTGTATAAACAGCTCAAGCCGGACTTGGTGACCATGGACATTGTTATGCCGGAGATGGATGGTATCCAGGCCCTGGAGGAAATTCTCAAGTTTGATCCCAAGGCCAAGGTGGTCATGGTGACAGCCATCGACCAGCGGGAATCCCTGATGAAAGCCATACGGCTGGGTGCTACTGATTATATCGTTAAGCCTTTTGAGGCCGACCGGGTAATGTCGGCTGTGCAAAAGGCTTTGGGGGAATAGCGGTCCGTGTGGGCCTGCTCGCTATTATTGATTGCTGATCGTTTAAACAGATAATGGGCTATGAATCACGCGATCTTACTCATTTCTTGTCCTGATCGTAAAGGCATCACGGCCGCCGTCACCAATTTTGTTTTCCGGCATGGCGGCAATATTGTCGATGCCGACCAGCATACTGACATCGACGCCAGTGTTTTTTTCATGCGTATAAAATGGGAGCTGGCTGGTTTCGGTCTGGCCCGGGAGCATATTGAAAATGCTTTCCGTCCGGTGGCGGAGGAGTTCGCCATGTCCTGGGAGTTGTATTTTGACGATCGCCTGCCGCGTGTGGCGGTCTTCGTTTCCCGTCATTTGCATTGTTTGCATGATCTGCTTTTCCGCTATAGATCAGGACAGCTTCCTTGTTCCTTGGCACTGGTGTTGAGCAATCACCAGGAAGCCGAGCCTATGGCTAGACAATGGGGTGTTGAGTTCCTGCACGTGCCTGTTATGACCGAAACCAAGGCCGACGCCGAAGCTCAGCAACTGGCGGCATTGCAGTCGCGGGGTATTGATTGCATTGTCCTGGCCAGATATCATCAGATACTTTCAGCCGGCTTTATCGAGCGTTATCGTAACCGGATAATCAACATACATCATTCTTTCCTGCCGGCCTTTGCCGGGGCCAGTCCCTATGCCCAGGCACACCGCAAGGGCGTCAAGATAATCGGCGCTACCAGTCATTATGTGGTGGAGGCGCTGGACGAAGGCCCTATCATCGAGCAGGACACTGCACGTGTAAGTCACAAGCATTCTCTGGAAGAGATGGTTATGCTGGGGCAGGATCTGGAGAGGGTGGTGTTGTATCGCGCC
>JAAXVU010000068.1 GCA_013335325.1 Candidatus Omnitrophota bacterium | reverse complement strand
AAATCGAAAAGGAGAGGGTTCTCGGGATGGACCTTGAGGCCTTTCATCAAGACCGGCTCAAACGTCGCGCTCGGGCCCACCATCGCCCCCGGTGCCGGCAAATTCAGCGCCTGCGCGAAAGCCTGCGGCGGCATTACCGATGTTGCCACAAAGCTGGCCAGGACCAAAATTGATACAGCGCGAAAACTGACGGTTTTCTTCAGGATATCCATTTCTCATGCCCCGTATTGTGCCGCTATCAGCGCGGCGGTTTTAGGTCGATCCAGAGGAGGTAAAACAAAGAAGACGAAACCCATTTCTGGTTAAGATGCCAGAAATATACTATATAATGTAAAGAAAAGCAAACCGACCTGCAATAAACGCAAAATCCGGGCAAAACACCGACCGGTCGGTGTTTTCAGTATGGCCCAATATTAGATATTAACGTAATATGGTCGGCCTTAAGACGCCGCACCAATGGAGTGCAAGCAGTCAGGCCCAAAACCGCGGCCAAAGTGAGGCAGATCAGACACCGGTCAATTTTCCAGCCGGCCGTAAAATTGCAGGCATTCTCGACGAAGAGGCAGTCCATCCGGAACAGCCGGCGGACACCCGAAAGATCCCTCCGGGCGGTCCAGCCCGCGCTGATCCGGGCCCAAAGCTCCTTCAAACTTGCCATCTCACAGCATCCACACGCTCCGGCCACGGCCACCCGAACGACAGACAGCAGGATCAAATCGGGCTATTCATCCAACATTGGGCAGACAGGATAATTTAGGCAGGATAATGAGTTAGGAAGAAATGACCCCGGCTGACACCGGATCCAAAATTCAGGCCTGATCGTGTTAAAGGGCTGGTGGGTTATCGAACGTAGCGGTCTAAAACGTCTGCCGGGTCGGCAAGGTTTGTGGACATATAAAGCGTCTCCCGACCTCTCAGACCTTATCGACCGCCTAGACCTGTTTCACATCAACACGACCAAAGCCACCCTTACTGTCATTGCTGTCTCAAGAGGCCTTCCGCCACGAAACAACGCCAGCGACAACCGTTGCAGCTTATTTACTAGCCGCTGCCGACTGGCCAGCCGGTACAGGCTGCTCAGACTTGGCCGTCTCCTCCTCCTGACCAAAGACGGTCAGGGTGAATTCCGAGGGCACCAGCCCCATACTGGCCTGGCTCGGCCGGGCAGTACCCAAACGGATACGGCCGCGGTCCATTCCGTCAGCCAACAGCTGCTCGTAGATCGCCTTGGCCCGCTCCTGGGCCAAAGCCTCCAGCGCCTTGCGGTCCGCTGCGCCTTCCTCGATCAGCCGGCGCTTGAGCTCGGTCACCAGGTCCGCATCCTTGTACTCTCCCTCTTTGACCTTGAACTTCTTGGTGATATCCCACAGGTCGCGCAGTCCAAACCGCCGCTGGTAAAGCATCTGGTAGAGCGCGCTGTCGGGACGGGTGGAATCCTTGCGTAGCTCCTTAAAATCCCGCTCCAAGACATCTGTCTTGATGGCCTTCCAGTCCAGAGTGTCGTCGTAACCGCCGTTGACCTCGAGCATCAATCGCGGATGTTCGGCCAGTCCCTTTATCAAAGTCTTCAGCTTCTCTTTTTCGGCGTCGAGCAACACGGACTGTCCGGGCTGGAAGCGGACGTAGCCCAGCTCGTCGGTGCCGCTGTCGGCGCCCAAAGCCGAGGCCAGGAATGCGAACGGCTTGGTGACAAGCCCCATAAAGAAATTGCGCACCACCTGGCCCACGAGCGGCCAGTACCGGAAGTCCGGCTTGCTGAGGTCGCCGGTGACCGGCAGATTGATGTTGATCCGGCCCTGCGGATCTTCCAGGAGCGCCACCGCCAGTCCGAACGGCAAGGGCAGAGCGTCCTTGCTCGGCACCTTCCCGCCGAACTCGAAGCGCTGGATCAAAACCTTGTGCGACGCGGTAAGCCGGTTGCCGGCGATCCGGTAGGTCATGTTGAATTCCAGCCGGCCGTCCTGCAAGGCGCGGCCGGTATATTTACCGATATAAGGCGTCAACACTGTCATGGCGTAACCGTCGAGCGAGAAGGTCGTCTCCAGCTCGAGCGGGACGACGAACGGACGGACCATAAGCTCATTCTTGACCGCACCCTTACCGTCGAGCACGGCCTGGAAATCCACCCGGGCCTGGCAGTCCGGCCGGGTCGAGAGCCCTGTCACGCGCACCTCGATCTGGTCCAGCACGGTCGAGAACTTGGGGGAAATGGTCTGGTCGGTGAAATGCACGCTGCCCCGGCTAAGGACGATCTCGTCTACCACAAGCACCGGCAAAGGCCGGGCTGGCACGCCCTGAGCGGTCGCGACCGGTTCTCCCGACGGCGAAGTAACAGTCCCGCCAGCCGCCGGCTTGTTGCCCGTGGCAGGAGCGACTTCCGCGGCTGGAACCAGCTCCAGCAGATTTATCTTGTTGCCCGGTAGTAGCACCGCGTTCACTTTAAGACCGTCCAGTCGCAGCGACTCCACGCGATACGCCTTGCCAAATAAGCTCAAGAAACTTGCATCGGCTGTAAACTTGTCGAAGCCCACGAGGACCTGGTGGTCAGCGTCGAGGATACGCAGGCCGGAAATATCCAGCCGCCAGAGGAAGGGATTGAAATAGACGGACTGGACCTGTACCGGATGTTTCAGCAGTTTGGTGCCCTGGCTGGGGATGCCCCACCACAAGGCCAACGGGACCAGTACGAAACCCGCCAGCAGATAAAAAAGGAAGAGTCCGACGATAATCTTGCCTGTCACCGACAATATCTTCTTGAGCATATTCCGTTCCCTTTCCACGCCTTGATATCTTCTTCACATAATCGGGCAGGCCGCCGGGGTTAAGACAACCCGCCTCCGGCTCCTGACGGGGGCCGATCTTCCCCCGCCGAAGCAGGAACGCACCGTCCGGCGTCACCGGGACGGCCCCGGTGCATCATTTTGGATACTGCCTCCTGAACCGTTTGGCGAAAGACATCATCCGTCCCACTCTTTCTGACAGCGACGTCCGGGCTTGGCACAGGAAATGATGAGGTGGAAGACGCCAAATCTTCAGCATCCCCTTGCTGCTTCTTCTCATGTCGGCTATATGCATAACCCACCTCCCTCTTTCGAGTTCATTCTAGCGCTGAAAGGCCTCCGGCTCAAGGCTTACCACAGGTGAAAAGTCAGCCTGCGGATCCGACGGAGAATGGCCTACTGTTTATGTCCGCTGCTCAAGGGATCCCTAGAATTCTAGAAGCCATACCGGCGCCGGGATCGCAGGAATTTATTGTCGTGGATCATCTACAAAATAAAACCGCCGGGGCGGATGGATCACCCCGGCGGATAGATAAGCCACAATGTAACTTCTAAGATACAACCATCTAGTTCAGCCTGATTAAATGCTTCCTCATTTCCTCAGGCACTTGATCAAGCGTCACAAGCTGCAATACCGGTTGACCATTATTCAAGGCCACATCAGAAGTCAGATTGGCCATTACTTCCGTCGGCAACTTCCACATATTACCCGTTATGGGATCAACTATAAGCATGCCGATAAGCCCTCCAAATACAATATTACCCCAATACCATCCGCTTAAAGTCGACTTGATAACCGCGTGCTGCTCCTTGAAACCTGCTTTGGAGAAGGTGACATTGTAGGTCTTGGCGTGAAAATACGACTCACCAGAATTAAGCGTAACTGTCGTAGGCGTTACTCCCGAGAAAACCTTCTTACCCTTTTCATCCTCAACCAAAATATTGGCGCCGTTCGGATTGCTGTTAATCGAGACCGCAAAAAGATTCTTCCCCACGATACTGGCGCAGCCTGTCAGAAACAGCACGGCCAATACTCCCATCACCATTACCTTTGTTCTCATAATGCATCTCCTCCGTTTTAGTTAAGAACGCCACTCGGTGAACTGTGCTCAGAAACATTCCAAAGGCATAATTAAAAAGCAGTCAGAACGCTCAGGCACTTTTAAAGACAGTTAATATATATTCATTTCATTTCCTGTCAATGACCTGACTGCCCTTTTAACTGACTTTTTCGAACAAAATTGCCAAAAAAGTTCAAAAAACCTCCCTTTCGGCCGTTTAGACACGGGTGATTCCGGGATTCCGGGGACACGTACCAATTTTCCTTAAGCGCAGCCTTGTTTACGTGGTCGCCCAGGTCGTTTTTCCCCCAAATCCACACCCAGCTTCTTCGCCAGCCGCTCCAAGAAGTCGCTATCCCCCAAGGGGCGACCCGTAGATCCATGGCGACGCATCAAGGACAGCGCTTCTGCCAGTTCCCGACCGTCCAAATATTCTCGCCAGTCCTGGATCTCGTCTTCCATATAACAACGCGTTAACACCGGATCATTCACCCGGCACACATGAGCCCGCGCGCTCGACCACGGGTACTCTTCCGCCCTGACTGCGATCCCGGCACGGACCGGATTGCGCTCGACGTAACGCATCGCAGCGTACAAATGCCTTTCCTGCAGGACAAAACTGTGAAACCGTCCTTGCCAAAGATACCCGCGCCAGCCGTAACGAAAATTGATCATCCGGGTATACATTTTGTGCGCTTCGCCGACCGCAAGGTGCAGACTTTCCATCCTGACCGGCACCAGGATCAAATGCACATGGTTGTCCATAAGACAATACGCCCAAACGTCTACGCCGTGCTCAACACATTTGTCTTTGAGCAATCGAAGATAGGCGCGGCGGTCCTCATCCTCAAAGAACACCACCTGACGACGGTTCCCGCGCTGAAAAACGTGATGCGGCAGGCCTTCGGCAACAATTCGAGCGGTTCTGACCATTGATCTCCTTTTCTTACCACTAACTCCGGGGTTGCCATGCCGATATGCGCGGGGTTCTCATTGCTTGTAAGATAATTGGTACGTGTCCCCGGAAAACCCCCCGGAAAACCTCAGGAAAAAAACAGCTTAGAGCTGCGACTTTTGGGCCTCGGCCGTGACCAAAAGCTCGCCGGTCGGTTCCTGCCGCTGGATCCTAAGTAACGAAAAGGTGAACAAGCGCGCCGGTCCTTCCGCTTCCCGCAGGAATTGCATGAGCCCGGCCCAGGTCCCGCGCATTGACAGCTCGCAACGCACACCTCCCGGAGCCTCCGCCGGCACCGGCCTCAGCATATCGACCGCGATACCAGCCTCCCGGGCCAGGGCGTCCAGCTCGGCCATCACGGCCGTGGCTTCTTTGGGAGCGCTAAATAGCGCCGGATACCGCACGCGCAGTTCATTGCCGCGCCTCTCCAGCTCATCGGCGCGGGACAGGACCGCCCGGGACCGCTCCCATTCCTTTTGCAGCGCGGCCTTCCGGCGCAGCAAATCAGAACGAAACCCGTTCCACCAGCCAGCCCCGACGATCACGGCCAGCGAAAAGGCGGCAACGCCAACCCAAACAACCCTCTTCTTGCCGAACAACCCGGCCCAAGCAACCTGCATGCCCCTTGGCCTCCCTCTCAAAATAAGCAATCTTTACCGATCCGGCTCCCCGGACAAGTTGACCGATGCGCCCAACCGTCCCTGCTGTTTCATGCCGCAAGCTGCCGGGCGTCTCATTCCTGCCCGGACAAAAATGTCAGACGGAACGTCACCTTCTCGGAAGTCTCCGTCGGACGTTTGTCGATACCGTCCAGCCTCGCTTCCCGCCAGTCCGCGGCGCCGGACAAGGCCGACTGGAAAGCCTCCACCGCCTCCAGGCTCGCCGCCTCGCCCTGCAGCGTCGCTGTTCGATCCTTGAGCTCGAAACGTTCCAGCCTGGCCTGCGGCGGGAGCCTGCGCGCCAGGTCTGCCAGCGCCCTCGCCGCTTCCACGCGTCCGGCCAGATACTGCCCGACGGCGGCGATCTGCCGGGCCTGGGCTTCCACATCCCGGACCCGCCCGGACTCGCGGGCAAGCTCGCGACGCAGCCAGGCGATATCCGACAATTCCCGCCGGAGCGCTCCCGCACCCAGGAGAGCCGCACCTGTCAGAAACAGCGCCGCCAGCACCGCCAGGTGCCTAAACAGCCACCGCCACCGCTGACGCTCCCGCTCCCGGCGCACCTCATCTGGCGACAGATCGAAACCATTCGCCATGCCGTCGCCTGCCAGGAGCAGGTCCAGGAACGCCGCCGGACAGAGCTCCCACGCCATCCGTTCGTTCGCGTCGGCCGCCAGAGAATACAACTCGCGTACACCGACGGAGATACCGGCCACGCTGCGGACCTGAGCGGTGGCCGCCGGAACGCCGAGCAAGAGCGCTTCCCGGACCGTTGTCCCAGGGAATTCCTTGCGGCAATACTCCACGAATAGTTCCAAAGCCTTGTCTGCATCATCCGCCAGGAGCTCCTCGCGGGAACAGAGCATATCTCCCCGGACGAACAACCCCAGCCCCAAGGCGCCGTCCAGGCACAGCCCGAGGATCCGGCCCCGGCCGTCCGATCTATTGCCCCACACCCGCCGAGCCAACGGCACCAGCCGCTGGACGTTTAGCGTCACAACCTCCGGGCACAGGCCGGCCCGCCCGACGATATCCAGGCACTCCTGCAAGGCATCCCGCCCCGTCATGGCGCAGGACACGAGCGACTTGCCAACTGAACTGTTGAGCCGCCTGACATCCACCTGCATCTCGCCCCGCCGGTGCGGCGTTGTACGGCTGAACTGCAGCTCGGCCATCCCCACAAGCTCGCCGCGGTCCTTCGAAGGCAGCCGCCAGGCACCCAGGAGGCAGGCTGTTCTGGGAATAAGCACCAGCGTGCGAGTGTTGACGCGTCGGGGTCCGACAAATTCCGCCAGCTCGCCGGCTGCGCGCTCCTCCTGCCCCGGCCCCAGCTTTCCTTGGCGGACAGCCACTGACCGTTTACGGCCGCGTACCAGGCTCGCCCGCCAGGCATCCGGCAGGAACTCGACGATACAGACATCCGACCGACGGAACATGCCGCGTCTCCTATTTGCCGTCCCCGGTCATGATGCGCGGGGTCAAAAAGATTACGATCTCGTTACGGGATTGTGTCCTGGCCTGGTTGCGGAAGGCGTACCCGACGAGCGGGATGTCCCCCAGGAGGGGCACCTTGTAGTCGGCGCCGGCCCTTTCCTCACGGATAAGCCCGCCGATCACGACCGTCACGCCGTCCTGCACACGTACGGTGGTCTCGACCTCGGAAGTGTCCACCACCGGCACCACGTTGTTCTGTCCGGTACGGATCGAGTTCACCGCCGAGCTCACTTCCGGCCGGATCTTCATGGTGACAAAACCGTCGGGATGGATAACCGGTGTCACCAGTAGCTTCACCCCGACGTCGATGAACTTCACTTCCTCCGAAACGGTGACCGGACCGGCTGACGAAGTGGTAGTCGTACTGGTCACGTAGGGGCGTGTGCTGCCGACCAGTATTTTGGCTTCATGGTTGTTCAGGACCGCGATGCGCGGGCTGGAAAGCACGTGGCTGCGGTTGACGCTGCCCAAGGCTTCCACCACCGCGTGGTAATTGTCGCCGGAAAGCGTACCGATGGACAGGGCACTCTTCGGGCCGGCGCCGACCCCGCCCAAAGACGCCTTCATCTCCAGACCGTGGGCGCGTTTGACTACGGCGTCCCAGTCGATACCCATGCGCAAGGCATCGTCCAGCGCCACCTGGACTATCCTGGCCTCGATCAGCACCTCCTGTTCACGACGGTCCAGCTGGCTTATGACCTCCGCCAGCTCCTGCACCCGCGCCGCTGTATCAATAACGATGAGCTGGTTGGCGCGCTTGTCGATCTCAAGCGATCCTGCTCCGGCGGTAAGCTGCGGACGCACCAGCGCGGCCACCTCCTCGGCCCGGGCGTAACTCAGCGTAATTACCCGGGGCTGGCGCGGCACGTCCGTCTCTTTGAGGAAACGTTCCAGCGCGGCCATTCTTCCGGCGGAATCAGTCACAAGCAGCTTGTTCGCCTGCTTGTCGGCCACCACGCTGCCGACGCCGGTGGTAAGAAGGCCGGTCAGCCGCCCCGCCGCTGTTTCGGCTTCCAGATGTTCCAGCTGAAAGGCCCGGGTCGTAAGCGGCTGGTCCACTTCCCGCAAATACGCCTCCATCTCGGCCAGGCGCGACGGCGCATCTTCCACGAAGACCGTGCCCGACACCTCGTCGGCCACTACCTTGCCGAACTGGTTCCGGAGCCGCTCCAGGAGCGCCGCCGCTGTCGCGGCCTTCATCCCCTGCAGACGGAAAAGCCGCGAACCCAGCCGCCGGCTGAAAGGCCGGCCGTATTTATCCTGATATTCCTGCGCGGACACAACCCGGATGACCCCGGCGTCTTCCTCGAACGCGGCCTGCGTCATCTGCAGGACGGTAGCCAGCGCTTCCCGGGCCGGCACGTTCTCCAGATGCACGGTCACGCGCCCCTGCACGCCGTCTCCGGCGACGATATTGAGTCCGGACTCGCGGGCGATCAGCCGGACCGCGTCCTTCACGTCCAGGTCTCGCACATCCAGGAGAGCCACCACCGGCCCGGCCGGCAGGGAAAGCGCCGCGCCTTCCTGCGCCGGCGCCGGTACACCGCAAAATACGCCGATGCTAACGGCCAAAAATATTCTTAACCCGGTCCGTCGACCGACAATTGCCATTGCTGTCCGTCCCTTTCCACTGTTACCGAATCGCCAGCCACGCCCTTGACCGTCAGGCCAGCCGCGCTCTCGCTCTCTCGCAGAAAAAATATCTCTCCGGAGCTGTCTTCCAGCACCGCGCCCTTCCTTAAAGAAAGCACCACGGCCCGGACCTTCCAGCCCGCTATCCCCTTGGCTGTCTGGGCCGTCGGTGGTGGCGTCGCTACAGTCACCACCACCGGCGCAAAAGGATCGCGCGGAAGGTCTCCTTCGGCTGGCTGTTTTGCGGCAGGCAGTGCTACCGACGCGGACTTAGACGGGATACTATTTGCGTGCACGTCAGCCAGGCTGGCCGGCGGCAAATAAACCGTGGTAAAAGCAGAATATGCCGACGTCCCGGTCATCGCGCACCAAACCAGAGCCAAGGCGTAACCTGCCCCAATTAGCGATCTCTGTCCAGACATCCGTCCCTCCGCCCGGTAACGACTGGTGCTGCCTTCAGTCCAACCTGTGCCCAACGTGCGCCATCCACGATTTCATCTGCCGCTTCCGGCTAGACCAGGTCCTCCACCAGGGTGAACCGCGGCGTCAGAGGCAGCTTCACTCCGCAAGGCAAATAGGCCGCCACCTCACCCCGGGCCTTGATAAAATTCAAAGCCTCTCTGGCCTTGTTATCCCGTAACAAAGCCACCACCCGGCTCTGCATGTTCCGCTCCTGCAAACGGACGATAAGCCGCAGGGTGCCTTTTTCATTGTTCAAGATGAGAAGCGCGTACATGGATAATATCCCCGTTTATCGCATTACTCCAGGTTCAAAATATATACCATGAATGCGCTCTTGTCAAGTGACTGACATGGAATGCATATCCTGTAAGATGTTAAGCAGCATAATTTCTGGGCTAGAAATAAGATAAATGCGCAATAATTCTATTAATTATTAGAGAAAAGCACATTTTCTATTTGACTGAACCATCCCGGCTGTCTATAATTTGAATTAAAGGGACAAATTTCCAAGTGAGAAAAATACGCGTACGCGTCCTTTTAATAAACGTTAAGATCGAAATGAGGCTGAAATGGAAACGGTGGGAGAAAAGATCCGGCGCCTGATCCGTGAGAAAGGCTACAAATCCCTCAAGGATTTCTACGACGAACTGGTGCAGACCTTCGAACAAAGCCACATCGACCGCTCGACCTTGACCCGGCTGCTAAAAAACAAGGTGGTGGTCCGCGAGCGCACGCTGATCCAGATAGCGCTTATATTGGGCGTGAAGACGTCCTTCCTGCGCGAAGGCACTGACGCGGAAGTCTCCGCGATCAAGGCGCCCGAAACCGTCTTTACCTACAACGAAAAGGCCGCGGCCCGGATACTGGACCGCAACCTGCCGTTTGTCACCGAGCAGCTTACCCTGCGGGCCGGCGGACGCACCTCCGACCTGCAAGACCCTCCCCAGGCGGCCGAGTCGCTGAAATGGATATTTGTACTGATCGGGAAAGTACGGGTCGTGATAAAGGACGGCGACGTGGAGGAGAAAAAGACACTGCACCGCAGCCAGCGCCTGGCCTTAGACGCCCGGCAAGTGCACTATTTCGAGAACGCGGCCCGCAGCACTACGCTGTGCCTGATCGTTCACTACCCGGCCGCCAACAATACTTTCTACCTGCCGCCACAGATATCGGACCCCGTCAGGCCGCTGGTCCGCTGACATAGCGCCCCAGCTCCCGCTTGATGATAAGCTTAAGCACATTCAGCTCCGGTGGCTTGGAGACGTAAGTCGCCCCCATGCTCTCCACCCGCCGGGTGATAGCCGGGTCCACGATGCCGGTAAGGACAATGCGGACCATCCTCGGCTGCCGCTTGACCGCGTGCGCCAAGACCGAGAAACCGTCCATGCCCGGCATCTGCAGGTCCTGCACGATCATCTGGAACGTACCCGAGTCCAGCTCTCTTATGGCATCGGAGCCGTTGCCCGTCACCACCACATCGCAGTCGAGTATGCGCTTCAAAAATATCGGCAGCACGTTCTGCATCTCGACATCATCGTCGACAACCAAAATCCTGGCCTTGTCCATAATTCCTCCTGGTATTATCCTCACCCGCGCCATGTCCGGCGGGGCTGTTATGTCCTTGCCAATCTCTAGACCGCCGCCGGCAGGTCGATATGCACCTCAACCCCGCGGCCATATTCCGACGAGAACGCAATGCGCCCCCGGTGGTTCTTCTCCACGATCTGCCGCATCATATAAAGCCCCAGCCC
>JAAXVU010000067.1 GCA_013335325.1 Candidatus Omnitrophota bacterium | reverse complement strand
AATGTCCAGCGCAAGATCCTGAAGGCGTTGGCAGCTGTTCGTCCCGACGCTGGTCTGACCCTTGCCGACTTATTTAATTACTGATTGTTAGTGAAAGATCCCCAATGGCCTTGCTAAGCGTGCAGGATATAACAATGGCGTTCGGTGGGCCGCGTATCTTCGACGGTCTCAGCCTCCAGCTGGAGCCCGGTGAGCGGGTGGCGCTTTTGGGCCGCAACGGCACGGGCAAGACTACCCTGATGAAGGTTCTGGCCGGTGAAATGGGTGTGGATGACGGACAGGTCAGCCGGCAGAAGGGCATTCGAGTGGCGTATCTGCCGCAGGATGTTCCGCGCGACATTACCGGCAGCGTTTTCGACGTGGTCCTGTCCGGCTTGGGTGAGCGCGCCAGGCTTTTAAGCGACTACCATCACGTGAGTCATCGTTTGCATACCGATCACAGCCCGGAGCTCTTGCGCCGCCTGGATACTTTGCAGGCCGAGCTGGACCGTACCGACGGCTGGGAGGTCAACAGCCAGGTCGAGCATGTTATTTCCCGGATGAAGCTGGATCCCGAGGCCAGCTTTGAAACTTTGTCCGGCGGACAAAAGCGGCGGGCCCTGCTCGCTCGCGCCCTGGTGCTCCGGCCGGAGGTGCTGCTTCTAGACGAGCCGACCAATCACCTGGACATCGATTCTATCGACTGGCTGGAGGGATTTCTCAAGGCGTACCCCGGCACAGTCTTTTTTGTGACCCACGACCGCATGTTCATGACCCACCTGGCCACCCGCATCATGGAGCTGGATCGGGGGCGGCTTTTCAGCTGGGCCTGCGACTACAATACTTTTCTGGAGCGCAAACAGATGGCGCTGGCAAACGAGAGCGTCCAGCGCGCCAATTTCGAGAAGAAGCTGGCCGAGGAGGAGGTCTGGATCCGCCGAGGGGTCGAGGCCCGAAGATGCCGCAACGAGGGCCGCGTCAAGGCGCTGGAGCGCATGCGAGAAGAGAAAAAGGCCCAGCGCGGCGAGGTCGGGCAGGTGCGTTTTCGCGTTCAGGAGACCGACCCGTCGGGGCATCTGGTCATCAAGGCCTCTCGCTTGGGTTTAAGCTACGACGATAAGCTGTTGATACGGGACTTCTCGACCAACATCATGCGCGGCGACAAGATCGGCGTCATCGGCCCCAACGGCAGCGGTAAGACTTCGCTATTACGTATTCTTCTAGGAAAGCTCCAGCCCAGCAAGGGCACGGTTCGTCTCGGCACCAATCTGGAGGTCGTCTATTACGACCAGTTGCGCGAACAGCTGGATGAGGAAAAAAGCGTCGCCGAGAACGTCAGCGGCAACAACGACACGGTTGTCATAAACGGCAAGCCCCGGCATATTATTGGCTACCTGCAGGATTTTCTTTTTCCACCAGACCGGGCGCGAACGCCGGTGAAGGTGCTTTCGGGCGGAGAACGCAACCGTCTCTTGTTGGCCCGTCTTTTTACGCGGCCTTCTAACGTGTTGGTCATGGATGAGCCGACGAACGACCTCGATATAGAGACCTTGGAGCTTCTGGAAGAGCTTCTGGCGGAGTATTCCGGCACGCTGATCCTGGTCAGCCACGACCGGGCGTTTTTGAACAACGTGGTCACTTCAACGATCGTGCTGGAAGGCGCCGGTGAAGTCAATGAATATCCGGGCGGTTATGACGATTGGCTTGAACAGCGCTTGTCCGCTGTTAACACGGTCTCAGCGAAGACGTCCCGGGACAAGGCTTTGGTGCGCGCGGAAAGGGGCTCATCTGTTTCATCCGGCAAGCTGTCCTATAAGGAAGCCCGTGAGTTGGAAGGGCTTCCGTCCCGGATCGAGGAACTGGAGTACGAGCAAAAGAAGCTGTGCGCATTGTTGGCCGATCCAGCCTTCTACAAGAATCCTCCGGAAGAGATCGCTCAGGCTCGCGACCGTTCGCAGACCGTGGGAAGCGAGCTGACACAAGCCTACGAGCGCTGGGAAGCCCTGGAGTCGCGCCGGGACGCGGCCAGCTGATTTGTAAAGATGTCCCATCGCACCGTCGGAAGGTTATCGTTTCTTTTCTTTTGCCTGATCTTCCAGATACTTTAGTTGACAAATACTTAATAATCGTGCATACTGGTGCCCAAGTAGGACGGGAGAAGTGATCTTGGACCGCAGGGGAAAAGGTGACGCCCTTGCGGTTTCTTCATTTCTGGCCCGTCCAGTGTGGTTCAAGTTAATTAAAAGGAGGACAGTAGCAATGGTTAAGGGTAAAGTGAAGTGGTTCGATGACAAAAAGGGTTACGGCTTTATCACACCTGAGTCTGGCAAAGATGTATTCGTACATCACAGCGCCATTCAGGGGGAAGGCTATAAGTCGCTGGCGGAGGGACAGGACGTTGAGTTCGAGATCACCGCTGGTCCCAAGGGCGAACAAGCTAAGAACGTAGTGAAACTGTAAGCCCTATCAAAGGCCCGGCTCAAAAAAGCCGGGCCTTTTTTGTCTAAACTTAAGGAGAAGTAGATGAATATTTTTGTCGGCAATCTGGCACGGGAGGCAACGCAGGATGATTTGCGTGAGGCTTTCAGCGCCTTTGGACAGGTATCGTCGGCTACGGTCATAAAAGACAAGTTTACCGGCGACCCCAGAGGTTTCGGTTTTGTGGAAATGCCTTCTCAGTCAGAAGCCGAAGCGGCCATGACCGGAGTCAAGGAGATCAAGGGACGTCCGGTTACGGTCAACGAGGCTCGTCCGCGCGAATCTTCCGGCCCGCGTAGCGGTGGATTCGGTGGCGGCGGTTTTGGTAAGAACCGTGGCGGCGGCGGTGGTGGTGGCGGTCGCGACCGTGGCCCGCGCAGAGGCGGCTGGTAAGTCCGGCTGTCTTATGCTTGAGCGATGCTTGTCAGGGTTGCGCAGGTAGATAATATCTGGATCGGTTATTTCAATCCCCTGTGGCTCCAGTAGCCGCAGGGGATTTGTATTTTGTCGAGGATTCTCGACAAAATATCCCGAGGACGCCGGGCGAGCCTACAGCGAGCCGGGTCCGAGGGATTGTTCAGAGGATTCTCGACAAAATATCCCGAGGACGCCGGGCGAGCCTGCAGCGAGCCGGGTCCGAGGGATTGTTCAGAGGATTCTGGATCGCCGGTACAGGGCAGGCTTTTCCGCCCTCTCTTTGATGGACAGTAGGTACCCTGCGTGATAAATTGTCCATAAGGTACATAGAAAATATTCGGAGGTGTGATCATGTCTGAAATATTACAGGAAAAGTGGATGAAAGGTGTGGCGGTAACGACCACGGTACTAGCCGTGGCTACCGCGGTCGCGGCGGGACGTGCCGGCGTTTGCGTCTCCAAGAATCAGATATTGACCGCCCAGGAAGGCAGCCAGTGGGCGTATTATCAAGCCAAGAGCATAAAGCAGAACCTGGCGGAATCCCAGTTGGAAGCTTTTGAAGTGGCGCAGCTTGGTATTACCAAGGCCGAACAGAAGGGTGCCTACGAAAACCGGGTGGCAGATCTGCGCACAAAGATAGCCCGTTATGATAAGGAGAAGGCCGAGATCAAGGATATGGCAGAAAAGACCGGTGCTGAAAACCGTAAGGTAAACCGTCAGGGCAACCAGTTTGCCCTGGCAGTGGTGCTTTTTCAGATCGCCATCGTACTATCTTCCGTCAGCGCTCTCTTGAAACGGCCAGCGATGTGGTATGCTGGCGTAGCTTTTAGTATCGTCGCTATCCTGTATGCGGCCAATGGGTTCTTTCTTTTCTTTTGAGAAAGACGCGGCCTGATCGACTAGTATTGAGGCTACTAAAGCAAGAAATCTGTGCGTGGGCCGATAGTACGATAGCCGGCGGCTATCCTGATCAATGGTCGCGCTAAGCTGCGGGGAGGGATTCGGTGGCAGCAGGTTTGCAGAGCCGGGGGTTTCGCGCGCTGGTCATGACAGAATTCCTGGACGCGTTCCACGACAATGCGCTCAAATTCGCCGTCTTTCTTCTAATTCTCTACAGCCCCTGGCCCCGGCCGTTTGGCAGTTACGCGTTGTTGGTAGCAGGGGCGGCGTTCTTGCTGCCGTTTATTATTCTTTCTTCCCACGCTGGCGCACTGGCGGACCGTTTCGGCAAGAGGCGGATGATCGTCTGGTCCAAGGGCCTGGAGGTTGCGCTTGCAGTCGCCAGCTTTGCGGCCTTTCGGATGGGACGCCTTGATATATTGATCGCCATCCTGTTTTGCATGGGCGCCAAGAGCGCCATTTTCTCGCCGGCCAAGTACGGCCTTCTGCCGGCGATCCTTCCGGAAGATTCACTATCTTTGGGCAACGGCCGGCTTATGCTGGCCGGATATGTGGCGATCCTGCTGGGACAGGCCATCGGCCTGGCCTTGCCCGGGGTTTCGACAGACGGTCTGGTGCGGTTCGCTCCTTACGTATTCGCGTTGGCGGCTGTGGGCGGGTTGGCGGCCAGCCTCTATATCGACCGGGATGCGCCGCCTCCGCCGGTGGTTCCAGAGAGCAAAACACCCTGGTACGATGTGGCGCAGGGGTTCGCTATTATTTGGCGGGATTGGGCGCTGAAATATACGGTCTGGGGCTTGGCGCTGTTCGGCTTTCTGGCCGGCATGTTCGAGTTGAACATTATTTTCTTTGCGCGGGAGAACGTCGGGGCCTGGCCTCAGGCTGTTAGTGCCCTGCTTATCATGCTGGCGCTGGGGATCGGCGTGGGTGGGCTGGCCTCTGGACAGGTCTCTGACCAGAAGGTGGAGCTGGGGCTGGTGCCGCTGGGCGCCGTAGGGCTGTCGATCTTTTCTTTTGCCCTGGGCATGGCACAGCATGACGTGGTCGGGCTGGGGGCGACGATGTTTGCGCTGGGTGTCGCGTGCGGATTCTACAGCGTGCCTCTGAATGCTTTCTTGCAGTACCGCGCTCCAGTCGACGCCCGGGCCCGGGTCATCGCGGCATCGAACGTGCTGGTCTTCGGTTCCATGCTGGGTGGCTTCTGCTTATTTATGGCCCTGCACGGCTGGTTTGGAATGACGTCACGCCAGCTGATCAACCTGTGCGGCGTAATACTCGTGTTGGCGACGGTGCAGACAGCGCGGATGTTGCCGTATCCTTTTCTCCGGTTATGCGTGTGGCTACTTACTCACACGATATACCGTCTGCGGGTGGTCAACAAGGAAGTGATCCCGCATGTCGGTGGCGCCTTGATCGTCGCCAATCACCTTTCCTTCGTAGATGTCCTTTTTATTGTGGTATCGACTTCCCGCAGGGTGCGTTTCGTAACGAACCGGCACATCTACAATATTCGCTGGATCCATCCGCTCTGCCGGCTGTCCGGCGCTTTCCCGGTGTCGTCGCAGGACTCGCCCAAGGAGATCGCGCTTTCCTTGCAGTATGTGCGCGAGTCGCTGCGCCAGGGAGACGTAGTTTGTATCTTTCCCGAGGGGCAGCTCTCGCGCACGGGGAACACCCTGCGCTTCGGCCGCGGAGTTGAGCATATAATGAAGGGCATCAATGCGCCGATCATTCCGGCGTATCTTGATCGGGTCTGGGGAAGTGTCTTTAGTTTCGAGGGCGGACGTTTCTTCCTTAAGTTGCCGAAGATCATTCCACACCCGATCACGGTTTTGTTCGGCGAGCCTTTGCCGCCGGACAGCTCTTCCTTCGACATACGCCAGAAGGTTTTGGAGCTGGGGGCCGGAGCTTTCCGCTACCGGCTGGAAAGCAAGCTGACCTTGCCGGAATTGTTTTTTCACGAGATGCGTAATGCGCCGCTGGCCTTTTGCGTGGCGGATACATCGGGCCGTCAACTTAACCGCTGGCAGACGTTCCTGGCAGCGATGGCGATGGCGCGCAAGTTACGACCGCTTTTGGGTGAGGGTAAATTTGTGGGGCTTTTCCTGCCGCCTTCTGTCGGCGGAGTCGTGGTCAACCTGGCGGTGGGAATACTCGGCAAGGTTGCAGTCAATCTTAACTACACTTCTTCCCGGGAAGCCCTGGGATCGGCCGTGCGGGAGTGCGGGATGACGCATTGCCTTACTTCCCGCCGGTTTCTCGAGAAGTTGCAAACGGAGCCGCCGTGCTCGCCGATATTTATGGAGGAGCTGATGCAGGGGTTGACAGCGGCCGACTGGGTGGGGGCGTTGTGGC
This sequence comes from Candidatus Omnitrophota bacterium, assembly GCA_013335325.1. Taxonomy (GTDB): domain Bacteria; phylum Omnitrophota; class Gorgyraeia; order Zapsychrales; family Fredricksoniimonadaceae; genus JAAXVU01. The sequence continues at coordinate 4,886 of JAAXVU010000067.1, read as the reverse complement.
CGCTTATTATCTTGCCGCGCTTCCTGGCGCACCGGGCTGTTTTCGGCAGCTGGCAGAATCGCGATAATCAGGGGCTGGCGACGGTGGTGTTTACCAGCGGTTCGACCGGCATCCCCAAAGGCGTGATGCTTACGCACGCCAACATTGCCGCCAATCTGGAGGGTTTGTATCAGGTCTTTCATGTGCATCATAACGACGTGGTGATGGGCGTGTTGCCGTTCTTCCATTCGTTCGGATACACGGCTACGCTTTGGTTCCCGCTGGTGAGTGGGATAGGGGCGGTCTATCATGTAAACCCGCTGGATGCCAAGGCGGTGGGCGAACTGGTCAAAAAGCATCGGGCCACGCTTATCATGGCGGCGCCGACTTTCCTGGGGGCTTATACCCGGCGCTGTGACCGGGAGGACTTTGCCAGCCTGCGGCTGGTGGTCGTCGGGGCGGAGAAGCTCAAGGCCTCACTGGCGGTCGCGTTTACCGAGAAGTTCGGCATGCAGCCTTTGGAGGGTTACGGCTGCACGGAGCTTTCACCGATCGTCAGCCTGAACTTGCCGGATTATGAAGGGCCGGGGCTGGTGCAAAAGGCGCAGAAGCGCGGCACTATCGGCCGTCCTCTACCGGGGATAGCCGTCCGCATCGTCGACCCGGACACTGGCGAGCTTTTAGGGGCGGGTAAGCAGGGGCTGCTTCTGGTCAAGGGCGGCAACGTTATGTGCGGATACCTTAATAGGCCTAAGCAGACCGCGGAGGCCATCATCGACGGTTGGTATCGTACCGGTGACATCGCATTCTTGGATGAGGACGGGTTCATCACAATTACTGACCGGCTGAGCCGGTTTAGCAAGATCGCCGGAGAGATGGTGCCGCATGTGCGGGTGGAGGAGGCGCTGCATACAGCAATGGAAGCTTCCGAGCAGGTTTGTGTGGTGGCTTCAGTTCCGGATGAGAAGAAAGGCGAGCGGCTGGTTGTGCTTTATACCGTCGATCTGGACGTGGAAGCACTGCGGGCACTGGTGCGTTCTGCCGGTCTGCCTAATTTGTGGATTCCGGACGGAGATGCATTCTTCCGGGTCGCTGCGATCCCGCTATTGGGTAGCGGCAAGCTGGACTTGGCTCAGGTGAAAGGGTTGGCCCGGCAGTTGGCGGGTGTGAAAGCGTAAGGGGGTTATTGTGAGATTGATATTCTTGGTGGCGCATTTGCTGATCACACTGGTGTTGTACGCCTTGGGCGCATTGGTATTCGGCTTGGCGCTGACGCCGGCACTACTAATGGTAAGGACGGTCTGGCTGGCGACCGCCGGCGGCGATCTGTACCGGCAGGCCCTGGCGACGAGCGTGGCCGCGGCGGCAGGTTTCTTTGTCTTCGGCGTTACGCTGTTGTGCCTGATCGGCTTGCTCAATATTTTGCTTGGGTTGCGACTGAAAGAAGGCAGCTATCCGGCGGGACATCCGGAGACGCTCAAATGGTTCTTCCTGAACGCGCTGTTTCTGGGACTGCGGGTTACTTTTATGGACTTCATGCTATTGACGCCATTCTGTCCGCTTTTTTACAGCATGATGGGAACGAGGCTGGGCCCGGGCGTACAGATCAATTCACGGAACGTCGCTGACTTGTCGCTTTTGTCCATCGGCGAGAATACAGTGATCGGCGGTAACGCGACGGTCATAGGGCATGTCTTCGAGCGGCGGGGCCTGAGGCTTGAGCGTGTAGAGATCGGTCGCAATGTGGTGGTGGGACTTAACGCCGTCATCATGCCGGGGGTAAAGATCGGCGACGGGGCTATGGTGGCGGCCGGGGCGATCGTGCCCAGAGGCACGGTCATCCCGCCCAAGACGGTATTCCGAGGGCGGGAGCGGGCAGTCAAGTCGGAACAGCAATGAGTCTTAAGATCGAAAGGTGCTGGTATAATACAGCCGGTAAAATTGTTGGAACAAATAATCAGGCGGGGTGAGAAGATGGATAAGCTGAAAAGGACTTTGGCCGGGTTATCAGTTTGTGTGATAGCGCTGGCAGTGGGCATGCCGACTGCCGCGGCTTGCGATACGTTTCGTCTGCTGGATTTGCAGGACTCCGTGCACGAGGCAGATATAATCGTGACCGGAACAGTGCTGGATCGCGGCCCTGCTCGCCCGGTGCAAGATTATGGCGCCGGACCAGAAGGTGGCGATGCCGCCTGGATCACGGTCAAGGTTTCGCAGGTGCTTAAGGGTATGCTGATAGGACAGACGCTGAAGATAAGGACGGACGAGCCTTGCGGATACGGTTTAAGCGACCCCGGGCTGGGGACGTTCATCTTTTTTCTGAAGCGCGACAAGATGGGCATGCAATACCGCCGGGTGTGGGCCGCCTCACCGCAGGCCCTGGAGCGTGGAGAGGCTGGTCCTATGCCGCTGGCGGTCATTAATGGTCGGTTCAAGTTCGCGGAGGACAGCGATTGGCGGACAGTGGAGACGCAGATGACGTTGGAAGACCTGGTCAAGAAGATATCCGATGATAAGAATAGCAAAAAATAAAGCCTGCACGGTTACGGAGGCGGAGGTTTTTGTCCTTCGCGCTCCCTTGTCTTCCCCTTTCAGGATCGCTACGGGACAGCACGACTTCCTGGAGAACGTTTTTCTGCGCCTGCATCTGTCCGACGGCATCGCCGGTTGCGGCGAGGCTGCGGTGGCTACGCATATTACCGGAGAGACCGTGCCGCAGACTGTGATCAGCCTGAAAAAGGTGGCGGCCAAGCTCTTGGGTTGCGATATATCCACCCCGCTTGTGACAGGTATGGAGTTTCGTTCTTATTTTCGCGGCAACCACGCCGGGCTGGCGGCTTTTGAGATGGCGCTGCTCGATGCATACAGCCGGTCGCAGGGAATGCCTTTCTGGCGGCTCTTCACGCCGCAGACCGCGCCCGATCAGCCGGTTCTTAAGACCGACGTAACTATTGTGCTGGGCAGTCTGGAGGAGGCTGCGGAGGCGACGCAGCGTTACGCCGGCCGCGGATTCCAGACTTTCAAGGTCAAGCTCGGCCGTGACGAGGAACTGGACTTCCGGCGTGTGCTGGAGATACGTCGGCTGGCGCCCGAAGTCGAGATCGTCCTGGATGCCAATCAGGCTTTTACGGCGGAGGGGGCCTTGCGTTTCGTGAAGCGGCTGGTAGAGGCGGGAGTGCATCCGGCCTTGGTCGAGCAGCCGGTCCCCAAGAAGGACTGGGATGGCCTGAAGCAGGTTACCCGTTCGCTGGGCGAAATGGGTATACTGGTTTGTGCCGACGAGAGCGTCGGCTCTCTGGAAGAGGCGGCCCACGCGGTCCGGACTGGTTCGGTGAGCGCTATTAACATAAAGTTTATGAAAAGCGGGATACTGGAGAGCGTCGAGATCGCGCGGCTGGCGCGGTCCGCCGGAGTGCAGCTTATGATAGGCGCCATGATGGAAAGTGCGCTATCGATCACAGCGGCCGCACACTTCGCCGGGGCTCTGGGCTGCTTCAGCTTTATTGACATTGATACCACGTATTTTATTCAAGGCGAGCTGGCTTGTTCGCCCTGTCTCGACGGAGGAGGGCGCTTCGACTTGTCCGGGACAGGCCCCGGCATCGGGGTGCAGTTTGCGGCGGGTTGAGCTGCGGAAGCGGTGGGCCAGCGCGTCGCGTCTTAATGAAATGGTATGGGTCAAACAGGAGGTGGGTTATGCAGAAACTGGCATTGAGGACGGCTGGTATTGTGTTCGCGATATTGGCCGGTATGCATGTGGCGCGGTTGACGCTGGATCTGCCGGCCACGTTGGGTAGCCTCAACATTCCTGTGTGGATGAGCGCGCCGGCCGCCGTGGCGACCTTTGCGCTGGCGGTGTGGATGTTCCGGGCGGCAAGCTCGGAAGGCAAGTAGGGTGAGCTCGTCGGCAATTACTGGTCAGGGCTAATATAACCTGGAGGCGGGAATGGACAAGCAAGGTATGAGTCCGGTGAAGATTGTCGGGATAGCCGTGGTGGTTATCATTGCGGCTTTATTTGTCGTAGCCATGTTGGTGCCGTTTTGCCAGCCGCGCGTCAAGAATTACGCCGTGATGGCGGTTGCAGCCTTGCGCAGCATGTCGACGGCGGCGGAGAATTACAAGTACGTCAACCACGCGTATCCTGCCGCGATCGCCGAGTTGCTGAAGGGCCAGCCGCCGTACCTGGACCGGGATATCTGTCAGGAAGGCACGCCCGCGTACCAGTACCGTTGCGACTTTACAGCGAGCGGTTACGTCCTGCAGGCCTCTCCGGTCGGGGAATATCGCAAAGACAGGCGCAACAAGGTTTACACTATCAAGACGGGCGGCGTTCTGACCCCGGCGCAGTAGCAAGTGCTGTATTTAGCTTGGATCTGTGGGCTTCATGGTTGATCGGGGAAAGGCGCCTTTAGGTGTGTGAGCGCCGCATTGGGTTAAAGGACAGGTCGGATGCGTATACTGATTGTGGAAGATGAAGAAAAGATCTCCGAGTTCCTGCGCGAAGGTCTCGAGGAGGAAGGTTTCGCCGTGGACGTGGCCGCCGACGGCGAGGAGGGGCATTTCCTGGCCACTACCAACGACTACGACCTCATCGTTCTGGATCTGATGGTGCCTAAGCTCGATGGCATTACATTGTGCCGCCGGCTGCGAGAGGAAGGGCTAAGACTGCCGATCATCATGCTGACGGCCAAGATGGGCGTCAAGAACAAGGTGGCCGGGCTGGATGCCGGTGCGGATGACTACCTGACCAAGCCTTTCGCCTTCGAGGAGCTTTTGGCTCGCATACGCGCCCGCCTGCGAGAGAAAGACAACCTGGCCACCAACCGCCTGACCGTAGCCGATCTTACATTGGACCTGCAGACCCACGAAGTCCGTCGGGCCGGACAGGAGCTGTTATTCACCACGC
>JAAXVU010000066.1 GCA_013335325.1 Candidatus Omnitrophota bacterium | reverse complement strand
AAAGGCCGATGGCTTGAGCAGCTCCGGCGCAAGATGTCCCGTGTAGCCAAGCTGGCCGAGTCAGGTATTCCCTGTGGGCCTAAACCGGCGGAAGGTTTCTTTGTCCATTTCATCGGACATAACCAGGTGCAGGTTTCTTTTCGGGCTTTTTCGCAGGGCCAGCAGCGTATGAAGATGGATCCGCAGGCGCCATCGCGTTCGTATCTCAAGCTGGAAGAGGCCTTCCATATCTTTGGATCGGAGCCGCAAGCCGGTGAGACCGTGGTGGATCTGGGAGCTGCTCCCGGCGGCTGGACTTATTCCGCATTGAAGCGCGGCGCCTTGGTCACAGCTGTGGATAACGGTCCGCTGAAAGAGCCGGTTCTTTCGCATTCGGGTGTTCTTCACCTAAGGACAGACGCTCTTAAATATCAGCCCGAATCAGGCGGATGTGTTGACTGGCTTTTATGCGATGTCCTGGAGCAGCCAGACTTCATTCTGAACCTGCTAAAACGCTGGCTGGGTGAACAACGCTGCCGGCGTTTTGTGGTCAATCTCAAGATAGGGCGTACTGACCCTATCCCGGTACTGCGCGATATACTGGACAACCGACGTGGAATAGCCCAGCATTGTAGTATTCTGAAAGTGCGGCAGCTGTATCATGACCGGGAAGAGATCACTCTTATGGGTGATGCCAGAGTCTAATGTTATCTAAAGCGATATAGCTTGTTGTTTTTCTGAGTTCTGGAAAAAGGAATCAAGTATGCACATGGCGGATGCGTTGATATCGCCGGCAGTAGGCGGCACGATGTGGTGCGCTTCGGCCGGATTAATAGGCTATAGCGCCAGGAAGTTGCGGCAGGAGGGTGACGACCGCAAGGTGCCGCTCATGGGTGTCCTGGGTGCGTTCGTCTTTGCCGCCCAGATGATCAATTTCAGTATCCCCGGGACCGGATCCAGTGGGCATTTGGGCGGTGGTATGCTGTTGGCCATCCTGCTAGGGCCATATGCCGCGTTGCTTGTCATGGCATCCATCCTTACGGTACAAGCGTTGTTTTTTGCCGACGGTGGATTGCTGGCATTGGGATGCAATATATTTAACCTGGGATTCATACCGTGTTTTTTAGTCTACCCGCTGGTTTATCGCAGTATCGCCGGCAGAAACCAAACGAAGCAACGGATCCTAGTTGCTTCGCTGGTAGCTGCCATTCTTGGACTGCAGCTTGGTGCTTTTAGTGTCGTTCTGGAAACAGTGGCTTCAGGAATATCCGAATTGCCGTTCGGCACTTTTGTGTTGCTGATGCAGCCGATCCATCTGGCCATAGGGGTGGTAGAGGGCCTGGCTACGGCGGCAGTTGTAGGTTTTGTCTGGCAGGCGCGACCGGAGATCCTGGGCACAATAGTAAGTTCCCGGCCAAAGATAAAGACAGCGACGGGTAGGGTGGCTGCCGTCTTTCTGGTGTCGACGGCGATCATAGGTGGGGTGCTTAGCTGGTTTGCTTCGACTGCTCCGGATGGACTGGAATGGGCGATGCAGAGAACATCCGGTAAGGCAGAACTGGCGGCTTCGTCTAATACTCATGCTGCTTTGGCGGTTGTCCAGAGCAAGACTGCCTGGCTGCCTGACTATGACTTGCCAGTTGCAGACAGACCGGTTGCAGGAACGGATGCTCGCCAACCTGCCTGGCCGTCTGTTAGCGCTGGCAAATCACTATCCGGGTTGGTGGGTGGCGGGTTGACGTTGATCATTATTCTGCTGTTTGGCTGGGCTTTAAGCCGTCGTCGGGTGTCTTGGTTGGAAGGGGATCGGCATGCGTAACCTGTCCGGCAACTTGCTGGATATAAGTTATCTGGATACTCTGGCCGCTGGCGACAGCCCGCTGCACCGGCTGGATCCGCGGGCCAAGCTGATCGTTACCATCGCCTTTATCATCGCGGTGGTATCGTTTGATCGCTATACGATCTCGGCGCTAATGCCGTTTGGTCTATATCCGGTGGTTCTGATATCGGCCGGGCGGATACCGGCTATGTATCTTCTCAAGAAAATTTTCCTGGTGGCGCCTTTTGCCGTAATGGTCGGCATCTTCAACCCGCTTATTGATACTACAGTGCTGTATCACATTGGACCATGGGGATTCTCCGGAGGATGGGTCTCGTTAGTGTCGATACTGCTGCGTTTCTGTCTGACGGTCGCAGCCGCTCTGGCACTTTTGGCTCTGACCGGATTCAACGCGGTTTGCGAATCGCTTCTTACATTGGGGATGCCACGGCCATTTGTGGTGCAGTTGTCTTTCTTCTATCGTTACATGTTCGTGTTGGGCGAAGAAGCTGGACGCGTAGCTCGGGCCAGGTCACTGCGCTCTTTTGACGGAAGAGCAATGGGGCTTACGGAATTCGGTTCGTTCTCGGGGCATTTGCTTTTAAGAACTCTGGACCGTGCTGAACGTATCTACCGGGCAATGTGCTGCCGTGGATTTGACGGCCACGTTCCGGCGTTGCGCAGGATGCGTAAGGGCGTCTACACCGATGTCTTCTTTGTTCTGGGTTGGCTCGTATTATTCTTCATATTTAGATATTACGACCCGGCGGGTAAGCTGGGAGCGTTCATGACTGGAGTGTGGCGATGAGTCATCATATTGTTCAGGCCCTAGATATTCACTATACCTATCCCGACGGTACAGTAGGGTTGGCCGGGGTATCGTTCAGCATATCCCACGGTGAGTCGGTGGCTCTTGTAGGTGAGAACGGCGCCGGTAAGTCCACCTTGCTGCAGCACCTGAACGGATGTCTCCTGCCTGAAAGCGGAAGTGTGCGAATAGGAGATAGCTTCCTTAACCCCAAAAACCTGGCGTCTGTACGCCGGGCAGTGGGGATGGTTTTTCAGAATCCGGATGACCAGCTCTTTATGCCCACGGTCTTTGATGACGTGGCCTTCGGCTTGCTCAACCTGGGTTTTACCGAGGACGATGCACGCAGACGCGTTGCCGAGGCCCTGGAGACTGTGGGCGCGGGGCATCTGGCCGGACGTCCGCCGTACAAATTGTCGATAGGCGAGAAGCGTGCCGTGGCTATCGCGACCGTCTGGGCCATGTCACCGGATATCCTGGTCATGGACGAGCCAAGCGCCAGCCTGGACCCGCGTTCACGCAGCCGGCTTATCGCTTTGTTGCAGACCTTCAAGCATACAAAGATAATTGCCACGCATGACCTGGACATGGCAGCTCAACTGTGCGAGCGCACCATCGTGCTGCACCAAGGTAAAGTCACCGCAGACGGTCAGACGGTGGATGTTTTCCGAAATGAGGAGCTTTTGCACCTGAGCAGTCTGGAGAAACCGCTGGGAATGCAGAATTGTCCGGTCTGTACAACGGCCGCGTTGCTGAAGTCTCCGAGATCGCATCATCCGCATGGGCATTGATCGACTGGAAATGCCGGCTTGTCTCATAAACAGTCTACCGCTATAATCTCGACATCATGTCTGATATTGTTAAACAGCGTTTACGTCTGACCATTCATGGGGCGGTGCAAGGGGTGGGCTTCCGGCCTTTCGTCTACCGTCTTGCCACGGACCTGGGGCTCTATGGTTGGGTTTGCAACACCGCCGGCGGAGTGCTGATCGAAGTTGAAGGTCCTACTGCGGCATTGCAGGAATTCCTGCTTAGGCTAACGCGCGATCATCCTGACAGGGCGGTTATTTACGGCACTGAGCCTCTTTTTCTGGACAAGGCAGGTTATACCGAATTCGCTATTAGTGAGAGCCTACCAGGCGAACCTTCAGCCTGGATAGCCCCGGAGATCGCCACTTGCGATGATTGCCGTCGGGAGTTACTCGATCCGGGTGATCGACGTTTCCGTTATCCTTTTATCAATTGCACTCATTGCGGACCGCGTTATTCCATCATTTCGCGTCTGCCCTACGACCGTGCCAACACCAGCATGCACAGATTTGTCATGTGTCCGGCTTGTTCGCATGAATATCATGACCCTGGCGACCGGCGGTTTCATGCTCAACCCAATGCCTGCCCGGACTGCGGGCCTAACCTGGAGCTTTGGGATAGTTCCGGACAAGTCCTTAGTAAGGGGGATGCGGCCTTGTGCCAGGCGGTGGGGCTGGTGCGTGACGGACGGATCCTGGCTTTGAAAGGCCTGGGCGGGTTTCATCTCATTGTTGATGCCAGTGCCGACTCGGGTGTTGAGCTGTTACGTCAAAGGAAGCATCGTCATGGAAAGCCTTTGGCACTCATGTTCCCGCATATAAGCTCAGTCAAGGATGCGTGTTACGTTTCCCCTCAGGAGGAGCGCCTATTGATATCTCCCGCGGCGCCGATCGTGCTGCTTAGACGTCGGGAAGGTTTCCCGGCGATCTCGACAGGAGTGGCTCCGGGTAATCCTTATCTGGGCGCCATGCTGCCGTATTCGCCGCTGCATATTCTTTTGCTGAACGATTTGGGGCGTCCGATAGTGGCGACCAGCGGAAATATCGCCGAGGAAACTATCTGTATTGACGAACATGAAGCCCTGCGGCGTCTGGGTGATCTGGCGGATTTCTTCTTGGTACATAATCGTCCTATTTTGCGAGCGGTGGATGATTCAGTGGTGCGGGTGATCCTGGATACCGAGCAAGTGATACGCCGGGCCCGCGGTTATGCGCCCTTGCCTATACTGATCGATTCGCCGGTATCTTCTATTCTGGCCGTCGGCGGGCATCTGAAAAATAGTGTGGCTCTATCACAAGGGAGAAGCGTTTTCATTAGTCAGCATATCGGGGATATTGAAACGCCACAATCCTGCGAAGCTTTTAGCCGATGTATCCGGGACCTCTCGCAGCTTTACAGCATCAAGCCGGAGCGCGTGGTATGTGACCTGCATCCGGACTATTTCTCGACGCAGGAGGCCCGTTCGATGGGGCTGCCTGTCATTTCGGTTCAGCACCACGAGGCGCATGTCTTCTCCTGCATGGGGGAAAACGGTTTGCAGCCGCCGTTACTCGGGGTGGCCTGGGACGGCTCAGGTTACGGTACTGAGGGTACGGTCTGGGGTGGCGAGTTCATCCTGGTCACTATGGAAGGGACACGGCGCCTGGCGCACTTCGCGCCGTTCCCGTTGCCCGGAGGAGAGGCGGCTGTGCGGGAGCCTCGTCGGGTATTGCTGGGGGCGCTTTATGCATCGATTGGCCTGGCAGTTTTTGAGAGCCAGAATGCTCAGTTTTTGTCCGCGTTTACAACGTCTGAACTTGCAGCTCTTCGACAGGTCTTGGAGAGGAAGATCAATTCTCCTCTGACATCCAGTGTGGGCAGGCTTTTTGATGCCATGGCCGCGGTGGCGGGGCTTGGCGCGTCCAACAGCTTTGAAGGCCAGGCCGCCATGGCGCTGGAATTCTCCCTGCCGCCAGTTACAACGGAAGAGGCGTATTCATTTCAGGTGTTAGACAAAGGGGACGACGTGCCAGTGATCATTCGAGCGCCTTTATGGGCAGAGGTCCTGGCCGACCGGCAGAGAGGAGTCCCGACGGGTATTATGTCTGCCCGTTTCCATAATATGCTGGTTGATATAATCATCTGGGCTGTCCGCAGGAGCGGCCTGGATCGTGTAGCGTTAAGCGGGGGATGTTTCCAGAACCGTTACCTGACTGAGCGGGCGGTGACCCGTTTGCGGGCAGCAGGGTTCATGGCATACTGGCATCAGCGGGTGCCTCCTAATGACGGCGGACTGGCGCTTGGGCAGATCCTGGCTGCTGTCAGGCTTTCTTCTGGGAAGGCGTAAGTCGCGGTTGATTCTGCTAAGAACGTGTTATAATGACGACCTCTAATGCCGGACGGATGGTTTCTATCCGTCGGATAATGAATTTAAGATAGAGAGGCAGATATGTGTCTGGCGGTACCGGGAAGAGTAGAGAGCATCCGTGGGGATGAGCCTTTGCAGCGCACCGGTAAGGTGAATTTCGACGGCGTGGTGCGCGATGTTAATCTGGCATTTCTGCCGGATGTAAAGCCAGGCGATTATGTTATCGTCCATGTCGGAATGGCCCTTAGCAAGGTTGACCCGGCGGAAGCGCAACAGATCATAGAAGACATTCGGCTTATAAATCAAATGAGCCAGGAAGACCAATGAAGTTCGTTGACGAGTTCAGAGATGCCGGGGCAGTCCGCAGTCTGGCCGCTTCCATCAGGTCAAGCGTTACGCGGCCCTGGAAGATCATGGAGATATGTGGCGGCCAGACGCATTCCATCGTCCGGTTCGGACTGGATACGCTTTTACCTTCCCAGATATCGCTCGTGCATGGTCCTGGTTGTCCGGTCTGTGTAACTGCGCTGGAGTCGATCGACCGCGCCGTGGCCATCGCCGCTCGTCCGGAAGTGATCTTCTGTTCATTCGGAGATATGGTGCGTGTTCCGGGTTCCCGACGTGATCTTTTGACCGCCCGTTCGGAAGGGGCGGATGTACGCATAGTGTATTCTCCGCTAGACGCTTTGGCGATCGCGCGTCAAAACCCTTCTCGCAAGGTGGTATTCTTCGCTGTCGGGTTCGAGACAACAGCACCTGCCACGGCCCTGGCGCTGTATCAGGCCCGGCAGGAAGGCATTGCCAACTTCTTTCTTCTAGTAGCGCATGTCTTGGTGCCGCCGGCGATGCGGTTGATCCTGCAGTCGCCGGATAACGGGATCCAGGGTTTCCTGGCAGCCGGTCATGTTTGCACTGTCGAAGGCTACGAACAATACGAAGCGATCTCGCGTGAATTCAAGCTGCCGATTATTGTGACCGGTTTTGAGCCGCTGGATATCCTGCAAGGTATCAGTTGGTGCGTGCGGCAACTGGAAGCCGGTACGTTTAGCGTCGAGAATGCCTATGCTCGTGTTGTTAGTCACAATGGGAACCGGCTGGCCCGGGATATGGTGTCCAAAGTGTTCCAGGTGGCCGACCGCCAATGGCGCGGTATCGGTATGATCCATGCCAGCGGACTAAGGTTACGAGAAGAGTTCCGCGAGCAAGATGCCGAAGTAGTCTTTGATGTTGCCGGCGTCACTGCCAGCGAGTCCCCGCTGTGTTTAAGCGGGGAGGTGCTGCGGGGGCTTAAGAAACCGGCGGATTGTCCGGCCTTCGGCAGGGAATGCACCCCTCGCACTCCCTTGGGGGCCCCTATGGTGTCGTCGGAAGGTGCCTGCGCTGCCTATTTCCAATACCGTCATTAACGAATATTATGGAAATCAATCCTTTAAACATGTCTTGCCCGGTGCCGTTAAACAGCCATTCCCGCATCTTGCTGGGCCACGGCAGCGGCGGGGCATTGACGCATGAGCTAATTGACCGGATATTCGCACCGGCTTTTGATAATCCGCTCTTACGTCAGTCTCACGACGGCGCGGTCACACAGTTTCCCGGTCAGAGAATGGCAGTGACGACTGATTCGTATGTTGTTCAACCGCTGTTCTTTCCTGGCGGGGACATCGGTCGGCTGGCGGTCTGCGGAAGTGTTAACGACCTGGCCATGTGCGGCGCTCATCCTTTGTATTTGACGGCGGCTTTTATCTTGGAAGAAGGTTTTGAGATAGCTCAGCTGTCGCGTATTGTCGACTCTATGCGTCAGGCCGCAGCTGAATGCGGGGTGGCGATCATTACCGGCGACACTAAGGTGGTCGGCAAAGGCAATGCCGATGGAGTCTTTATTAATACGACCGGCATCGGGGTTATTGAGCGCAATATGATGATTGCCCCGGCTTCCATCCGGGAAGGTGACGCTATTTTACTTAGCGGGGACATTGGCCGGCACGGGATGGCGATAATGGCTGCCCGTGAAGGACTATTGTTCGAGAATGTCATCGAGAGTGACTTGGCGCCCTTGGCGCAGTGCGTACAGAAGCTTATAGATAGCGGAGTGTCAGTGCATTGTCTACGGGACTTGACGCGCGGCGGCCTGGCCAACGCGCTGGTCGAATTGTCCCGAACTGCCCGACTGGGCATCCATATTGAGGAACGTGAAGTGATAACGATACCGCCAGTGCGCGGGGCCTGTGAGATCCTGGGGCTGGATGTTATGCATGTTGCCAACGAAGGCCGCTTTGTCAGTTTTGTGCCGCAGGCGGATGTCGACGCTGCCTTGTCCATCCTGAAGAAATATCCCGGCGGTGAACATGCCCGCTGTATTGGTCGGGTGGTATCGGATAACGCCTGTCGCGTGGTTCTAAAGAACGCTATTGGAACTTCCCGAATTATACAGATGCTGGCAGGCGAGCTTCTGCCCAGGATATGTTAATCAATGGAATTCTCGGCTGGCAGGTTAAGGGTCTAGGAACAATGAGCTTAAAAAGCGGATTATGAAGAGACTGGTATCTGTATTCTTGGCCTGTCTTATTTGCTGGTCGCCCTTGCAGGCGGTGTCGGCAGAGCCGATGCGTCGGGGGCTTTTTGTCTCGGTCATCCAGGACCCGCCGGTACTCAATGGTCGTCAGTCAATTCTACAATTGGTCGATTACGCCAGACAGGCAAACGTCGGTATCTTGTTCGTGCAGATCTATCGCGCCAACATGGCCTGGTTCCCATCGACCGTCGCGGATATGGCGCCGTATAAGACGGCCCTGAATAACGTAGGGGAGGACCCACTGGCGCTTCTCATCCGGGAGGCGCACCGTTACGGTATCGAGGTCCATGCCTGGCTCAACCTTTTCAGCCTGGCGGAGAACGCTAACGCCCCTTTCTTAAAGAAATATGGACTGTCTATCCTGACGACCAATGTCCACCCAAAGAAGAGGCTGGCTGACTACAAGATAGATGACCAGTATTTTCTTGAGCCTTCCGATCAGCGCGTGCAGGCGGCCTTGTCTCTTGTGCAGGAAGAGATCTTGCGAGCTTATCCGTCGCTGGACGGCATACAGTTCGACTATATCCGCTATCCGGATACCAAGCCGGCTTATGGGTACTCACCAGACAATGTCGAACGATTTCGGAAAGTTACCGGCATAAAGCAATTCAACGAGAAGACGCCGGCCTGGCAGACTTGGAAAAGGGAGCAGGTGACGCTTTTCTTGAAAAGACTGGTGAGGCAAGCCCGGGAACTTCGTCCAGGTATTCACGTGTCCGCCACCGGCTGCATGCCGTATGCGCGCGCTTATTACGAAGCTTTTCAGGACTGGCCAGCCTGGATTGACAAAGGTATTGTGGATTTCGTGACGCTTATGAATTATTCCACGGACCTGGTGGAATATCAGCGCTGGGTTGGGGACGCAATGGGCAGGGTCAAAGATGACGGCCGGGTAAATATGGCGATCGGCGCCTACAAGTCATCCGGTCCAGTTGACATCTTCTCCCAGGAATTTGGCATATGTGAGAAGTCAGGGGCAGGCGCCTGTGTGGCCTTTCACTACGGAAGTTTGCTGGATAATCAGACGGCAAATCAGTTCTTCGTTAATAGCAAACGTTGAAGCGGGGCTGCTTTTCAGGTCTTTCAGACGCGAAATAACCTGAGACAAAGGTGAGATATGTCCAAGAATATTCTTGTTATCGCTGGTAGTCCTAAGAAGGATGGTAATACTGACACATTGGTCGACTGGTTTACGCAAGGGGCGCGCTCTCGTGGGGCGAATGTCGAAGTGGTTCGGTCAGCCTTCTTAAAGTATAAAACCGGCGGTTGTATTTCCTGTCGGGTCTGCCAGAGTTCCGATGTTTACGAATGCGTTATTCGCGATGAGGCCAGTCCGGTCCTGGAGAAGATGGCTCGGGTAGATGTCATCGTGATGGCCACTCCGCTATATTTCTTCGGACCCAGCGCTCAGCTTAAGGTGATCTTCGATCGCATGTTTTCGCTTTATAAATGGGACAATGCTGCCGGCACCATGCAGACTCCGCTTAAGGGCAAAACGTTGATATTGTTGGCCAGCGCTTTTGAAGACGTTGGATTGGATTGCCTGGAGAAGCCGTTCTCCCTGACTGCCGAATATACAGGTATGCCTTTTAAATCTTTGCTGGTACCCAATGCCGGTGTTTCCGGCGACATTAAGAACCGCGCTGACATGCAAGAGAAGGCAGTGGCGTTGGGGCGTTCAGCGGCAGAGTAATACTTGGGAAGAACGTGGAGTTATCTTTTTGTTATCTTCTGCCAGAAGTAATTCAGGAAGGCGCCCAGTCCGTAGAATTTCCTCAGGAGATCTCCCAGAGAGCGGATCGATATCAGCATCCGCCACATCTGCTTCGGCCGCAGATAGAATTCCTTCAAACCGATGTCGATGAATTCGTCTATCTCTTTGTTGGAAAGTTGCGGGTAAGAGAGCATGGTCTTCTGTTCGCCGGCGGCGGTGAGCCAGTCGGTCCAGTCTTTGCCAAGTAGATAGCCATTCTCCTTGGCCCATTTATAAAGGTGAGTCCCGGGATAAGTGGCGATACCGGTGATCTGCATTGTATCCAATGGCAGGGATTTGGCGTAATCGATGGTGGCGCGGGCGCTGGCCCGGGTCTCGCCGGGAGCGCCGATCATAAAACATCCGTGAACGGTGAACCCGAGCTCATGGGCGCGTTGGGTGAAGCGGCGTCCCATATCAACGTTCACTCCACCTTTACGGACGGCCCTCAGCGCCTCATCCGTGCCGAATTCATAGCCTACCATTAGCATCCGGCAGTTGGCCTGCTTCATGACCGGTAAAAGTTCCAGGTCGGTATTGATGCGCATGTTGCAGGACCAGGAGATCTTTTTGTGCAGGCCGCGGCGCATGATCTCCCGGCAAACGCCGCGCACGTGCTCGGGGTCGGCGGCAAAAGTGTCGGTTTCGAACATTATTTCGCGCAGCTGCGGGAACAGCTGAAGATCGTATTCCATTTCGTCCACGACCAGTTCCGGTCGGCGGGTACGCAGTCTATAACCATACATTAGTTGCGGGTCACGGCAGAAGGTACAGGCATTGTTGCAGCCGCGTCCGGTGAATAGAGTGAGAAAAGGATATTTCTTTCCGGCGTCAGGATACCATTCTGGTTGTATGAGCTGCCAGGCCGGGAAGGGTAGCTCGTTGACGTCAAGCGGCGGCCGGTTGGGATTATCAATTATCTTTCCTTCTGCAGACCGCCACGTCAGCCCCGGGAGCTGCACCGGTGG
>JAAXVU010000192.1 GCA_013335325.1 Candidatus Omnitrophota bacterium | reverse complement strand
TTGTCGGAGACTAGCTCCGGACTAACTAAAACAGTCCTTTCGGCACCGTTATTCTCCAGCTTAAACTCCAACGTCTTGCCGTAAGAATCTATGATCATGATCTGCATCTCGTCCCAATTAGAGATCCTCTTGCCGTCTATTCCGATAACCGTATCTCCGACCTGGATACCGGCCTTATAGGCGGCAGAAGCCGGCGCCACAACACCAATACGGGCCGGCAACGCCTTTATAGCCTTGTCCACGTTCAGGTAACCAACCATAAATACCACCACAAAACATAGGAAGGCCATGCAATAGTTTACTATAGGTCCCATCAAAACAATCAGGGCACGATGTCCCGGCGGTTTAGAGAAATACTCGTCGGCACGCCCCTGACATTTATCACGCTCATCGCCAGCCATTTTCACATAGCCCCCAAGCGGAATAGCGCATAGACGATAATCTGTCCCATCTCGTTTCCATGATAGTAACCGTGGCCCAAACCCTAACGCGAACTCTTCCACCTTTACACCCAGCTTCTTGGCTGTCAGAAAGTGTCCCGCTTCATGTACAACGATCAAGATGCTCAAAATCAGTATAAACAGTATCAATGTCATTCGATCACCTTAATGGCTGCAACTGCGTTAAACCGGGCACACGCATCAGCGTAACGGATATCCTCCAGGCTAGCCGAACTAACTGTCTTGTGCGCCATCACCACCTTCTCAGCAATGCGGAAGATGTCCGTAAACCTGATACGACCTTTTAGAAACGCTTCAACGGCAACCTCATCGGCAGCGTTCAACACCGCCGGCAGAGTGCCCCCCTTTCGGGCTGCATAATAAGCCAATGCCAACGCAGGAAACTTACCGGTGTCTGGCTTCTCAAATGTAAGCGACTTGAATTCTGTCAGATCCAGCGGCCGTAAACCGGTAGGCAATCTTTGCGGATAGGTAAGCGCATACTGGATCGGCAACCGCATATCAGGCAGCCCTAGTTGTGCCAACAGCGCTCCGTCCACCATCTCCACCATGGAATGGATTATGGCCTCTGGATGGATAACCACATTTACTTCTTCGACAGATAAGCCAAACAATCTCATCGCTTCTATAACCTCAAACCCCTTGTTCATCAAAGTAGCGGAATCTACAGTGATCTTGGCCCCCATCCGCCAACGCGGATGGCGCAATATCTCCCTGACTGAAAGTCGATCATGCCGGGACGCGGCCACCTTCCTTAACGCGCCTCCCGAGGCCGTCAAATGCACTTTCTTCAAGAAAGCCCGGTCCTGACCAGCCAAACATTGAAAGATGGCGCTCTGCTCGCTGTCAACAGGAACAATGCTAGCGCCAGCACGACGCGCCTCAGATACAATGACATCACCGGCCATGACCAGCGCTTCTTTATTAGCAGGAGCTATAACCTTACCCGCTTGGGCTGCGCTCAGGAATGGTCCTAAGGCCGCAGCACCGGTAACAGCCAATATCACCACATCGACTTCCTTGGCCGAAGCCAAATGCGGAAGATCCTCTGCAACGTCAAAGAACTTCACCCTTTTGCCAAACAAACGACGCAACTCAGGAATACGCTCTGATGAAAGCGCTACGTTACGAGGCCAGAATTTCTTGATTTGCCCCACCAGCGTATCGACATTGTTGAATGCCGAAAGGGTCACAACTTCAAAGTGATCCTCCAAGCGTTCAATAACCTTCAATGCGTTCAGCCCAATGGAACCAGTTGAACCCAAGATCGCAACGCGCTTTTTCTTCATACCTTAAAGACCGGATGCAAGGTAGAACTCATAAACAAATAAAATGCCGGCACCGAGAATAAAAGGCTATCGATCATGTCCAAGACTCCTCCGGTACCGGGCAGAAACTTTCCGGAATCTTTTACATTACAATCCCGCTTGATCATAGATTCCGACAGATCACCTAACTGCCCAAGACTACCGAAGAAAAGACCGATACAAAATATATACCCGACCGACATGGATTGAAATACAGGAGGCAACCACGTCCGCGCCAAGACGGCAACCACCGCGCTCAAACATATCCCACCCAGCGTGCCCTCAACCGATTTCTTGGGACTAACCTTGGGCAATAGAGGATGTTTTCCTATGGCCGTACCTATAAAAAGCCCCCCCACGTCGGCAGCCTTCGTTACAAGCATTATGAACAAAACCAGCAAAGAACCTTCCTGTCCTGGCAACATAAAACGTATTTTGATAATAAAACTAAAGAACCAAGACACGTATAATACACCAAACAAAGTCGTGGAAAGTCCGATTATGGCATTGGTATTATCTTGCCTGGCAAACTGTAACATCAGCATCAAAAGAAATGCGCAGACAATAAACAACAACTCCCAATTCCTGGTCAGCTCAAAATGAAAAAAGATGGATAACGGGATAAGAATGCCAATAAATATGCCTGTATAACTATAAATTGGTATGTCCTTCTTTTTTATAAGATAAAAGAATTCATAAAGTCCCCCCATGGTCAAGAGACATACCAACAATAAGAACGTCCACGGATTAAATATGGCTGATATAGCCACAAGCAAAGCCAGAGTACTGTTTAAAACACGCGACATGTTCATAACCTGGCCTCCTTTAACGACTCAACACCACCAAAACGTCGCCTGCGACCCTGAAAATCCAACAATGCCTTGCGGAACTCTTCTACAGTAAATTCAGGCCAACATTTATCTGTAAAGAAACACTCAGCATAGGACAACTGCCACAATAGAAAGTTGCTGATACGCAACTCACCGGATGTACGAATAAGCAAGTCCGGATCGGGCAAACCGCTGGTATATAAATATCCCGAGAACAGGCCCTCATCTATAGATTCCGGGACCAACTTACCATCACGACAATCGCGCGCTAATGATTGCACTGCCTGAAGAATCTCCTGGCGGCCACCGTAATTAAACGCAATATTCATAATCATGCCAGTATTATTTC
>JAAXVU010000065.1 GCA_013335325.1 Candidatus Omnitrophota bacterium | reverse complement strand
AACATCGACGACCGCCAGCGTTTGCGTGAGGAGTTCAAGGCGCGGGAGAAGGCGCTCTTTAAGGCCAAGCAATATGTTCTCGACGAGTTGTTGCCGGAGGCGTTCGCTGTAGTGCGCGAGACCGGTAAGCGTTTGATGAATATGCGGCATTTCGACGTACAGCTTATCGGCGGCATGGTCCTGCATTACGGCAATATCGCGGAGATGACCACCGGTGAAGGTAAGACCCTGGTGGCGACCCTGCCGGCGTACCTCAACGCCCTGACCGGCGACGGCGTGCACGTGGTGACGGTCAACGATTATCTCGCCCGGCGCGACCGCGAGTGGATGGGGCCGGTCTACGAGTCTCTGGGGCTGACTCTGGGGGTCATCCAGCACGACATGAGTCCGGAAGAGCGCCAGCGCGCCTACGGGGCGGATATCACCTACGGGACCAACAACGAATTCGGCTTCGATTACCTGCGCGACAACATGGTGATCTTCAAGGAGGAGATGGTCCAGCGCCGTCACAACTTTGCTATCGTCGACGAGGTGGACAGCATCCTGGTCGACGAGGCGCGTACGCCGCTTATCATTTCCGGGCCGGCCGAAGAGTCTACCGACAAGTATTATGTGGCGCACAATATTTCCGGCCAGCTCACGGGCCGCCGGATCACCGAGTCCGATGAAGTCGACGCCAAGCACCAGGGCATCAACCTGGGTGAGGGCTTTGATTACCTGGCGGACGAGAAGAACAAGTCGATCTCCCTGACCGAGGCCGGCGAGATCAAGGCCGCGCAGCTCTTCGGAGTGCCCAACCTGCACGATATGGAAACGGTCGAGTACCGTCACCATATCCTGCAGTCGCTGAGGGCCAAGGAATTCTTCCGGCTGGACACCGACTATGTAGTCCAGGACGGCAAGGTAGTCATTGTCGACGAGTTCACCGGCCGCATGATGCCGGGCCGCCGCTGGTCGGACGGGCTGCACCAGGCGGTGGAGGCCAAGGAGGGCATCCGCATCGAGCGCGAGAACCAGACGCTGGCCACCATCACTTTCCAGAACTATTTTCGCATGTACGCCAAGCTGGCGGGCATGACCGGTACCGCCTATACGGAAGCCAACGAGTTCAAGCAGATCTATAACCTGGACGTGGTGGTGATCCCCACCAACCGTCCTCTGCAGAGGATCAACCACCCGGACTGCGTATACCGCACGGTGCGGGAGAAATATGAAGCGGTGGTCAAGGAGATCGAAGTCCGTCACGAGAATGGGCAGCCGGTCCTCGTCGGTACTGTATCGATAGAGAAGTCCGAGCTGGTCTCGCAGCTTTTAAAGACGCGCGGCATCAAGCACCAGGTGTTGAACGCCAAATATCACGAGATGGAAGCGGCCATTGTGTCCCAGGCCGGTCGCCACAAGGCCGTCACCATCGCAACGAACATGGCCGGCCGCGGTACAGACATCATGCTGGGCGGTAACGCCGAGTTCATGGCCCGCGCTCTGGCGTCCCAGAAGATGGAGGACGCACAGAAGAACGGCGAGGAGCCCTTGTCGCAGGACCAGCTGGTCAGCCAGTTCCTCCGGCAGTTCCGCGACCAGGTCCGCAAGGAGCACGAACTGGTGGTTGCGGCCGGCGGGCTGCACATTATCGGTACCGAACGTCACGAGTCGCGGCGTATCGACAATCAGCTGCGCGGACGTTCCGGCCGCCAGGGCGACCCGGGTTCGTCGAGGTTTTTCGTATCGCTTGAGGACGATCTGATGCGTCTTTTTGCCGGCGACCGTCTGCGTTTAATGATGGACCGGCTGGGCTTCGAGGAAGGACAGGTCATCGAGTCGGGCATGGTCTCAGGCGCGATCGAGATCGCGCAGAAGCGCGTGGAGGGTTTTAACTTCGAGATCCGCAAACAGCTTCTGGAATACGACAGCACCATGAACAAGCAGCGGGAAGTTATCTACGGCCTGCGGCGGACGATCATCGACGGCGAGGACGCCCGGGAGCTTATCCTGGAATCGGTCCAGGCGACTGTGGATGAAGCCGTGGCCCGGTTCATCCCGTCGGAAGCCGGCAAAGCCGCGGATCTCACCGGACTGGCGGCGTATTTCCAGACACGTTTTGATTTCGACATCCAGGAACTGTTAAGCAAGATCGAGGGAATTCCTTCTGCGGAAGTCGCCGAGTTTATGAACGCCAGGCTGACGGAGCTTTATCAGGACAAAGAGAAGAAGGTCGGCCTCGCTCAATTGAGACACCTTGAGCGGATGTTCCTTTTGCATACGATCGATACCAAGTGGAAAGAACACCTTTATGCCATGGACCGCCTCAAGGAGGCTATGGGGTTGCGCGCTTTAGGCCAGCGTGACCCGGTGGTCGAGTACAAGCGCGAAGGTTATCACATGTTCCGCGCCATGTACGAGTCGATACATATTGACGTGGCGGAGATCATATTCAAACTGCGTCCGGCGGAAGAGGAGCATCGCGTAAAGAGCGTCTTCGGCCAGCAGCAGGAACTGGTGCACCAGGAGTTCTCCGGCATGACCGGCCGTCTGCAGATGGCGCAGATGGCACCCGAAGGCTCGGCCGCGGCTGGTCCGGACGGCATGCAATCTGTGGAAGAGGCCCGCCTGCCGCAATCGCATCAGCCTTCACATCAGCCGAAGGTGGGACGTAACGACCTTTGCCCCTGCGGCAGCGGCAAGAAGTACAAGAAGTGTTGCGGTAAATAGTACCGGCGGACGGATACTGCATGCAGGGCGGGTGTTGACACAGGTTGTCTGTCCGTAGCACGGGCAACTTGCCCGGCGTTATGCAATATAGCTACAGTGGACAAACAGGCCTATTTCAGGATCCCATGCGCGGCTATTCCCGGAAGAGACCGTTCCTTCTTTCCTGTCTTGCGGCGGCACTGTTGGTGTCGGCATTCCCTCATCTTCACTGGCATTGGCTGGCCTGGGTAGGGTTGGTGCCTCTTTTTTGGGCCCTGGAAGGCGCGAGCTGGCGCGGTGCGTTCTGGCTTTCCTATTCCTTCGGTTTTCTTTTTTATCTCGGCACGATCTGGTGGATAGGCTACGTCACCGTCGCCGGTATGCTCTTGCTGGTTTCCTACCTGGCATTATTTTA
This sequence comes from Candidatus Omnitrophota bacterium, assembly GCA_013335325.1. Taxonomy (GTDB): domain Bacteria; phylum Omnitrophota; class Gorgyraeia; order Zapsychrales; family Fredricksoniimonadaceae; genus JAAXVU01. The sequence continues at coordinate 8,036 of JAAXVU010000065.1, read as the reverse complement.
TGCTTTGTTTGGTCTTTTTTATCGCTGGACGGCTGGTTTCGCCTGGTGGGTAAGGTTGTTGACAGTGCCGGCAGCGTATGTCGTTCTGGAGTTTGTCCGGGACCATGCCCTGACCGGTTTCGGTTGGGCCGGGCTGGGACATACCCAGGCAGCGGTACCATCCTTGTTGTATTTGTGCGGATGGACCGGAGTCGCCGGGATCGCGTTCTTGGTCGTCTTTGGCAACATGGTAGCACAGGGTTGGCTGGAGTATTTTCGACGGAGAGAGGGGCCGGGTCTCCCCCTTATCGCCGCTACGGTCTGGCTGGGACTGGCTTTCACGATCGGAGCCTGGCAGCCGGGTTTGTCAGCCGCAAGGCTGAAGGCCGAGCGTCCGCTGACCACTTTGGCCTTGGTTCAGCCGAATGTCTCCTTGGGCGAAATGTGGACCGCGTCGTCTAAACCCGGGGTAGTGCACAAACTTTTGGAGATGAGCCTTAGCGCGCTTGAGGCAAAGCCCGACCTGATAATCTGGCCGGAGACGTCTTTCCCGCATTTCTATTGGGACTTGCCGGAGCTTTTCGATGAAGTCAAGGCCTTCGCCCGCGAACACCGCGTGTCACTTTTGGTTGGCGCCGTCACCCGCCAGGGAGAAAGTTATTACAATTCGGCGCTGCTGATATCGCCGGAGGGAGAGGTCGGACCAGTCTACAGCAAGCGGCACCTGGTTTTATTCGGGGAATATGTGCCGTTCCGAAAAGAGTTTCCGTTCCTGGCCTCACTGGTGCCTATCGATGATTTCACGCCGGGCGGCGAAGATGTCATCTTTTCGCTGCCTAACGGCGCCCATTTTTCCGTGCTGATCTGTTTTGAGGACACGATCGCTGGCCTGGCCCGGCGGGATGCGGCCAAGGGAGCGGATTTTCTGGTCAACATGACCAACGACTCCTGGTTTAGGGATTCCGGCCAGCAACGGATGCATCTGGAGAACGCGCTCTTCCGGGCCGCGGAGAATGGGCGGCCATTGGTGCGCTCAACTAATACCGGCGAAAGCTGTGCCGTGGCCGATGACGGGCGGGTTGGGACCTGCATCGCCGATGCTGGCGGAAAGCGGGTCCTGGTGGAGGGTGTGAAGGTCGTACGTCTGGCGGGCTCCGGAAAATTATCGTTCTATACAAAATATGGAGATGTTTTTACTTTGCTCTGTTGCATCGGTATACTGTCTTTTGTTATAGGCTGGGCATGGATTTCTGTAAGGAGGAGAAAGAAATGAGCGAGATCAAGAAGATACTGGTCATTGACGATGAAAAGATGCTGCATACGATGCTGAAGTCCATATTTGCCTCGTATGGTTTCGAAGTCATATCGGCTTTTACCGGAGAAGAAGGCTTGGTAGAGGCAGTGGCTAAGAAGCCCGACCTGGTCATTTTGGATGTACTTATGCCCGGAATAAAAGGCCGGGAGGTCTGCAAGCGCCTGAAGGCTGATCCGGTAACCCGGGATATACCGGTCTTGTTTCTGACTGCCAAAGACTCGGAGGAAGACGTCCAGGCAGAGCTGGAGGCGGGTGCCGTCGGGCATGTCACCAAGCCGATCAATTCCATGGCCTTGCTCAGGCAGGTAAAAAAGATCTTGGGGATCAACTAGTGTCAAAGCCAGGAGGGATGCGTTCTTTGCAATATGCGGCTGGCGCCGTGTCTTTTGGGCTGCTGACGGTCTTGGCGCGTATTTTGCCGCCGAGTGCTTTTTGTGCTTTCGGGCGTTTCGGCATGTCGCTTTTTTACATTCTGGCCGGCAGAAAGCTGCGCAAGGTGTCTCGGGAAAGCTTGAGCGTGGCGTTCGGCTCCGGTATGGCAGAGGAGGAGAAGATGCGCATTGCCGAGGCCTCTGCAAAAAACCTCATGTCCGGCCTGGTCGGTCACGCCTGTTCCGCATTTCGTCCCGGCCTGGCAACCCGTATTTTTTCCCTGGATGGTAAGGAGAGCCTGGATTCCGCATTGCAGAAAGGTCGCGGTGCGGTTATCTCCGTCGCTCATTTTGGTCCTTTTTCCTGGATGCTGTACAAGTTTATTGACTTGGGATACAAGGTGAACGTTGTCATGCGCCCGCCGCGCAATGGTTTCCTGTACAAGAAATTCCGGGATGCCAAGCGTATTTGTGGCCTGAACATTATTTACAGCGTACCGGTCCGGCAGTGCGTGGTCGAGTGCCTGCAGGCTTTGGAGAAAGGCGAGCTGGTGTTCATGCCGGTGGACCAGAATTATGGCGGAACCGGCCGGGTCTTCGTGGACTTTTTCGGGCGCAAAGCGGCTACCGCGACCGGGCCGGTAATGTTCGCCCGGAAGACCGGGGCGCCTTTGTTTTTTGCCCATGCTTTGCCGGAAGGCTCAGGTCGGTTTCGGATCACGCTTAGCCCGGAGATAGCGCTGGAAAAAGGGGTCTCCGAACGGGAGGCCTTGATCGCCGGGACCGCCGCAGTTACCAAAATTGTCGAAGATCTGGCCCGCGCCTACCCGGAGCAGTGGTCCTGGATGCACAAGCGCTGGAAAGCGGTGCCCAGAGATGGAGAAGTATAGCCCGGCATAAAGTGGCTGGCGGGCTGGTGCGGTTAGTGGATGTTCAGGTTTGGGTCTCAAGTGGAGGAATGTATGCCTTGGAAAAGAATGGTTTTATATCTGGTCGGAGCAGTGCTGATCGTGATGGGGATTACCTTTACTATAAAGGATTGGCTGTTCATCAAGATGGTATTCCGCGGGGTGGTCGGCCCGCTGATGGCGGTTGTCGGCCTGGTGGTCCTGACCGCTGCGCGCGACTAATACCGGAAAATTTTGGACAAGCCGGCGGCCTTAATGTATATTATGGCGGTCTGGGATCAGCCCAAGACGGATCGAAGCCTACCTTAACACTGAAGGAGAGGGTATGTTAAACCGCTTATTCCCCAAGGACTTTAATTTCTTCGAACTATTCGAAAAGCAGGCCGACTGCCTTTGCGAAGGCGCGGATTGCCTCAAGAAGGCCATAGAGAAAGGTTCGGTCGACCAGTTCTACTTGCGCAAGATCCAGGAGATTGAGACCAAGGCCGATGAATCCGCCGGCGCCGTCATTTCCCAGCTGAACAAGTCGTTCATCACGCCCTTCGACCGGGAAGATATCCATAATCTGACCAAATCCCTGGACGACGTCATTGACATGATGAACACCATTTCCAACCGGCTGAATACCTATAAGATCACCGATATCCGCAAGAATCTGATTGAGTTCTCCCTGGTCATCGAAGAAGCCGTACGTAAGTTGTCGTGTGCTGTTAAGGGCATGAACGATATGAAGAACTACCAAGTGGTAATGAGCGCCTGTGTCGAGGTCAGCCGTCTGGAAAACATTTCCGATTCTCTGAGGGATTCGGCCTTGATGTCTTTGTTCGAGAACGAGAAGGATCCGATCGCGGTCATCAAGTGGAAAGAGATTTACGAGGACGCGGAGACCGTGGTGGATATCTGCGAAGATGCCGCGCATGTGATTGAATCAATTATGCTCAAGCAGGCATGACCATATGCATATACCTCCGGAGATATTATTTCTTATCTTGCTGGCCCTATTGTTTGACTTTCTGAACGGTTTTCACGATTCTGCCAATTCTATTGCCACTGTGGTCTCCACTAGGGTGCTGTCTCCACGCTATGCGGTCATGTGGGCGGCGGGTTTCAATTTTATAGCGTTTTTTCTTTTCGGCGACCATGTTGCGAAGACTATCGGTAAAGGCATAATCGATATCGCGGTTATCGATAATTCGGTAATATTCGGGACGCTGATGGGTGCTTGCGGCTGGAATATCATCACATGGTATTTGGGATTGCCGACAAGTTCTTCTCATGCATTGATAGGCGGCCTGATTGGTGCAGCTTTGATCAAAGTCGGTCCGGTGGGGCTGGTTTGGGGCGGCATCAGCAAGACAGTGGTATTTATATTCGTATCACCGCTCGTGGGCTTATTGCTGGGCCTGCTGTTCGGCACGATTGTGTACTGGGTATTTCGCAGGAGTGCCCCGTTGAAGGTGGATCACGTTTTTCGCAAAGGCCAGCTTCTATCCGCTGCTCTTTATAGCATGGGACATGGCGGCAATGATGCCCAAAAGACCATGGGCATTATCGCCAGCCTATTATTTTCCGCAAAGCTGATCGACCATTTCTATGTCCCCAAGTGGGTTGCGATAATATGTTATTTGGCTATAGCTTGCGGCACAATGTTCGGAGGGTGGCGCATTGTAAAGACCATGGGGCAGAAAATAGCCAAGTTGAAGCCGGTGGATGGTTTTTGCGCGGAATCTGGTGCGGCAGTAACACTTTTTATGGCTTCGGCAATGGGGGTTCCGGTTAGTACGACTCATACTATAACCGGTGCCATCATGGGGGTAGGATCACGCCGCCGCCTGAGCGCGGTCAAATGGGGCGTGGCCGGTCGTATCGTCTGGGCCTGGATCATCACGATCCCGTCTGCAGCGGTGATCTCCGCAATAGCCTATTCGTTCGCCAGGTATATTTTTCACTGACCAGGGGCTGTTATGTCGCGTCGTCTTAAGAAATACTTCTTTTCCGGCCTGGCGGTCTTCCTGCCGATCGTACTTACCATCTACGTCTCGATATGGATCTTGAACTTCGCCGAGGGTCTGTTCGGCAAGTACCTGCGTCCGTTCTTTCTGGAACATTATGACTTTTATTTCTGGGGTCTGGGGATCATAGTCTTGCTGACCCTGATCCTTTTTTGCGGCTTCCTGGTGGCCAATTATTTCGGCCGGGCGGCGCATCGCTGGGGCGAGTCATTATTATTGAAAGTCCCGGTAGCCGGCACCATGTATCCGGCGTTCAAGGAGATCGCCAAGTTCCTTTTCAGGGATGAGCAGGGCAGTTTTCAGCAGGTGGTCATGATCGAGTGGCCGCGCAAGGGCGTCTATGTGGTTGGCTTCCTGACTAACGAGGCTGCTCCGCAGATCAGCGCGATAGCCGGCAAGAAAATGTGCAACGTATTGATCCCGTCGGTCCCCAATCCCTTGACCGGTTTCGTGGCCATTGTGGCCGAAGATGAACTCATACCTTTAAAGACTTCGGTAGAGGAAGCGATCAAGATCATCGTTTCCGGCGGGGTCGTTAACCCGGTGATCGACGATGGCGCTGCCCACCAAGTATAGCGGGATCAAGCTGGTCATTTTCGATCTGGACGGCACCCTGGTGGACGCCTACGGCGCCATCGCCGACAGCATCAATTTTATGATGCGCAAGATGGGCCGCGAGCCGAAGTCGTTGCGCACGGTCAAACGCGCGGTCGGCTGGGGAGTGGATACGCTGGTTCGGTCTTTCATTGAGCCGGAAAGGGCGGCCGAGGCGCTGGCCATATTTCGCTCCCATCACGACAAGCGCTTGCGCCGGAATATCCGGCTTCTACCGGGAGTAAAAAGTCTTTTGCCCTATTTAAAGAAGCAGGGTTATGTTCTGGCCATTGCGAGTAATCGTCCGACTGTTTTCTGTCATATAATCTTACGCGCGCTAAAGATCGATCATTTTTTTGACCTGGTTATTTGTGGCGACGCTGTGAAGCGGGCCAAGCCTTACCCGGACATGATACATAAAATACTGCGATCCACCCGGGTCAGGCCCAAAGAAGCGGTCTACGTGGGCGATATGTCCGTGGATATCCTCTGCGGCCGGCGGGCCAGGGTGCATACGGTCGGCATACCTACCGGGTCTTGTACTCGTCGGGAAGTGGAGGACGCCGGGCCGGAAATTATGATAGAGCGGATCAGCCAGTTGAAGCGGCTGGTTTGAGTTGTGGGCAGTTGGCGGGCCAAGGAAGTGTTTGTGGCCTGGTTTCGAAAAACGGCTTAAAAAATATTAGCAGGAAATATTCTTTCTTTTTTTCGATCACTAAGTATAATGAAAAAAATTTAACTCCCTAGAAAACATTAAACGACCTGGTTTATGGCACAGCAACTTTTGACTTTCCTGATCCTGTTTCCCTTGGCCGTTGCCGTTATTGTGGCCGCCAATCGCAAGAACGCACTTTTCCCTTATATAGTCCATCCAGCTTCAGTTGTGCTGATAGCAGCTTCTTGTGGTCTGCTGGCGCTTCATGCTGGCGGGGCGCCGAGCTTTATACCGGCGCATTTTGGCTGGGTTGAGCCGGTCATGTTGGTCGCGGAGTGTGCTATCGCCGCATATTTGCTGTGGCTGGCCGCCAAACAGCGCGATATGTGGGTGGGGGCCTTCCTGGTCCTGCAGACGGTAACGCTTTTGTGGTTCCATTTTGGCCCTGGACACCAGGCCCACGCCGAGTTTAACCTGTTTGTGGACCTTTTCTCGGTCATCATGGGCTTGATCGTGGGTGTAATAGGTACCCTGATCGCGGTTTTTGCCGTAGGGTACATGAATGACTTTCATCATCACCATCATGAAGTTCCAGACCGTCGGCCCTTATTCTTCGGACTGATCTTCCTCTTTTTATCCGCCATGTTCGGTATATGCTTCTCTAATAACTTGATGTGGCTTTTCTTCTTCTGGGAAGTCACGACAGTGTGTTCGTTCCTTCTCATTAGATACAAGGGCGATGAGCAGTCGGTCAAGAACGCTTTTTGGGCCTTGCGCTGGAACTTGTTGGGAGGATTGGCTTTTCTGCTCGGCATCGTTTACCTTTATAATTCGGTAAAGACGATCGAGCTTAATCAGATGCTGTTAATGCCCAAGATGCTGGTATTGGTTCCGGTAGCTCTGATCAGCTTTGCCGGCATGACCAAGTCGGCCCAGTTGCCGTTCTCTTCCTGGCTGGTGGGCGCGATGGTGGCCCCGACACCGGTTTCGGCCTTGCTGCATTCCAGCACGATGGTCAAGGCTGGCGTGTATATTGTGTTGCGTTTTGCCTCAACGCTTGAAGGTACGGCCTTGGGTTTTGTGGTAGCCATGGTCGGCATAATAACTTTTCTGGTAGGCTCTTTTATTTGTATTAGTCAGAACGATGCCAAGAAGGTCCTGGCCTATTCCACCATTGCCAACCTGGGGCTTATCATCCTGTGCGCTGGCATGGGGACTTACGAGGCGGTTTGGGCGGGGATACTGCTGATCATTTTCCACGCGATCTCCAAAGGCTTGCTCTTCCTTTGCGTGGGCACGATCGAACATGCCACCGGCAGTCGTCAGATCGGCGACATGGAAGGCCTGGTGCACCGTATGCCGGCTTTGGCCGCCATGTTACGGGTGGGTATTGCTGGTATGTTCCTGGCTCCGTTCGGGATGTTGATAAGCAAATGGGCGGTGTTGCGCGCAATCGTAGACTATAATCCGTTGGTAGCCATTTTCCTTATATATGGAAGCTCGGCGACATTGTTTTTCTGGGTAAAATGGATAGGTAAAGTCATCGTTGTTAACAAGGAGTATGAAAACGTCGAGGGTCAGGTCTCTCGCGACCAGTGGATACCACTTTGGACATTAACCGCACTGACAGTTTTGATCTGCGCGTTCTTTGCCCCGGTGGCCCAGCATATGATCGAGCCTTATATCCAGGCGCTTTATGCCCACACAGTTTCCCTGGGGGCAGGTAATATTGTGATCATGGGGCTTATGCTGGGCATGGTGGGAATGTTCCCGGTGGCGTTTCTGGTGGAGCGCAGTCACGGTCGGCGTCTGGCCAAGCCTTATTTGGCTGGGGCTAACACAGGTGCCGCCGGGCAGCAGTTTATCGGCTCTCTGGGCGGGGCCCGGGAGGCGACCATGAGTAATTATTATATGGAAGATTACTTCCCTGAGGCGCGTCTGATGCGTCTGGGTGTGATGATATCGATAATGCTGGTTGTTCTAATGTTTGTGGTAGGAGGCCTTTAAGATGTCCGGATGGACAGGATTAGCCTTTATTGTGCTCGCTCCGCTGTTGGGCGGGTTGCTTTCAGGTTTGGATCGTAAAATTACCGCCCGTTTGCAGGGGCGTATCGGTCCGCCAATATTGCAGCCTTTCTACGATGTCGCTAAACTCTGCCAGAAGCAGACGTTGATCGTGCGTCCTTCGCAGAATATTTACAT
>JAAXVU010000191.1 GCA_013335325.1 Candidatus Omnitrophota bacterium | reverse complement strand
GTCCCCTATCACATTTTTTCCAAGTGTTTCTTGTTATTCTTGCTAGCAGTGACGATGTTAGGTGTGTACCGACTGACGCGTATGCTGGGTGCCGGCCGAGGTCTGGCGGGGTTGGCGGCCTTATACCTGGGGATCTCGCCGGCGTTGCTCAATTCTACCTTGTGGATGTGGTCGGAGGCGGCGGCCTATCCTTGGGTGGTCTGGATCGTGGTGATCTCAGTCAACTTGTGGCGCAGCGTGCTGGAAAGGAAGGCCTGGGGAGATGTGGCCGGGTGCTCGTTGGCGCTGGCGGTTCTGTTCTTTCTGCTGACCATGGTCAAGGCGATCGCTGCCACGGTTATGGTCCTTTTCATGGTTCCTTTCTATCTGACGATATTGTACTTTGCGTTCAAGTTCCAGTGGGGACGGTTGGGCCGTGTTCTATTGTCTCTTGGGCTGGTATTGGGACTGATGGGGGCCGCGGTGAATGGTTATAAATGGCTCAACTGGCATTATAACGGACAGTATGAAGTTACTGATCGTGGGGACTTTGCCTTGTATGGCAATACTGTACGTCGTCTTCAACCTATGAACCGGGCGCGCGTGGCCCAGGCGCTGTTATCCGTGCCGCGACTCGGGCTTTGCGAAAAGTATTACGGACAAGAATGCGTATTCTGGACCTATGTGATGTCCGATCATATAGTTGAGCAGATCCAGGTTAATCTGGACGCGGCTAATATGCCACCGGCAGAGAAGGCAAAATTCTTCATTTCCAATGCGTTTAAGCTGATGGCCCAGCATCCTTTCCAGCAGACCTTTTTCATGCTGGTTGAGTCCAGCAAGATGCTCTTTTGGGAGAACCGTCTGTATTTTGTCCAATATCCGGCCTGGCTGGCCCATTTATATTCACGATTTTCGCTGATCTATACGCTGTGTTTTACTTGGGCGTTATTGAGTCTTATTGGCGTAGTCTATGCGCTATTTTATATTGTGGGATGGTTTTTCCGGAAAGATAGGGCACAAGAGGATAAGAATCTGGCTGTATGGTTATTTGCTTTCTGGTTTATTGCCTGTTTTTCAGGCTTATATTCTTTATTCTTTATTGATATGCGCTATGCCTTGCCAATAGCGCCTCTATTTGTGGCCCTGTTTATGGGGTGCTTGGCGGGATTAGGCCGGCGAATACGGCATAATGTTCGTTGAAATAAGTCGGAAGGGCGAATATAATCTCTTAATTAATTATCATAAAAAAGGATTAATATGAAGATACTCATTACAGGTGGGGCCGGCTATTTAGGGTCGGTCATGGTGCCGCGTCTTTTGCAGGAAGGTCACGCGGTGACGGTATTGGATAATTGCATGTACGGCCAGACACCTTTGCTGGATCTGTGCCATGACGAAAGATTCACGTTTGTGCGTGGCGACACCCGCGACAAGAAGCTCCTGGAGAAGCTGGTCAAAGGGTCCGACGCCATATTCCCGCTCGCCTGTCTAACTGGCGCTCCATTGTGCGCCAAGGACCCCGTCGGAGCGCAGACTATCCTGGTAGATGCAGTCCAATCGATCGCGGAGCTCTCCGGGCGTGATCAGCGGATCATTTTTCCCACTACAAACAGCGGATACGGTATAGGTGAGAAGGGCAAGCATTGCACCGAGGCGACGCCTTTGCGTCCGATCTCGATATATGGGCGGCTGAAGTGTGATGCGGAAAAGGTCGTGCTAGACAGCGGACACGGCATTACCCTGCGCCTGGCCACCGCCTTCGGTGCCAGCCCGCGCATGCGTCTGGACCTTCTGGTCAACGACTTTGTGTACCGCGCGGTTTATGACCGCTTCATCGTCCTTTTCGAGGCGCAGTTCAAGCGTAATTTTATCCATGTCCGTGACGTGGCCAAGGCTTTCATGCATGCGCTCAACAATTTCGACCGCATGAAGAACGAGCCTTATAACGTAGGGCTTAGCGATGCCAATCTGAACAAGATGGAACTCTGCGAGGAGATAAAGAAGCACGTGCCGGATTTTTATTTCGTCGAGGCAGCGGTCGGCGAGGACCCGGACAAGCGCGATTATATTGTTTCGAACGACAAGATCGAGAAGGCCGGTTTCCGGCCGGATGTTTCACTTTCGATGGGGATCCGGGAGCTGGTTAAGGCCTATCAGATCCTTAAGCGTAACCAGTACGCCAATATTTGATGAGCGTAGTCCTGATCAAACCCAACGCCAAGAAGAAGCAGTACGGCAATGTCATCAGTTTATCGGCGATAGAGCCGCCGGTGTGGCTGGCCTTGTACGCCAACCAGATCCCCGGCGCCAGAGTGGTGGACATGGAGGCGGAGAACCTGGGACCGGAGGAGCTGGTCCCGCGTTTGCAAGCCGAATCCGCCGAGCGGGCGATCATCTTTGCCACGGGGTCCCATCCGTCTGCGCATATACAGCAGACTGAGGTGGCGGAGGGCCTGAAAGCCCGGGTGGAGCAGTCGTTACACATACCGGTCGAAGTCTTCACGTACCTGCCTTTTCGTCCCAACGAGGCAGGGGCGGTCAACTGGAACCTGCTGCCGGTGGAGCGGTACCGGGCGCATAACTGGCACGCCTGGGGCCGTCCGGACAAATTTTACGGCGCCACGTTCTCCAGCGTCTCGTGTCCGTTCAGCTGCGAGTTCTGCTGCATCAAGGATTTCTACCGCTCAGAGTATGCGCAGCGGGAGCCGCGGCTGGTAGAGGCCGACATCCGCGCGCTGCTCGGGCGGGGAGTGACGAATTTCAAGATGATGGACGAGCTTTTTGCCATCAACAACAAAGGCACGCGGGCGGTGCTGGAACTGTTGTCCGCCGGCGGGCTGGGCGAGACTATCAACATTTGGGCTTACGCGCGTATCGACACGGTCAACGCCGAACTTTTGCGGGAATTGCGCCGGGCCGGCGTGCGCTGGCTGGCGTACGGCATCGAGTCGGGTAACGAGGAGATCCGCCGGGGCGT
>JAAXVU010000064.1 GCA_013335325.1 Candidatus Omnitrophota bacterium | reverse complement strand
CTTATTAATTTCTATGGGTGACTATACTATTACTGTATTGCAGTGTCAAGACAAGCCAGTCGGGAAATCATAGTGGGCAGTCTAGGATATAAATGTGAACCGGGTTTGACACTGTAAACAAAGGGTGATACTATTTAATCCACATTCGACGTCTAAAGGACGTCTTTTTTTATAGTTACTATGGAAGAAAAGAAACCTTTTACTTTTAGAGATCTCAAGAACATCTTGATCGGACGGTCACGTGATTTACAGGATCGCGGACTGTTCCATCACCTTTCCTTGATAGCCTTCTTTGCCTGGGTCGGATTGGGCGCAGACGGTCTTTCCTCTTCATGTTATGGTCCGCAAGAATCATTTTTGGCCCTTGGATCCCATACTCATCTGAGTCTTATAGTAGGTCTTTTGACGGTCGGGACGATCTTGGTTATTAGCGCCAGTTATTCCCAGCTGATAGAGCTGTTCCCTTCTGGAGGGGGCGGATATCTGGTCGCCAGCAAGCTCCTTTCACCTACGGCCGGCATGGTTGCAGGTTGCGCGCTTTTGATCGACTATGTATTGACCATCACCGTCTCTATTGCCAGCGGGGCTGACGCCATTTTCAGTCTGGTGCCGGTCGATTTCGCTATCCTCAAAGTCCCTTTTGCCGTTTTTATTTTAATACTCTTAATACTTATGAATCTCCGAGGCGTCAAGGAATCTGTGCTTCCGCTGGTGCCTATATTTATTCTGTTCATCCTGACTCATGCCTTTATTATTATTTATACTCTTCTCACACATGTTCCATCCTTCCCCAGCATAGTCACGGGATTGCAGACCGATACCACTTCCACCATTAATCAACTCGGCGCATTCGGCATTATCTTTCTTATATTGCGGGCGTACAGTATGGGAGCGGGAACCTATACTGGAATAGAGGCTATTAGTAACGCCGTGACCATTTTGCGCGAACCTAGAGTCCGCACCGCCAAGAAAACTATGGCTTATATGGCCATTTCGCTATCGGTAGTGGTTATGGGGTTGATGCTAGGTTACCTGCTCTTTAATGTTTCGTTGGTGGAAGGTAAAACCCTTAATGCGGTGCTTATTGAGAACACTACTGCCCACTGGTCCAAACCTTGGGCCGGGACTTTTGTCCTGCTCACACTTTTTGCGGAAGCGGCGCTACTCTTTGTGGCAGCGCAAACAGGTTTCTTGGGCGGCCCCAAGGTGCTGTCCAATATGGCTCTCGACCGCTGGTTCCCAACACGTTTCTCCGCCATAAGCGACCGTTTGGTATCGCAGAACGGTGTGCTTATCATGGGTATATCTGCCATTATCCTGCTGTTGCTGACCAAAGGTTCCGTTCAATTACTTGTCGTTCTTTATGCTATCAACGTATTCATCACCTTTGTGCTTTCCCAGATGGGCATGGTCCGTCACTGGTGGAACGAACGCCGGCGCCATCGTTCCTGGAAGCGAAAAGTGGCCGTTAACGGCGCTGGGCTGGTATTGAGCGCATTCATTCTGATCTCCACCGTGATCATCAAGTTCAATGATGGCGGCTGGATGACGCTGGCTGTCACTGGCGCGTTAATTCTCTTGGCCATAGGCACCAAGCAGCATTACTTTAAGACAGCTCTACTTCTCAAGAGACTAAATACTTTAACTACCGCTGTATCCCAGGAAATGCTGCAAGCCCGTCCATCGGTACCTCCGCCATACGATCTCAAGGGCAAGACTGCGGTAGTATTCGTCAGCGGCTTTAACGGCATGGGGCTCCACACACTGATGAACGTAATCCGTTTCTTCAAGGGTACTTTTCGTAACTTCGTGTTTGTGCAGGTCGGCATCATTGACGCTGGTAATTTTAAAGGCGAGGCGGAATTGCACCATTTACAGGCCAAGTCGCAGGAAGATATCGAACGCTACGTTCTCTACATGCAATCGCAGGGTTTCTACGCGGAAGGGCACCATGCAGTCGGTGTCGACGTGGTTGAAGAAAGCGAAAAGATAGCGATCGGGATCGCCGCCAAGTATCCAGATGCCGTATTCTTCGGTGGACAGCTGGTTTTTCCGCGCGATTCATTTGTTAACCGACTGTTTCACAACTATACGGTATTCTCACTCCAGAAACACCTGTACCGGCAGGGCCTGCTTTTTGTTATTCTACCGATACGTGTATAGCTTTCTTTGAATGCCAAAGTTCTACAGAAAAGCAAGGAGCTGCGATGATCATTGGCGCCATTACAGATAATAGTGATTTGGAAAGACGCATCCCGCTTACGCCGCAAGCTGTCAGCCGTCTGGTAAAGAAAGGGGCTGCCGTGATGCTGGAGCCCGGATCCGGGGCCGGTATCCATGTTGCGGATGAGCTTTTTGTTCGTGCTGGCGCCAAACTGGTCGCACGAGGATCGATCCTTTCTCAGTCAGACATACTGCTACGCGTTCGCAAGCCCGCTGCCGAAGACATCGCCATTATGAAAAGCGGTGTTATTCATTTAAGTTTTCTGGATCCTTTCAATGAGAAAGATCTCATCAGTACCTTGGCCAGCCGGGGTGTCTCGGCGATAAGCCTGGAAATGATCCCCCGCACCACCATTGCGCAGAAAATGGACGCCTTAAGTTCCCAGGCCAACTTGTCCGGCTATGTGGCGGTCGTGATCGCCGCCGAGCGGCTCTCCAAAATACTACCGATGATGACTACTCCCGCGGGCACGATATCGCAGGCGCGGGTATTCGTTATCGGCGTAGGCGTGGCTGGTCTGCAGGCTATCGCCACGGCCAAGCGCCTAGGAGCGCGCGTGGAAGCTTTTGATACCCGCCCGGTGGTAAAAGAACAGGTTCAATCTCTGGGGGCCAAGTTCGTCGAGGTCGACTTGGGAGAGACCGGACAGACCAAGGACGGTTACGCCAAGGCCCTGACACCGGAACAACTTGCCCTACAGCGAGACGCAATGGCCAAGGTTTGCGCTCAATCAGATATTGTTATCACGACCGCCCAGGTGTTCGGACGACAAGCGCCGATCATAGTGACTCGTGCAATGCTTTCTGGTATGCAGCCCGGAAGTATCGTGGTGGACCTGGCTGTTGAGACCGGCGGGAACGTGGAAGGTGTGGAGCTCAACCGCGAAATTGATGTGAACGGTGTTACCCTTATTGGGCTTGGGAACCTGCCGGGCCGTGTTGCCGTCAACGCCAGCGACATGCTGGCTGCCAATTTTGTAAACTTTATCGAACACTTCTGGAGCAAGGACAAGAACGCTTTCGCGCTTAAACTTGATGACGAAATCATTAAAGGCTGTCTGGTCACGCACGGCGGACGGATCGTTAACCCCAAACTGCTCCCGCAAGCCTGAGGAATCTATATGGAACAACAGCTAACTGTTCTGCCCTATCAACTGTTTATCCTGGCCCTGTCGGTATTCTTAGGATTTGCGCTAATCAGTAAGGTGCCGCCACTTCTCCATACCCCGCTTATGTCGGAGGCTAACGCGATCTGCGGGATCATCATCGTAGGCGCGCTTATTGCTGCCGGTGCTGAAGCGGACAGCCCGTTTAGTATTGTACTCGGGACATCGGCAGTGGCTCTGGCTGCCTTCAACGTCGTAGGTGGATATCTGGTTACTGAACGTATGCTCAAAATGTTTAAAAAGAAGGATCCCGTGAAATGAACCTATCCTTTTTGGTGCAGCTGACCTACATTGTCGCTTCGGTACTCTTCGCTTTTGGCCTGAAGTTGCTGGCCTCTCCGGTTAGTGCCCGTCGAGGCAACCAATTGTCGGCTTTGGGTATGTTGCTTGCGGTTATCGCTACTCTGGCCGGACATCACATGATCGGCTACCAATGGATATTGCTGGGGCTTGTCATCGGCAGTGCTTTGGGGGCTTTTGTGGCGGTCAAAGCCGCCATGACCCAGATGCCCGAGATGGTGGCGCTTCTGCACGGCTGCGGGGCTCTGGGCAGCGTCTGCGTCGATTGGGTCCATTATCTCAAGCTACAACATCAGCCGGTCTTTGTTATCGGAAGCGTCGAAGCCTTTATGCTTTTTCTGTCGATAGTGATCGGCGGATTGACCTTTACCGGTTCTCTCATTGCCTGGGGCAAGTTAAGCGAACGCATACCCGGCCGGCCGATCCTGTTCCCGTGGCAGCAGATAGTCAACCTGCTTCTAGCGGGCGGCATTCTTCTTTCCGGTGTTCTGTTTTTACTGCAACCAGCTAGGATCGACTTTTTTTATATTTTTCTGACTTTGTCTTTTATCTTCGGCATACTGTTGGTAATACCCATCGGCGGGGCCGACATGCCGGTCGTAATATCGGTATTGAACAGTTACTCCGGAGTTGTGGCTTGCACGACCGGGTTCGTCATCAATAATACGCTCCTTATCGTGGTGGGTGCGCTGGTTGGTGCCAACGGGATAATACTGTCGGTCATTATGTGCAAGGCGATGAATCGTTCGCTGACCAATGTTCTGTTTGGTGGTTTTGGTGCGGCCAAGAAGAAATCCGGGGTCGGGGTAAAGAAGGAAGTACATTCTGCCAGCGTAGAAGATGCCGCGCTGATCCTGGAGGCTGCGCATTCAGTGGTGGTGGCTCCGGGTTACGGACTGGCCGTGGCCCAGGCCCAGCATGCAGTACGCGAACTTAGCCAGGAGCTGGAGAAAAATGGCGCCGAAGTGCGTTACGCCATACATCCGGTTGCCGGAAGAATGCCCGGGCATATGAACGTGCTCTTGGCGGAGGCGAACATACCATATGACCAACTGGTCGAGATGGAACACATAAACCCGATAATGGACACCGTCGATGTTTGTATTGTGATCGGGGCCAATGACACAGTAAATCCGGCAGCGCTTAATGACAAATCCTCCCCCATCTACGGCATGCCTATCATAGAGACTTTCCGGGCTAAGACTGTCTTTGTGATCAAGCGTTCAATGGCAGCCGGCTTTGCTGGTATAGATAATGAACTTTTTTATAACGATAACACCCTGATGATCTTTGGCGACGCCAAAGATATTGTGCAGAAACTTGCTGCGGAATTTAAAAACAAATAGTCGCCTGTCGGTAAGCCCTTCGGACGGCCTGATTAACTCTTTCGATCACTGAAGATCCCCGTTAACAGCTCACTCTTTTTGCCGTGTCCCGGTTTCTTGATAAGCGAGAAGCCCTGTGCTTCCAGCCCGCGACGCACGAAACCAGCCACCGTAAACGTAGATAAAGTTGTTCCCGGCCGGCTGAGCGCCGCCAACAGCCGGAAGACCTCCGGCGTCCACATGGCGGGATTCTTGGACGGAGCAAACCCATCCAAAAATAAAGCATCCGCGCCCGCTCCAGCCAATCGGTCTTGCAGTATTTTCTCCAAGGCCGCGATAACATCATCAAAGATTATTGTCAAATGAACGTGTCCATCCTTAAAGAATAGATCCTGGCTGCCGGTTGCCTTAGGTATGTAAGCAGCTGCCAGTTCGTTGGCAAATTGTGCCAATTGCGTCCAATGACCCAAGGCCCGGCCTAGCTGCTCCGCGGAAAGAGGATAACGCTCCAGTGAAATGAAATGCATGATCCATGAAGGCGGAGCATTGGCCTCCCAGACTTGTCTGGCACAACAGAAATCTAGCCCGGTGCCGAAACCGGTCTCCACAATTGTAAATGTTCCAGGGCTTTCGACAGGTAAAGCCTTAAAACGCGCCTCCAAAGCATTGAGATTACAGCATACGTAGATGGCCTCATCGTAACCGTTCTCCTGACAGAAATATTTGTCATCGAAGCGGACAGAACGCGGAGCGCCATTGTCGTCCCAGGTAATTACTGGTTCATTAGTGAATTCAGAAGTTCGCATACTGTTATCTTTTTCTTAGCTTATAGTATATAAAATTGTTACTTGGTGTATGAATTCTTTTCGACGGGCGCGATACGTTGTATAAGAACGACATTACCGGCACTCTTTATAACCTGCCAGGATGGATCCTGAAAGAATGCTTCAATTCGCTCTATCTCTCCACTTTTGTGTACTCGCATAGCTGCAACATACCAAGGGTCGTCCAGATCAAGCAGTGCGTAACTGACCCGTTGCGGCAATACAAAGGCTTGATTTGTGTTCAACTCGCTTTGCTGCATATTATCCTGTTTGTGAAATTTATCAGAGAATAGCATATGAAAAGAATAAATTTCCTTGCGACTGGAAAGCGGCGCCAGGAAACGAAAGGTAGATAACACTGGCGTATCAGACGGTATGGTGTTGATTAGTTTCCACACTTTTGCAGACTGATATGGGTTCATAATTGGCCATCTTTGCAGCATGGCTGTACGGTAACTATAAAGCACTGGAAGCGCTGCTATAAGCAGGCCAAGAACGAGTACTGGTACGTATCGGGCCAATTTGTCGTGCTTACTTAACTTGGCTAAGGTCTCAATAAATGCGAAGACAATAAACGGCGCCATAGCTGGCACGTAATGAAAGAATATCAGATGCTCGGGTATGCTGCCAGACAGCATGTGCTGCAACAATAATGGCAACATAGTGACAATGGCTAAGGGAGAAAATAGCGCAGGGATCAACAAGTAGCTGAAAAGATGCATAAAATAGGCTACGTTCAATGAGGAAAACAGTATGCGCAGGAAGGTATGTGGAGCTGTAAAAGGCTTTAATAATATATCCTGCATGCTATTCCCCATCCATGCATAACGTACCGTAAAGGCATGATGTTCGAGTCCGCGAAATGACGGTATCAAGACAGTAGTGAAATAACCAAATACCGCCAGGCAAGCCAAAGTGAAAATGATGCACAAAATACGTTCGCTTCGTTGCGATATGAAAATAGCCCGAATGCCAAAGCCTGCAGCGACTAGTAACATGTTCTCTTTAATTAATATCAGAGGTATGGCCCAGAGCAGCATAAGCCGTACATTCTTATTATGTAATGCCAGGAACATCAGTACCAGGAATGGCGGCGCAAAGGCTTCCGGGTTGAATTCATAACAAAGGGCGAATAGATTTCCTGGCAGGAACAAATAAAGCAACATGACGCCAAGTGCTGGGCCTTTGCCGAGTCTTTCATCGGCTGCCTTATAAATAAAATATGCCGCAACAAAGAACGCAACCAGTTTTAATATGATCAGAGTCACTGGAGTTGGAAACAAATAATAGAAGGGCAATATCAAGAAATGAATGAAATAGGAATGGTCACCGAAATAGTTGATGCCAACCAAAGATACGAATTGTTCGCCGTGAACTAATTGCCAGGAGGCCTGGTTAAAGAAAGCCAAGTCCCAGTCTAAGTATCCAAAAAAATAATATCGGGAAAGCAAGAGAACCAGAAAGGTTATAAATAGAACAAAGAGTATCCGTAAAGGTCGCATCATATCTCCCCAAAATAGCGCGTAATATTTCTCAGCTGGGCAGGCTGGTTTGTATCTTTATTGGAGTGCTCGATTCCCATATTTTGGAAATACGGCTAACCCATAGTAATACTATGAATGGTGTTGCCCTAGATAAAAGACGCGTAAATACTTCCGGGTAATAAAGCACAAGTTCTTTGGTCGACCAGCACAATCCGGCTGCAAAGCTAAAGCAAATCAAAAAAATACAGAAGATCAGTAGAAACTTTTCTGTACGGGGCCAGGCTTTTCTTATAGACAGTAGCAGCAAAGGCAGAATGACAAGAGACAGAACGGCCAAATTGCCTGGTGTTAACATAAAAGTTTTTGCCATGCCAAGGGAAAGTCGCAGGTTCTCCATCGATAATCCTGTTTGAAAATGATAGATAGAGAATGGAATCCTTCGATACTGGAGCCACAGCTGCCAACAGATCGGCAGGGCTAGGCAGGCTATTAAAGGTATGCTGCGGCGTAGCTCGCCAGTCATCTCATCGGTATTCCTGCCCCGGCCGGAGAGTACAAAAGCCAGCACCAGAAAAAGGGCCAAAAGGGCACCCTCGAACTTGACCGCACTGACACCCAGCAAAGAAATAATTAACAAGCCTTTACACTTTTTGTTCTGTTGAAAGAAATAATGCAATCCAAAGAAGAAAGACATGCATACAAGGGCAAGATAAATGTTTTCAGTTAAAGCCGTAAAGATCGTCCAGTGCGGAAACCCTGCCAGATAGATGCCTACAGCTGCCCATCCCCACCTGCGATCCATCCCAACCGATCTGGCTACCCCGCAGAACATACCGACAAAAGCCACAAAAACAATTGCGGAGGTCCATTTGGCCACTTCATCGTACATGCCGCCAATAAAACAGTATTGAGCGGCAATGTTCAATGGCCATAATATCGGATAATAGTTATTGGTCTCGACGGTATAATCAAAAGAGATGGTCTGGTCGATATAAAACATCTTGGACTTTAGAAGCCAGATATGCATTTCATCCCACACATTGACCGGTATGCTAATAATATAAAAAAAGAGAAAAAATACTAAGATGGTCAGCGCAACGGACAGTAGCAGTTCTGCCGTTGCGATCTTTTTGAAAGCCAACCGTCTTGGCTTCACGAGCAGTGGTAATTTCTGGCTATCAGCCGGCGCTGTCGTTTTCTTGACAGGGGCTCGCATCCATGGATGCCATGTAAGCAAGCCCATCACAGTAGTGAGTCCAAAAAACGTTATTACCATTCCTGTGCGGAGATCGCATCCGGCCAGTAAAGACAGCCAAAGTGACATGGTGATAGCAACGAAACCTAATAGATATGAGGCTGAGAAGATTCCGGGTATTCCCACCAGATCAGAGCGTACGGTGGCGTGCCTCCAAATAAGTAACCCTGTAATAAGCATCCAAACATGGAAGATGATAAATCCGATAAGTATTCTGTTATGTGGATACGGCTGTGGTTTCCTGCTAAGAAAGCTGCTGGATTCATCTAAAGCAAAAATTTTGGCGCCTAGAACGTCCACATAAGGCTTACCAGATGGGCCGGCCGAACTCGAGATCCTGTGCAGATCAAGATAATAATGTGACCGGCAACTGTGTGATGTGCGGTTATAAAGATTGGGCCATTGGTCAGAGACCTTGAGAGGATAAAGATAATATTTAAATAAAATAGCCTCAAAGCTGACTTCATCCTTAGGGAATGATGTCTCCAGGCAGGAGTCAGGCGGAAGAATATTCTTTAGGTCCGAGGCGATTTGGGCGGGCAGAGCGTACCGACGCAACCGGTCGTAATCGCCTTTAAGAGAGATAAAACGTTTAATTGCCGGCGCTGCGTCTCTGACGTGCGCAGACATACGAAGTCCGAGAAATACAGATAAAGAGATAAGTGAAAAGATTATTAAGAGATTACGAAGAAAGCTCCGTCCTGGGAGTTTCATGCAAGAGTCTCCTGAAGGCATCGCCTATTTGCTTATCCCCTGCGACCATACATATGAGGACGGGACAATAATGATGACATTTATTCTTTAGGCTTACGGCCTTTGGCAACTAGAATTCTTCCCAGGCGTTTGTGGCCTGCCTTCAAATACCACTTTGACCACCAGGTCACCACGTCGTCAGCCTTCCACTCCTTGCAATGCTGGTAGAATTCCGCTTCAGCGGCTCCGGCCGCCTCGTCCATCTGCTTCATAACTTCTGCATTATCCGGCATAATTTTGGTCCCTTTCGATTAGATCGAACTCATCGGCCAGAGTGACAAGTATCTTGGTATATAAATTACGCTCTCCGGCGACATAAAACAAGTTGTTTGTCGCGTTTGATGCTGTCTATGCCACTTAAAAGGCCGCGTCTAGTTGGCTGTGCCCGCAATAATTTCTTTTAAGCCGTTAATATCCTGAACGAATACCTCAGGTGGAAATTCGATGGCGTTCTGGCTTTGCTCTCTGATCAGCTTCTGCAAGAAAATATTTTGATTCTCATCATGCGGATAATAAAGCGGACTTGCGCTGAGGTCATTTAACAGTGCAATGACAGGCCCATGTGTGAATTCCGCAGGCTTTAGCATCCGCTTGACCAGTGTATAGAGCAGTCCGGGCTTGTCGCGAAACACCTCCACCGCTGAGCGGAAGGCGACCTTACCCCAGGGCTCGTCGACCATCTTTTGCAAAAGTCCAAAACAGGTTGAATAGCGGATCAAAATTTGTTCACCGGGCTTGATCCGCTGAGACGAGTTAACTAATATTTCGGACAGTTCGTTGTAATTAAAGGTTTTGGTCTCGTGCTGGAAATCAAAAGTAAGGAGATCGAAAGTGTATACGCCTCGCAGGCGAAACGATGCCTGTTTGATCGCACATTCCAGCAGATCCTTGGCCGAGCCCCACAGGAAGTCCTCTTCCTTGCGAATAAGTGTCAAGGTCAGGATGGTCCATTCCATCCCTTCCCGAAGTCCTCGAAAACGTAGGATGTTCTCTGCTGGAGCACAATCGCAAAACAGTGACTTGAATTTGGGCAAATGTCGAAAAAGCCGGGAGCGATCTAGTTCAGAATCTATCAGGTTGAGAGGTTTTTTGGTCATGTAGTCGGTAATATTAACGTTATCCTCAGAAATATCAATAAATCGTGCTGGAGGATTATTTAACTATTAAGACATTGTCAGCCTGGCCCAAAACAATTACCGGATGCCTATAGGCATTAAGCCAGGCCAAAAGATGCGATAATCGCGTCCGTTCCAGGGCCACGCAACCGGCAGTCGGCTTGCGTCCGCTATCGCGCCAGACATGTATGAATATGGCACTGCCCCGGCCGGCCACTACCGGATGTGTGTTGTATTCTATAACAGCCCCGGGATCATACAGTCCGTCGGGACGGCGCATCACTTCGAAGGAGGTAGCTTGTATGGGCTTTCTCACCCATTGGTTGTATTGGGATGAAGCACTGTCATCTACCCAGACATCTTCCTCCGTGACTTGGCGGTAAATCAACCCGGTGTTAAGACTAGGCGTCTTGCCAAAGGCCAGGCCGATCGAATAGCTACCGGATGGCGTCATGCCGTCGCCTTCCTTTTTAGCAGCTAACGGCGCAAATCCATTACGCCCGACAACGGCTGACCAAGGCCCGCAGACGCGACGCCAAGTCCCTTTTTCATAGCTCCAGGCTGTCAAAGTGGCCTGGAAAATGGCTTTGCCAGAAGGCAGGACTTCAACGATCTGTCTGGATTCGCCAGGATCTAACTTGAGTGTTCCAGCACAAGCCGGTTGGTGCTGCCTGGGCAGGCCGGCGCAGGAAGCGCAGCTTAATGAGATCAATAACAACGAAGATAGTTGGATAGCGGCCTTGCAGGTCATGCCTTGCCTGTATCCCGGAACC
>JAAXVU010000063.1 GCA_013335325.1 Candidatus Omnitrophota bacterium | reverse complement strand
CTATTCAGGCTGTTGCCAGTGTGTCACTTACTACCGGATCGATCGGGATCCGATACCGGCCTCTGTTACGCAGATGCCACTGCCCGGAACCGCACTTCAACCTGATGCTCGCGATGGTCGTCAACAAGTGAAATGATCCCGTTCTCTTGTTTAATGCCATCCACTGTTACGAGCTCCTGATCGTTGCCGATAGGCAGGCGTACAACATCGATATGATAAACAGACTCCCGATACCGGTAGTGTATTTTGAATGCTTCCCAGTCTGCGGGAATGCACGGCTCTATCGTCAGCCTATCGACGTTGAGCTTCAACCCCAAGAGAGATTCCAGGACTAACCGATACATCCAGCCCGCAGATCCGGTATACCACGTCCACCCGCCCCGACCGATATGAGGCGAAACGGCGTACACATCAGCTGCGACCACATAAGGCTCCACCATATATCTCTTAATATCCGCCGGAGACTTTGCGTGATTGACAGGATTGATCATGCTCCAGATCTCCCAGGCATGTTGACTGTCTCCCAATCGGGCGAATGCCATGGCCGCCCAGATGGCCGCATGAGTATATTGCCCGCCATTCTCCCTCACGCCGGGGACATAACCCTTGATGTAGCCGGGATTCAGACTCGACTTGTCAAAGGGCGGATCAAGGAGCTGGACGATCCGGCTGTCTCTCCGGACAAGGCGCTGACTGAGCGCCTCCATAGCCAGGCGCATCCGCTGAGGATCGCCCGCCCCGGAAAGAACCGCCCAACTTTGGGCAATGGAGTCGATCTGACATTCCGGGTTGCTAGCTGAACCAAGAGGCGTCCCGTCGTCAAAATACGCACGCCTGTACCATTGCCCATCCCAACCATCCTTTTCAATGTTCTGCCGCAACTTAAGCGCCTGGACTTGGCAGGTGCCAACAAAAGCCGGATCTCCCCGACGCTCGGCGATCCTGGCAAACTGCATAAGCACTTCGTAAAGAAAGAATGCCAGCCAAACACTTTCACCCTTGCCCTGTTGGCCGACAAGATTCATCCCGTCGTTCCAGTCACAAGAACCCATCAAAGGCAAGCCATGTTCCCCGCTGTTAAGCCCCCGGACAATAGCGCGCTTACAATGCTCATATAAAGTAACCTTCTCTGACGACTGACTGGGCAAATCGTTATAAGAATCCTCTTTCGCATTCAGTAATCGGCCCTGCAGGAACGGCGTCAAGTCATCCAATATCCCAGTGTCGCCCGTGCTGAGAACGTAATGGCAGGTGGCCAGTGCCAACCAGAGACTATCATCCGAACAATGCGTGCGTAACCCCCTTCCCGACGGCGGATGCCACCAGTGCTGCACATCTCCTTCGGCAAATTGATGGGCCGCACATAAAAGTAAATGCTCGCGCATAAGGCACGGCTCGCTATGGATCAGAGCCATCACATCCTGCAGCTGATCCCGGAAGCCGAAGGCACCTCCGGATTGACAATACCCGCTACGCGCCCACAGTCGGCACGCCAGGGTTTGATAGATCAGCCACCCGTTGGTCAGCACGTTAAGCGCATTGTCGGGCGTCTCGACTTGTACCGCGCCCAGAGTCCGCGTCCAGTATTTCCAGACGGCTTCCAAAGCATTCCGCGCTTCTTGCGCTCCACAGAAGCGCCGCACCAGATCACGGGCCTCTTCCAAGCCCCGGCCCACGCCTAAGGCAAACACGACTTCCCGTTCTTCTCCGTCGGATAGATCAAACTGGACCTGGATCGCGGCACAAGGATCCAAAGCCGCTCCCACCTTGCCCGAAAGATGTGCCCTTAATAATGCGGCTGGATTCTGAATGGACCCGTTGCGCCCGATAAACTCCGCCCGGTCTGCGCTGATCGTTCTGGTCAGGTCATCCACAGAAAAGAAGGCCACTCTTTCTGTAAATTCCGTATTGTACGGATTGCGCGCATAGATCGCGCCGTTAAGATGGTCCGCCTCGGTACTAACATGCATCGCTGTTTTCGACCGCATGTCTCCCAAAACCCATTCCACATAACCCGTGGCAGAGATCCGGCGGAAACGTCCAGACGTGTTCCGTATCTTAAGAACGGAAAACTTGACCGCCGCGTCCACCGCCACATAGACCCATAATTCCGAATGGATACCTCCCTCATCATGCTCGAAGACACTGTAACCGAATCCATGCCGGCAGACGTAAGGCTCATTTGACCGGCGAGGCATGGGCGAGGGAGACCAGAAATGCCCGGTCTCTTCATCCCGCAGATAAAAAGCCTCCCCGGTCAGATCGCTCACCGGATCATTGTTCCAGGGTGTCAGGCGAAATTCATGGGCGTTCTCGCTCCACGTATATGCCAGGCCATTCTCAGAAACAACGGTGCCAAAATGCGCGTTGGCCAACACATTCACCCAGGGCATTGGCGTCACTTGACCCGACGCAAGTTTGATGACGTATTCACGCCCGTCAGGTGAAAACCCGCCCAGCCCATTAAAGAACACCAGATCATTCTTAGCCGTACTGGCAGGTGCGGGCTCGGGCTGATACGTTTTGGCCGAGGCCAATCGCGCGACCGGCACTTCAACGTGGAAACGACGGTTGATCTGTCCTGTCAACGTTCCCCGGCGGTCCGAAATAATGGCCCGGGCCACCGATTGCAGCAGGATACGCTCTTCGGTGGATATGTGCTCAGCCGGCCGAACAAAGATCTCGCCGGAGTTTCTGGACAATTTCCCCTGTTCGCTCGCGCTTATCAATCCCAGAATTTGTTCCTGAAGTAATTGCTGATAACCCGAGAGAGCTTCATTCCAGATCACCAGATCGACCGCCAGGCCTTTTAATCGCCAATACGCGTGGGCCTGCACCATCTGGCGGGCCAATTCGATATGAGCGGGATCTCCGATCTGCAAGACCACGATCGGAAGGTCCCCCGAAATGGCATTGCCCCATAAACCGCTTTGCCCGCGACGATTCTGCAAAAGAACGCCAGGCTCAGCGCGCAGAAAAGAATTGGCATAGATGACGGAACTGGCCAGGTGACTATACAGTTGAGCATCCGCCTCGGTGGCGTTGATCTGTCTTAAAACCACCTGACTGTGCGTCCAGGACAACTCGAAGACACGATCTGCGATCCGCCGGTCCTGATATTTCTCGACCAGAGACAAAGCCTTATCACGAGTTTCTCCAATGCCGGAAACCATATCGATGGTGACCGCCTGCCCCGGCTCGAGGGCGATCTGACTGCGGACCGCCACCGCCGGATCCAGGACCGAACCCTGGCTTCCCGAAAGTGCGGTCGCCTTGTTCATCGCATAAGGCTCGGCAACACTGTGGCCTCGTCCAATGAACTGCATGCGATCCGTTTCATAAGAAACCTTCTGGATATCGGCTCCATGCACGGCCATTAAATGGAACATCCACGGCACCTGTTCTCCCACGGAACGAGGACGCCGGGAACAAATAATAGCCTGCTGTTTCTTGATAATCTCCGTCTGGACAAATAGATTTCCGAACATCGGATGCAAAGCATCTGCTGCCTGAGGGGCCAGTACCACTTCCGCAAAACTGGTAACATCTATCACGCGTCTTGCGTAGGAACGGTTGGTAATGCGTACCCGCCGCAATTCGATATCGTCTTCCGGTGAAACCACGATCTCCGTATGCGTATCTAAACCGTAATCGCGCCGGCGGAACTCCGCGCGCCCTTCGGAAAAGATCGCTTCATAACTCTCCGGCCGCTGCAGCGTCGGCTGGTAGGCCGTCGACCAAAACTTTCCGGTCCCCATATCGCGGATATAACAAAACATCCCCCAGTTATCACAGGTGGTATCTTCCCGCCAACGGGTGACGGCGATGTCCTTCCAGCGGCTGTATCCGCCGCCCGCATTTGTCACCACGACGTGATATCTGCCGTTAGACAGTAACTGGACTTCCGGAATGGCAGTATGCGGACTTTTCAGTACGCGGATCGGCGTTTGCGCTTCACTGGACAGTGTACGTATATCGGAGAGTTCATGTGTATGCACATGAAACTGGGTGCTCTTGGGAATTCTCTCCTGCAGCAACAGCATGGTCGCCTGAAAAAGCGGGTCCGACTTGAAGCGCTTTTGCATGGGATGATCTAGCAAGAGGCATGTCAAGGAAAGCAGACTCATGCCCTGGTGATGTGCCAGGAAAGAACGGATCACTGTGCTAGATTTCCCGGGCCGTTGACGTGAGGGAGTATGATCCACAGCTTCGTACAAACCGTATTTGCCCATCACCCCTTCAGACTCCAGCCGCTGCAGATTGAGACATGCCTGCTCAGGCGACACCATCAACGCCAGTGCGGAGGCATACGGCGCAACGACCAGGTCCTCCGCCAGACCGCGTTTGAATCCCAACCCGGGCACCCCAAAAGCGCGGTACTGGTAGTTATAATTAACATCGACGGCATTGTAAGCGGACTCCGACATGCCCCAAGCCACACCACGCTGCTGTCCATATTCGACCTGCCTTTCCACCACTGACCGGCACGTCTGTTCCAGCAATGTGTTCTCATAAGTCGGCATCACTAAACTGGGCATCAAATATTCAAACATCGAACCGCTCCAGGATAAAAGGATCGGCTTCCCGCCAGCGCTCGTCAGCAACCGCCCAAGGGCGAACCAGCTTTCTTGAGGCACTTGCCCCTGCGCGATCGTTGTGAAATAACACAATCTCGCCTCCGATGCCAAAAGATCATAGAAACTCGCGTCTAATTTCTGCACTTCCAGGTGATATCCCACCGACAACAACTGACGTTTTGGGTCATACAGGAAACTGTAGTCCATCCGGGCGAGATCGCTGGATTGCCGGGCAAGGTGCTCAATTTCCATAAGCCGTTTATGCGCGCGGCCCCCCACTTCACCCTCAACCTTGGCCAGCTCCCGCAACGTCGGAATGCCTGCCATACTCACGAGCTCTCGGGGAACAAGATAATTTAGATCGTTAAGCGCATCGCGGCATTGCCGAACCAAAGCATGCGCCCACTCAACCGCCACCATCTCGTTGGTAATAGAAAGTTTTCCGATAAGCTCTTCGACGCGCTGTATCAGCTGCTCAAAACAGCGGCGCGCCTGCTCAAGCGTGGGCGACTGTATTTCACAGATCGCCTCCAAGTCTTTCTGCGCATGACCGATCGAACGCAAATTGACATCTTTGATCGCATCCATCAGGACCGAAAGCGTGTCTCTTAGCCCCTCGAAAGATCGCGCTCCCAGAATATCTCCATCAGCAAGTGCCAATAACCCCGGCCGTAAGGTCAAAAGAAACCCTGCCAGGTTTCCGCTATCCACCGTGGATATGTAAACGGGAAGAAGCGGCTGCAAAGACTGCGTGTCATACCAATTATAGAAATGCCCCCGGTACCGTTTCAAACTGTCCATCGTGCGAAAGGTATTCCGGGTGCGCTCGAGCAGCGCGCCCGCCGTAATGTAGCCGAAATCATACGCCGACAAATTGGCCAGGAGGGCCAGGCCGATATTGGTTGGCGATGTTCGGTGGGCGATCTTTACGTTACGATTTTCCTGATAGTTATCGGGAGGCAACCAATGGTCTTCGGGTCCGACAAAGGCCTCAAAGAACCCCCAGGTTTTGCGCGCCAGTTTTCGCAGAAACAATACCTGATCAGGCTCCAGCTTTACCTCTGGCCGCATCAACGGACGGCTGATCCACCATGCTATCGCTGGTGACGCCGCCCATAATAATAAGATCGGGCCGGCTATGCCTAAGGCTAAGGGGTCTGTTGCCGTCAAATACAAGAACACGCCGGTCGCTGTCGCCGGCGCGATCCACATTTGGCGGAACGAACTGACCAGGTCCGCACGGCGCACATCCTGATCCGTGAACAAATTCCACTCCAGAAGCTTTCTATGGGTTATCAGCATCCTGACCGTGGTGCGCAGGATCGCATCGAGACAAAAGAATGCTTCATAAGGCAGGCAGGCAAATGTAAACGCTCTTTGAGCAAAGCGCCAGCCTGAAGAATGCATGGCAGTCTTTAAATGCTGGCCTAAGCCTACATCTTTCGACTTGTGAAACGCATCTAAAACCGAAATGGTCAGCGGCGGGAGAAAGACTATCCCCATGACCACGCACGTCCAAAACCAGGCTGAAGACAAGATCGTCCAGCCCGTCAATAACAGCAACATTAACGCCACCGGAACCAGGCTGCGCCGTAAATTATCAAACAGCTTCCATTGTGATAATATGGACAGGGTATTTTTCTGCATCTTGCCATCGGACGCCGGAACCCTCGACCACAACCATCCCAATAATTGCCAATCGCCCCGGATCCAGCGGTGCCGCCGCTTGACGTCCGTACTGTAGCGAAAAGGGTGTTCTTCATACAACTCCACATCATTCAAAAGCCCGGAACGGGCGTAGCAACCTTCCCAAAGGTCGTGGCTCAGGATCTTGCCGTCGGAGAAACGCCCTTTGAACGTCCGCTCGAACACGTCCAGATCATAGATGCCCTTGCCTATGAATGAACCTTCCCCAAATACGTCCTGGTAAACATCGGAAACCATACGAGTATACGGATCAATTCCCGGCTCGCCTCCGTACAGGCGCGCATAATAGGAACGATTCGCACCGGGCAGGCTCATGCTCACCCGCGGCTGAAGAATGCCATACCCCGCAGTAATCCCTTGTTTATGTTCGTCATAAAGGGCCTGATTCAAAGGGTGCGCCATGGTTTCTACCAGTTTCCGGGCTGAATCCCGCGGCAACTGCGTATCAGTATCCAGCGTGATGATGTACTTTACATTCTTCAAGACCGCAATATCACCGACGATTAGTGAAAAGCTGTCCCTCGGTTCTCCACGCAAAAGCGAGTTCAGGTCCGCCAGCTTGCCCCGCTTACGTTCGTAACCCATCCAGATCTTCTCTTGCGGATTCCAGCGACGCGGGCGGTGAAACAAAAAGAAAACATCCTCGCCTCCGTTCTTATATTTTGCGTTCAGCGCTTCCACTTTCTCCCGGGCCAGCCTGAGCAGAGATGCGTCCTCGGGCAATG
The DNA here is from genome assembly GCA_013335325.1 of Candidatus Omnitrophota bacterium. Lineage (GTDB taxonomy): Bacteria > Omnitrophota > Gorgyraeia > Zapsychrales > Fredricksoniimonadaceae > JAAXVU01. The sequence goes on along the minus strand of JAAXVU010000063.1, from coordinate 4,244 downwards.
TCTCCTGATGCGCATCCAGAAAATCAGTTAATAAACCAAAATATATGTGCTCATCGCGATTCCCCAGGAACCTGACCTCCAACGCCTCGATAAGACTTTCAATATTCCCCGGGCTGGTGAGCATGGTCGGAACAACCGTTAAGGTCAGAAATTCCGCCGGGATCCCATGCGAAAAGTCCATCCGCGGCAAGGAATGCGGCTGGACAATTGACATCGCGAGACCGTTGACCAGCTCCAGCACCAGTTGACTAACGGCGACGATCAAGAACACACTGAGAATAATTACTTCTTCATGAGGAATATTCTTGATGTAGGGGCTGACCAACAGAACGCCGGCCAAAAGAATTGTGATCAACGCAATAGAACCCAGATACAAAAGCAACGAATGCAGTTTAGCGGCTTTAGACAAAAGGTCGAAGGCGGAAAAACGCACCCGAGCCGCTTGCTCAAGCGAGGAAAGCCCCTTATCAATTAAATAGAAGCCGACGTGGGCCGTGCGATAATAGGCACCGACTTTTCCGGCAGCCTCTCCGGCCAATTGAATTGCCTTCTGCGCTACCTCGCCTTCAGTGAGCTCGCTGTTCTTCGCGATATTCTCAATAACATGCCTGTACCGATCCCGGGCCGCAAAGTCCATCCGGCTATAAGTTCCGCCGGGATCTTTACTCAGTACCCGTTCTACCACACTCATCGTTTCGACAAATTCACGCCAGTCCATCGCGCCCAGCAAACGCAGACTGCCGATGCTATTGCTGATCGAGACCTGATTGGCCGCCTGGTCCTGATTGCCCAGACTCACCAGCTGCTCTATCGTCAGCTCCGCTTCAGAAAGCCATTGCTTGATCCAGGTCAGCGGCAGGGCCAGCGAGGGGCTCTGCCCCTGCAAGCGGCGGGTCAACTCGGCAACAAACGCACTCGACATCGGCGGCCTGGAGCGGGCCATGTCTGCGACCACCAGGATCAAACTCTTGGGGTCCGTCTCGACAATGTGGACCATCTGATCCGCCCAGGAATCGGCCAAATCCTGATCGGTCCTGACAGAAGAAACCCGCGTGGCCGCCCGTCGGATATTTTCGATCAGGGCAAAGCGCAACATGATCGGGATGGCCCACAATTCGCCCAGATTTAAGACCGTGACTTTCTGATAAGCCACCATAAAACTGCTCAGGATCTCCGGGTCGACCCGTCCATCACCATGCGCGATCATCTCCAGGGCAATGTCATAAACACGTGGCAGGCCCGCAGATGGACCATTGATCAGCAGCGGGAGTTCCCGATGATAACTCTTCGGTAAATGCCGTTTGGCCGTGCGAACCTGTTCTTCTATCAAATAAAAGTTATCGAGCAGCCATTCCCCGGCCGGCGTGATCAAGCGCTTCGCCTGAACAGCCGCACTCAGCAAGTCATGTGTTAGAAGCAGAACATTTTCATTCTCAATAAGCCTGGTCAGAAGTAATTGGGAGGCGCGTTCCTTGGTGACTTTATGCAAACCCGCCAACGTTGTACCATGCTGCTGCATCTGGCCAATACTGAACAATTCTGAGCGTAACGGTGATTCCGCAAGCAAACGTCTTGCCGCCAACTGTTTACCAAACAATTGCATGTACAAGCGCACAAAGAATGAATCAATAATTGCCACCATGCTCTTCACACCAGCGCCTCCGGCCAAGTATCAAAAAGGACAGACAGCTCCGCCCTGTCCCTTTCGTCTCAAAACCATGGCTTTCTATGTATTTATTATTTGCATCCACAGAAGAATATCTTAGGAGGGATCTACAATGAATCAATTGTACTGCGGTATAACAGGCGGGGCAGGCCCTGGCGATCCCGCCTAGAAACAAGAAAACCCCTGACAAGGTCGTCAAGGCTGATAAAAGGCTATAAAGAGGGGCCGCGGCAAGCTCCGCCAGTTACTTGCTCAACCGCCAGGATCCTTCTCTATTTAAGGCTCGAGTTCTTTCAATTGTTTTAATGTATGCTTTACAAACTTCCCAAAGGCACGATCTTTTCTTCTTTTCTCCAGATCCGTCATCCGGTAATATGCATTTTCTTTCTCCAGCTTCCTGTAATTCGCATACTTTTCCTCATCCAGCTTCTCCTCTCTGATTGAAGCCAGGACAGCACAGCCGGGTTCATGTGTATGTGTGCAATCAACAAATTTGCATTGTTGTGACAAGACTGCGATCTCTGCAAAGACCTCTTTAATCCCTTCACCGGCATCTGCGATCCCCACCTCTCTCATCCCCGGATTATCAATTACGATGCCGCCGTTTCTGATCAGGTAAAGCTCCCGCGCAGTAGTAGTATGTTTTCCCCTGACGGCATGATCGCTTATTTCTGTTGTCTTAATAACATCGCTTCCCAGCAGCTTGTTGATCAACGACGACTTTCCTGCCCCCGATGAACCAAGAAAGCAATATGTGTTCCCCTTGACGATGTAATTCATCAATATATCTAGTCCCTGTTCCATCACTGCGCTCGTTAAGAGAATATCCGGATCATTGAACCTGTCCTTTATTTCATTCATCTTGGATATCCTCTCGGCCTCCGGGATCAAATCGATCTTATTTAAAACAATAACCGGCTTAACGCCTCCTTCCTTTGCCAAAACACAATACCTTTCAAAACGATTGAGATTATAATCCCGATCCACCGAGCCGATAATAAAAGCCACATCCACATTCGCGGCTATCACCTGAACGTCTTGTTTGCCGGCGCGCTTCCTCCTAAGAATTGTCATTCTGGGAAAGATCTGGCGGATCGTCGCAGTCTCCTGATCAAGTTCCGTTATCGCGACCCAGTCTCCCACCGCCGGATAATCTTCTCTTTTGGCAGCATTAAACATCTGTTTTCCGGTTATCCTCGCCAGATATTCACCCCTTACACTTCTGACCCTGTAGACCTCTTTGTATTCAGCAATAATCCTTCCCACTGCCTGATCGGACACGCCTAATGCCGTTCTATTGAGCTCAAAGAACGCCTTATATCCCAAATCTTCGAGCTTAATTTCTTCGTTCTCATTATCCATCTAGATATCCCGGTTTACCTGGTTATATTTCGCAGCATGACAGTGCGCGCACTTAATTATCGCCATCCACCAGCACGCGTAAAGCAATAAAAAAGCCCTGCGGCTTGCGGGCCAAAGGTCTTTCTCGTTCTACAGGGTCCACTGCGGGACGAATTCAGTCACCGGCTTACAAACAGGTATGCCTGGCCCAGCACAGGGCCATGCTTCACTTAAGTCTTCAAAATATGCACCGTATCCGTCTCGTATTGACCTAAAAGATAAAACACCACAAATTTGGCTGGCACGTTTCCATCATTATCGAATTTGTAGACCCTTACATTTGGGGGCTCGTAAAAAGCATCCCCGGTCTGAAGACAAGATACCGGCTGCCCTTCGGTCTGAAAAGAGATAGCTCCTTCAGTAACAACCCCCATCGTTGGGCAAGGATGCAAATGCGGCGGAGCCTTTGCGCCCGGCTCCATGGTTACTTCCTGCACCACAACTTTGGACACTGCCCCATTGGGAGAGATCACTGCGGTGAGAAGACTCTTCCTGCTTACTTGCACCATAATCATTCCCCTTTTCATAATTGTAGGCATTAAAAACATAAGACCCTCGCAACTTATCATGTCACGAGGGGATCCCTGCAAAATTGGGATGTTGGAGGGACAAAGTTAAATCCGGACACCTCTCGTTCACCCTGTCTTGTTAGCTGCGGGTCATCTACGCATCTTCATCTCGGAATCTTTGAGCTCATGGACAGGACTTTCATCCAGGCCGGCCAGGCATTGTTCGTCCAGGATGCCGGCGCGGATCCGCTCTTCCACGCTTTGTCTTAAAGAGTGCATTTGCTCGCGGACCCCGGTCTCTATAAAGCCACGCATTTCCTGGATGCGGTTCTCACGGATGAGGGTACGCATGGCGAGCGTAGCGATCATGACCTCCGTGGCCACGGCCATACCCGGCTTGTCCCGACGCTTGAACAAACGCTGGCTCATCACCGCCTGCAGTGATTGGGAAAGCTGGACTCTGATCTGCGGCTGACGACTGGAGTCAAAGACATCGGTCAGGCGGGTGATAGCCTGTACCGCGCTGCCGCTGTGCAAGGTGCCCAGGACCAGATGGCCCGTCTCCGCGGCCCTCACCGCCAGGGAGATGCTGTCAAGGTCCCGCAATTCACCGACGACGATAATATCCGGGTGCTCCCGCAGGGAACTGCGCAGACCTTCAGCGAAAG
>JAAXVU010000062.1 GCA_013335325.1 Candidatus Omnitrophota bacterium | reverse complement strand
GGGTAACTGAACCGTTCCACTTTCATTTCAGGACGAGAGAAACATGCAAACTCTCCCCAGACTTCGAGGATCTGGGGTTTGGGGGATGGGGGCATCAAAACCTTCCTTTCTTTTTCAAGCGACTTACCTCCACAAAGGGTACAACGCGCATTTTTCATACAATGCGACAAGCATGCTAGTGTTTCAATCCACGCGCCCATGCAGGACGCAGTATATTTCAGCCAGCACAACAACTTAACGCCGCTTCTTCGAGGCGCGCGCCTCATCGGCGGGAGTGGGATAACGAAATGCGATCTCCCGACCACTTACCAAGGCAACGATCATTCGCAACTGGTCTCCGACTTTCTTGTCGGCCGGAACATCTGCTGAATTCTGGACTGGACCTTCTATCTTTGTCGCCGCGTGCTGCGCTCTCCACCCGCCTTTTTTGGTCCGCATTTCCAACAAGACCGCCTGAACCGATTCCCCCGCCTTTGGCAAAACAACCTGAGGCGTAACCTGTCCGGAGGAAGGATATGGCGAATTCTGTCCTTTATCCTTGTGGTCATTAACACGCTTCTTCAGATTATCTTCCAAATGCTTCAAAAAATCGGCCAACAGCTTCTGACTTGTGGCCAACGTCGGCAGGAATGGAGACGGGAATGCCGTGATATGGATGACATGTCCTTGGAGATTACGTCTTATGTTGATACAAACCGGAGATGCATGACGCATATGCTCCGCATCCCTTTTATCTATAAAATCATGCTTCTGTCCTAACCAGACCACTTTTTGTCGCGCTCTCGCGTCCCACTCTGTACGGTATACCTTGTCTCGTGTGCCATCATTGTCTGAAACACCGATCTTGCGTGGAAGCCCCAAGGCTTCCTTGATCCAAGTGCGTTTATGCCCTTTAGCTTGCGCAAAATCCTGAATGCTGAAGCCTAACTGATCTAGAACAAACCAGTAATTCGTCCAGAATGTGTCGATCTGGATAGGAGGCAGCATCAAATCAATCGAAGGCGTAGACGATAAGCAGGCAAGTTGCCTCTTCATGCCACAATATGCCCGAAAGTCATGTGCAGACTGTTTGACGCTCTCCAGCGAACCTTCCTCGCTATCCGATAATGAGCCAAAACCGTGACGCCCCTTTGAGCCCAGAGCTCCGAAATGGCACAAGAGCCACAATGCACTGCTTGCTTCTTTTAAAACTGTTCCCGGTGGAATAATCAAAGGTTTCTCATCAGACCCGGCGGCAAGCTTATGATAAAAACCATTCCGAGCCGTGATCGTTACCTCCCAACGTAACCCTGGCAAAAGGCACTGTCGTCTTTTTCTCTCTCGCATTCTTCCTGCTGGCATTTCATCCATACCGTAGGATAGATAAAGACAACCTTGCGTAACTTTAGCTGAAGAAGATTCCGGCCTATCAAGACCGTTCTTTTGTATGAAATCAGCATCGGGGCGAAGCACATCCTGATCTTGCCTGTTTTTTCCGATAACTTTGCCGGGTACAGGCAATACCGCTGGTAAATCAACCAAACGCGATAACCGAATATCAATCGCCCCGCCTTCCTCCGAGCTGCCCCAGATGGCATCTTCGAGGCTTTTAAGCGTGGCGGCGTCGAGATAACCAGCGTGCATGGTGCGCCACCACCAACGCAGATGTCCGCGCAAGGTGGCGGGACGCAGGTCGCAGTCGTCGGCCTCTTGACCAGCGCCAGCCAAAAAGGCCGGGGTGACGAGTTCGAGTGTGAAGATCTGTTCCCGGAAAGGCGCGTCGGGGTTCTGGATATCCGTAGCTTTTTCCCAGGTTTGCTGCACAACGTCTTTCAGTTCGGGGAAGCTCGCTGACGGCTTTTGTAAATCAAACCGCCCGTAACCGACATTGGTCTTGGCCCCTGCGCCGCGGTGCACGAGCGCACCCAGGAGCCATTGCGCGGCCAGCTCGGGCAAGGCCTCCGACGATTCTTCCCCAGTCCGCGTATTCTTCAGTGCCGCTGCAGGACGCAAGGACAATGGAAAATCGAATTCCGTCCCCGGCGCGACCGCCAGAAAATAAACCGGATTCGGATTCTCCCAATCACCAGGAGGCATAGGCTGCCCGTCCTTCCCGGTCTTACCGGCATAATAGTCCGGATGATGATTGTTGACGATGTCACAGATTAGCTTCGGCCAGGCAAGCGGCCACGCATCGTGAAAGACAATGTCGCCAATAGACTCGCCAGCAGGCGCTTTCACAGGATACTTTTTTGCCAATGCGCTCATCCACGGCATGGAAGACGCCCAACCGAAGATTTCACAGATCTGCTTACACGCTTTTTGCTTGTCGGGTTGCACTGGCAGCCACACTTCACAGGCAAAGGCATGCGCCATGCCTTTAAGCGCCGTGCCCGGGATGTAGGCAAAACCGTAAACCGGATGCAGACAAATGCCGGCGTTCTCCAGCGCGGATGCCCGAGCCAAGTGGAGCGTGAACGGGCCTATCGTTTTGGCACTAAACGTATATTGGTTAGCTCCAAGCTCTCTTAATGATTTATTGCGACGTTCGAAGAGTTCCTTTAAAAGCATTGCACCATCGCCTGGCTTGCTGTTTATCCACGCAGCGGTGGCATTCAAATCACAAATCTGTTTGATTTCTTGATATTGAACCGGCTTCTTTGTTTTGTCTTCTTGCTTGAGCGGAGGTCGTGCAAATTTATCGAGCCACAGACCGGGATGACAGGTTGAGCCGTTACCGTCTATCAATTTACTGACTCCGGACAACACCGGGCGTTTCATATCCGAATTCTTTGTCTCGGTTGGCCGGCTCATTTCTCACCGCCTTCCGCTCCGGCACGACCTTCGGCAAACCGGGCCAGCCATTCGAGATAGGCCAAGGCTTCCGCCTGTGCACGGCGCAGAACCATGCCGTCGCTAGTCATCAGATGATTCAACAGCTCCTTGACGCCTCCTGACGGAGAGCCAGCAAACGACGCCAGCCAGTTTGTCAAAGCGTCCCTGCATTTACACGACTGACCGGAAGGCCCCGGTTTGTTCGCATCGGCGTCTTTGCCCTTGGCGTCCAGAAAAGCCAGCGTCGGAAGCAAACCGGAATTGAGTATCCGGGCGGTCGTTTGCTTGCACAGTGAGGAGAAATCTTTGGCCGGATCACCGCTCATACCTTTTGTCGCGGCCCACGCAGCCTGAGCCCGGCGTTGTTCCGGAGTGGTAATTGTATTTTCTGCCGCGGTTGTCATTTTCCACCTCCACACATTGTCACTTGGCAAATACCTTTACCGGTAGAGGCCTCGCCGCCGATCTGCAGAATCGGAGACGTTTTAAGTAAATTGCCGACGTAGCTCACGACCTCCTGATCGTTCTGCATCGCTGACACAACAGGTTTGACATCTTTGTCTCGTTTGCCTTTTGAGTTGTCAGCGATCAAAAGAGAGTAGAAAACTGTTTCCGGCGGGAGGGTTTCGACATAAAACAACGCGCCGTTGCTGACTGTTTTGGTTTTATAATCCAGCGCGATACGGGCATTGACCTCGGTGGCGTTCTTTACGAAATGCGTGAACATGTCGTCGGAAATGACCGCAAGCCGCGTTTTTAAACGGTCGAGGCTTAACTGCCTAGACAGTTCATCAACAAGCTCTTTTAATCCCTGACACTCCTGCGCCGTAAAGTCGAATTCTTCCAAGACCATGTTCCGATCCTGGACTAGTAGCTCACAACTGGACGAAATTAGAGCTGCGTTATTTTTCAACTCTGGAATGTCTTTCGGGATCGCAAACTTCTCTGTAGCCAGCTGCGCATCGCGACGCAAACGGTCGAGCGCGGCCGGACAAGTCACCCATGCGAAGAGTCCAGCGAGCGAGCGCACGGGGAAAAGCAAGATCCGCGCATCGGTCACTGCCAGTGCGCCGGCGAAATCAGCGGCATTGGAACCGCGCTTGGCCTCCTCATCCCGACCTTTCATGGAAGGTCCGAACAGGTGCTCCAGTTCCGCGTCGCGGTCAGCCCAGATCAAATCTTTTTCTGGATTGGCTCTTGCCACTACCCCCCGGAAATGGTCACGCAAAACGCCCTTAAGCGTGGAGCCGGGGATCAAGGGCCAATCCGTGTGCCGCTCCCGCTGTACCGGCAGGTCGATCGCTCCAGTCGCTGTTCCCGATCCGGGGTGCAGAGACGTCTGGGCATGGATAAATATCATGCTTGCTTTGTTCGTCATATGGATGTCCTTTCTATCAAGTTATCCTTTGCAACTTGTTGTGATCAACGATGTCACGATATCGTTTAATAATCTCCCCCTCATGTTGGCCACAACAACATTACGACAACGTATCTCCAGCTTGTTCCACGAATCAGGATCAATGGAACCTTCTTCCTGTGGCGCGTAAATAACCAACGCATTTCCATCTTTATATTCCTTCAAGACCAAATCCAAATCAGCCGCAATATACTTCCAATGCAGCAAAAAGAATGAATACCCAGCGGCCTTTACGAAATCACGTTTGGGTATCTGGACAATGTGATTTTTCTTGAATAATTTTGAATCAACCAAGAGGCTTGTGAGTGTATCGAGAGTCTCTCCCTCAGCAAACACAGCGATTTTCCTGCCAGATAATCCTCGACCCAACCTCCATAACACTGGCGTAATACCCACAAAGAATTTATAAAGACCCAGAACACAAGCAAGAAAAACGATCATTGTTGCGATGTAGCCATAAGCATCAACAAATAGTTTCGTTGCGTCTAAGATATTATTCATCACCATTGTCCTTTCAGCGCCAAACCCCAGCCGTTGGCGCGGTCTTTGGCGCTCTCTGCCAATTGGATCAGCGTTTCTCCGGCAATAAACGGTTTATCCTGATCCGCGTGTTTACCGCGTTCCCAAAAATACACTGCTCCGGCGGGTACGGCGTAGCGCGTAGGTCGCGGACAACTGATCCACCTTCCAGCTTCGTCTCCCGCCATGTCCCATCCGGAAACGGCCAGTGGCCGTGGACAGGTCGCACCGACCAGCTTGCCGCAAGACATCGGTTCCCACGGAAGTCGAGTGCCGCTCGTCCGTTCATGCTGATAAAAGATGACCGGGCTAATCAGCCATGTGAAGGCACGCTGTGCGGTGTCGGCAGTACAACACGGCCACTCAAAAGGCCGGTCAGCCTTTCTCACCAGCACGCGCCGGCCTTCTCCACCGAAGGGAAGCAGGACGCCATTTTGGGGGAAGAACTTGTCCCATCCTCCCCAAGCGTCAAAGGCCGCTTTGACCTCATCCGGAACGCCCGCTTCCCAGCCGATCTCGGCGTACAAAGCGATATTCTTCTGCAACCGCATCTGCCGCGTCGAATAAATGAGACCATTCTCACCTGTGCCGGTGTCAGGCGAGATCGAAACACCGGTGCGTTCTTCCCAGGTAAACAGTTTATCGGGACAAACCATATCCTCATGTTCGGGAACTTTTCCTTGAAGTACAGCGCTGACGGCCCTGGGTCCCAGCCAGCGCGTTTCCGGCTCCGCAGCGTTTTCTCCTTTGGGAGGTAGCAACGGACGAAGATCACTCCGATTAGGAGTCCAGCCAGGAAGATCCTTATCCGACGGACTCAAGAGAACCTGTCGGCAGTCCTTATCCTTGTTAACACGGTACAAATTTGCCGGCGGCGGGACAAAGAGCTCCATCTTCCCGTCTTTTCCCGGCCTGGTCAGCCACGGGCCGCGGCAGGCGATGAATGCCAGCGCTCGCCGACAAAGGCTCATGTCAGCATTATTCCGAAGGTTGTGCATCTGAGAAGACTTCAAATCAAGCGTATGCATCAAATGCGTCCGCAGCATCCCGGCCACGGTCTGCGGCATGGGAAATTGCGAACAAGCGAAGTCCGTCGGGCCGAACGGACGTCCGTCCCGAAAAAACAAAGTGTCCTGCGGCTCGATCAGGAGCCCCAAAGGGCGCTGCAAGACAGGTTTCGGTGTGGGTTGCATGTCATTTCTCCTCATTATTACGCGCCAGAAACGACGCCTGCTGCATAAGAAGCAAAGTGTTCCGACGCTGTTCCTTCGGGCTTCCGGCCACTACCCGCCAAAAGTTCGCCGCTGCGTCTCTGGGAGCCTTATCGCTGTGGCTCAATAAACGGATAAATTCCGAGTCCAGCATCTGACAATCCTGCTCCAGCGTCTCCCATTCTTCCGCGACCTGATACAGCCAGCGGTCGGAAACGGTGGGATCAGAAAACTTGCAGCGCAGATCCTCCATCCGCTCCACCTGATCCCACAGGATAACCGCCGTCTCGGGCGCTCCCGAACGCTTGACGATGCTGAGAGCCAAACGGTTGCGACCGGACTCCTTGGCTTTCCTTTCGGCCTTCCTGGCATAATCCAACGCGTCCTGCAAGTCGTGCTTGACGTGTACGACCGCGATACCGCCGGATAGCGTGAAGCCCGGCAAGTGTCCGCTGAATTTGTCACTCAAGTCGCGCGCACACAGCAAAGCGGTTTCCCGCGGCAACATGGCCAAGACATCGTCGCCGCCCGCGTAGATGAGCTGACCGTGATGTTGCCGGACTATTTGTGGAACATCGTTCATGGCAAACTGTGCCAGTTCAGCGCTAATCTTCTGGCGCTCTTTCTCGTCGGTCTGACGCAGCTTCTCGCCCATTTTATCTCCGTCGAGCATTAGGATGGCGTAATACGAAGGAGGATTGCTACCCGGGGCTTTCTTGCGGAGTTCCAGGATTGCGTCCCAAACAGGCTGGGGACAGGAATCAAATTCGTCTTTATCTTTATCGGCTGGGACTTCGGGGGTCTTCCAGTAGAGCCAGGAACCGTTCCAGCTTTGCCTTTCCTCATGACCTTCCTTCCGGTTCCATTCCCGGCCTTTCTGCTCAAGCTCGGCGACCAGATCAAAAACGGACTTTTCTTGAATCTGCGACAACCATCCGCACGCGGCAATGGTGTATGTATCCCAGATGCGACGTTTCTGTGGATCACAATCAAAAATTATCTTTGAGAAATACTGCGCCCAGGCAAAACGCTTGACCAGTTCGACCGCGCAGAAACGATCTTTGGGTTGCAGCCGTTCTCCTCGATCGATGGTTGCTTTTGTTAATTTTATCCATTCTTCTTTCCATTCTTCAGGAGAAAGGTCGAGCGGCTTTTGAGGAATTTGCTGCGACCGCTCGCCGCACAACGCACATTTTTGTCGACGGAAATTTTCTTTCTCGTGCGGCGGATAATGGCGCACCTGCTTGCCAGCTGCCTCAAGCAGCCCTCGAAGAAACATCCGCGCCCGAAAAAGATCGTCAACATCGTTCGGCAATCCCAATGCCCTTGCCATTTCTACATCATCGTCAGACAGCGGCAGAACCGCGACACGGGCGTCCCAGCAATTCTCGATTTGCTCTTCCCACTGCGCATCCCATCCGGGATAGTCCTTCCAGCGCTCCTGCAGAAATGCGCGGACGCAACAGGCGATCTCCTTCCATTCAAATTGCACTACGCCTTTTATCTGCTCTGTAACAGAATCAACGTACTTGGCGTCAATCTCGACAATAAACCGGTTAGGGATGGTCGGGATCAGCAATTGTTCCAACCCGGAGTTCGTACCGTCCGGTACAAATTTAAAAATTGAATTGTTTTGAATATCTGGTTCTATAAACCGCGAGCCGGATTGCATCGAAACGCTCTTCGCCGCATGCGCTGTCAGCCATGACAAAAGATAGCTCCCGGCCCACAAGTCCCGGACTGTCCGTGCCGTCGAGATGAATGACTGCACCGGCCCCAGGGAGAAACTTACCCAAACTTTTCCCATCTCCGCCTCTCTTTCTCTCTTCAACAATTATTGACTCACACCATCCACGCCTCCACCTCGTCCGGCGGTCTGAGGCCCAGCAAAGGGTCGTAATCTTCCGGGTTCAGATACACAAACCAGTCATCCGAGATCTCGCCCCAACCCAGCGGCACCGGCTTTAGATAATTCCAGACGGTTGCTCCGCGCCTAGGCCTGTACAGGCTGACCGTCAGCGATCGGGAATCCCTGAGCCATTCCCGAGTAAGTCGTCCTTCTGTCTTAAGCCGTTGTTTTAACGACTCGAACAAAGCCATCTCCCCGGCGTAAGGCACCAAGACATTGATGCTTTCCTGCGCGATCAAACGATACTCTTCCGCCGTGTCCACGAACGAACGCCGCTTGAGCGCGTCTTCCAAGGCTTCCGGCAGGGCGGTCGCGGAAGTCAGATCGTAGAGCAGGCGGTAATAGCGGCTGAACAGCTCCGGGTCGCAGATATCCAGCACCTCGTCAAGCGCGACCCCTTTCTTTTGCGCTTCCAGCCGTTTCTCCTCGAACAAGGTGCGGGTGGTCTCCGCAGCTTCCTTGTAGCCTCCCGGCGGATACAGATATTCCCCGTCCCGCTCTTTGTCCGGCACAAATACCACAACGCTGCCGTACTCCTCCCGCCTTCCCTCACGGTTACAACGGCCGGCGGCCTGGGCTATCGAGTCCAGCGGCCCGAACGCACGCCAGACCACCGGGAAATCCAAATCTACACCTGCCTCGACGCACTGAGTGGCTACCAGCCGGCATGGTGAGGTCTTGCCGGAAGCCAGACGGCTGCGGACATCCAGCAAAACTTTCTCGCGGTGAGCCGGGCACATATTGGTCGATAAATGGAACAACCCCTCCGCCCCTACGCGTTCGCGCAGGTCCAGCGCCAGCTTTTGCGCGTGACGCTTGAGGTTCACGACGCACAGAGCCTGTGCATTATCATCCCGGCCCAGTTCTTCGGCGACCGAGCCCCAGGCGCGCCCCTGTGCAACCTGCCAGTCGACCCGCACCCGGCGCGAGCGCCTGAAGAGACCTTGCGGATCGCTCACGACCATCCGCGGCCGCCAACCTGTCGACGCATATTGTCTGATTTTCTCATCCAGATGGTCAAAAGCCGGCTGGGTGGCAGTCGAAAAGACGACCGTACATCCGTAACGCTCAGCGAGACGCGACAGGGCGGCCAACGAAGGGACAGCGATACGCGGCGGGAGCGTCTGTACTTCATCGAACAAGATGATACTGTCCGCAAGCCTATGCAACTTCCGGCATTTTCCGGGACGGTTGGCAAACAGCGACTCAAGAAACTGCACGCTGGTCGTCAATATCAGCGGAGCGTCCCAGTTCTCGGCAAGCAGTCTGGCCACCTGCGCCACGTCATCCCGGGCATCATGATCCCGAGCCGCCCCTTCTTTCGTCTTGCCGACATCCGCCAAGCTGTGATGCTCAAGGACATAATGAGGACCGAAATGCGGCTCCAGCAAGCGGCGATAGACCGCTGCTGTCTGTTCGATGATGCTCAGGAACGGTACGACCAGAACGATGCGCCTGATCCGAGGATTGGCCACCGCATGGCGGAGCGCAAGAGCCAACATGGCCAGCGTCTTGCCGGCACCGGTAGGAGCGGTCAAGTTGAATATGCCTGTGGGTAAAGAAGCTGTCTGCAGACAATCTTCAAGCAATCGTTTCCGTATAGCTCTGACATCTGCTGATGCTCGACTTGTCTCCTCCAACGACTCCAGATGCCGCAACACTATCTCAAGTGTCCGCCCGGCCTCGAGCAATGGACCATCAGGACGATACACTTTGGTACCGTCGGAGCCACCCTCAAAATGAGCCTCGGTCTCAATATAGTCGGCGTCCACCAGAGCGGAAAACAGCATCCGACAGTCGAGCATGGCCCCTACCATGGGAGTGGAGAAACCATACATCGAATTGCCGGACAAGACAGGAGAGGTTAACCCGTCAGCACAGTAGTGCTGGATCAAATCTTCAATACTGGTATCGCTTAGTCGCAAGCCAAGCGGATGGGTAGCAGGAAGAGACAATTTGACCAGATCGCAGGCTGCTTTGATCCCGCCCGGCGAGCCTTCTTGCAGTCCGATATGATGCCCCTGTATGGCCAGTGCTCCGGCTAGAGCCTTTTCCCTGAATTTAACAAGTACGGCGACCGCGCCGGGAGACCAGTGGTCAAGCCCGGAAACATTCCCTTTTAACCGCTCTGAGAAAAGATCTGAATATTTTCCCAGATCATGCCACAAGCCAGCCAACCGCGCCTCTTCACCGCCACCAAAGACATCGGCATAGTTGCTGGCCCGCCGTGAAACCAATTCCAGATGCTCCTTTAGCGATTCCCACCTACTGCCAGCCTTGTTACTGCTATGCGCATAATATGCCATGACCCTCCACTTTCTCCCTGTTCGTCCGGTTATGCCGATCAGCCGGCCAGCCCACCCATCCGTGTGGCATTCTAGCTCTCTGCCGGTCAAAAAGCAAGCCTCTCCTGCCGCAATGGTCGCCTTAAGGCCCGTCGGCGGTAACACGTTTAAATGGTTAATATTTTATACCTGTTCAAAAAATAAAACAATGACCTGACTGCCCTATTTACTGACTTTTTACTACTTTTTCGCATTATTTTGCCGAAATCCAGGTCCAACGAAAGGCGGAAGGCTATCGGGAGCAAACGCCGAATAGACAGCGGATGAAACATTTCGTAGCAAGAAAACCACAAGGAATATATGGAATGACTGGATCAAACCACCGGGAGTAGGGGCTCATGCGGATATCGAACGCTTCCCGCGGTTCAGGGCGCTGGCGGCCTCCGGGAGGCGATGTAGCGCAAGAGCCGTACGGCAGCGAAAGTCCAGGGCACAATAAGGACCAGGGACATCAGGAATGATCGCAACGTTGCCACTAGCGCAGCGCGTCCGTACGCGGACGGGGCAACTCCGCCGTCAGCCACGGCCATAGATGAACCGCCCACGCCAGCGGCAAGGATATAGGATAACGGCAGCGCCAAAGCGATCCAGGCGAGAAAGATGATCCAGCCACGCTGCTTCCAGCTCGCCACTTCCAGACACCAACGGTAAGCACCGCCGGCTACCGCGACAGTATAAAGCACGATCCCCGCCAGCAATAGCGCGGTCTGGCCCTCCTGCGGCGTGAAGCTACCCTGTACGAACGCCATCAAGATGATCAGGAACAGAAAGAACACCGACGGCACCAGGAAGAAACCCAGCGGACCGAAGGCGACTATCGCAAACAGGATGGGACCGGGCATATCACGCCTTACTAAATGTGTTGTTGATATAAAAGTAACCAATACAGGTCGGCAAGGTCTTTAAGGTCTATAAAGTCTGGAACCTACGGACACGCCGCCAACCTGTCCGGGGTACGTTCGCGGTCTCTCGTCTGGCGCCGTCCACAAATATCTACTGCCCGCTGCCGCCAATTCCCGCCGGTCAATGAAGCCGCTATTTTAAGCGCTTGTATCCCCAGCCCTCACCGACCTTGGAGACCTTATCGACCGCAAAGACCTGCGATCTAATGAAGCTCCATGACCTCACGGTCATGGTTTCTTTTAATCCCGGAATTTGCA
>JAAXVU010000061.1 GCA_013335325.1 Candidatus Omnitrophota bacterium | reverse complement strand
GACCTGCAGAAACAGCTTGAGCGCTCGACCGCAGAAGCCGCTGCTGCTGACAAGGCCGCGACGAAATAAGTTCCTCCCGGCGGGAACTGTCCCGCCGGATACTACAGGTCGGAACGCCCATTACGGCCGTCCTGTCGCCAGCCGGGTAAAAAACCGCGCTTTCCACTCCCCTTCGTCCCATTCACCGTCAGCAGTCGAATCCCAGACAATGCCGCCGCCGATACCCATTTCGCCTTGTTGTCCATCCAGAAGCAATGTTCTGATAGGCACGTTAAAGAACATGTTCCGCTCAGGTGAAATATACCCGATCGCCCCAGTGTATATCTTGCGCTCCTCTTGTTCCAGCTCGCGGACTATCTCCATGGCCCGCACCTTGGGCGCGCCCGTGACTGAACCCGAAGGAAAAAGCGCCTCAAGCCAGCTTTGAAGGGAAAGCTCGCGCGGGACCTGCGCCGTTACCGTCGATGTCATCTGCCAGATGGTCCGGTAACACGCCGCTTCGAACAACCGGGGGACGTGTATGCCCGTGCCGATACGACCCAGGTCGTTACGCAGAAGGTCGGCGATCATGACGTTCTCGGCGCGGTTCTTGGGGTCGCGGGCCAGCCTATGTCCGGCCAGCAGGTCCGCCAGCCAGCCCTGCCCGCAGGGCCAGGAACCTTTCATAGGCCGGGTCACCGCTGTCACTCCCTGTTTGCGGATAAACATCTCCGGTGACAAAGACAGTATGTGATAACGTCCGGCCTCCAGGTAGGCCGGAAACGGCACCGGCTGGTCGCGCAATAGCTGCCGGTAAAGCCCGTATGGTTCGCCGGAGAACGCGAACTTGAGCTTGCGGCAATAGGTGATCTGATAGACCTCGCCCGCCGCTATGTATTCACGGATGCGCCCTATATCCGCCGTGTACTGTGAGCGCGAACTCGCGTTCTCCACTCTGTTGACGGAATATTTCGGCCGGCCGAAATATTCAGGGCGCTTGCGACGAGGTGCGCGGAAACAGCCGAAAGACATGAGCGGGAAATCGCTGCCGCATTTGCCGCGCAGACGCGGCTCCAGCGCGTAGCCCGCCTCGTAGGACACAAACCCGGCGACATAGAATCCGTCGTCAAGAAGACTTTCGACATGCTCGCAGCAGTCCGCCAGGTCAGAAGCATCGCGGCACTCCAGTACACAGACCGGGTCTTCAAAAAGCAACGGGCGATTATCAAACTCGATAAGTACGCGCATGGACACCCTCACTTAAGGTCTGGGTGTCCCGCGCCAGGCGGGACTAGGACATGACCGGAATTAAACTGCGCAACCAACAGGCCTGAAGGTCGATAAGGTCTTTAACGTCGGCTCGACTACGTAAAAAGACTTCGCCGACCTTACCGACCTCATCTACGTTATAGACCTGAACCAAGAACTCTCCTACCCTTCACTTCCCGATACAAAAACGCGAAAATATCTCGTCCACCACGTCGGCATCCACGTTGCGGCCGGTTATGGCATCGAGCGCATTGACCGCCGACTTCAGGTCCTCGGCCGAAAACTCCGCCGGACTGTGTGCCAACGCGGACTGACGGGCCCTGGCCACGCACTCGCGGGCCAGACGCAGCGCCTCGACGTGGCGCAAGCTGGTCACCACCGCACCCTCAACGGGCAAAGTCCTTCCGTCCAAAGCGACCTTAAGAAGCTGGGCCTTGAGAGGCTCCAGTCCGGCGTGCGTCAGGGCCGAAACTGTCACCGTAGCGGAAGCCTCCACGCCGTCGAGTGCGGCCACGCGCGGCAGGTCGGATTTATTGCAGACCAGAATGACGTGCCGGTTCTGTATCGCCGAGCGTATCGCGCGGTCAGCTTCCTCCATCTGACATGAACCGTCCACCACCAAAAGCACTATGTCCGCCTCCGCGATCATAAGACGCGAACGCCGCACCGCCTCTTCCTCCACCTTGTCGCGCGGATCAAGAAGGCCGGCCGTGTCGACCAGCCGAAGCGGAATGCCGTCGATATCGGCACGTTCTTCCAGTGTATCGCGGGTGGTTCCGGCCACATCGGTAACGATGGCCCTGGGCTCGCGCAAGAGCGCGTTAAGGAGCGACGATTTGCCGACATTGGGTTTGCCGCAGATGACAACTTTAAGCCCGTCGCGCAGAATTCGCCCGCTGTGGGCGGTTGCGAGCAGCTGGTCAAGCTTCTGAAGCGCCGCGTCCAGCTCCCGCGGCAGCGCATCCTCCTGCCGCACATCTGTCGCGTCTTCCGGGAAATTCAGCACCGCTTCCAGACCGGCCAGGACTGTCAACAGCCGGCTGCGGACGGACTCGAGCTCAATCGACAATTCCCCCTTGAGCTGGCCGGCCCCGGCCCTCAACGCTACGCTGGTCCCGGCGCTGATGACATCGAGAACGGCCTCGGCCTGGGCCAGGTCCAGCCGTCCGTTAAGAAACGCCCGCTTGGTGAATTCCCCCGGCTCGGCCAGCCGCGCGCCGTGTTGGAGACACAACCCCAGCACGGCCCGCACCGCCGCTGTCCCGCCGTGACAGCCGATCTCGGCCACATCCTCGGCCGTGTAACTTCTGGGCGCGCGCATCACCGTCACCAGGACCTCGTCGACCAACTGTCCTCCGGGCGCGCCGAGCCAGCCGTGGCGAGCAGTAAAGCCTTTCCAGTCCCGGACCGGACGCCGCAAGGGATCGACAAAAATTTTCTCCAGCACTGCCACACTATCACTGCCGCTAAGACGCACGATACCGATACCGCCCGGACCTGACGGGGTCGAGATCGCCGCGATCGTGTCGTCAAAACCTTTATACTGGTACATGCGCCTCCTCAACCTCGTCAGCTCCGGGAGCTGAACCGGTTATCGTCCGTCTCGCCTCTGCACACAAGAAAACCGAGCCCGTCACAGCGACCAGGCCATCCGTGCCGACCAACCGCGTCGCCATCTCCACTGCCTCGCCCGCACTATTCGCCCGGCAGACCGAAACGCCAGGAAACAGCCTTTCTCCATCGGAGACGGTCAGGTCGCAGGCCCGCGGATGGCTTGCCCGGGCCAGCACCACCTGCCCGGCCACCGAGACCAGCTCGCCGGCCAGCGCGGCTAGGTCCTTGTCGCTGCTGGCGCCAAAGATCAAGACCGCCTTGCGTCCCGGGAAAACGGTCCGGAAGGTGGCGGCAAAAGCCGCTGCCGACTCGCGCGTATGCGCGCAGTCCAGGACGAAACGCGGTCTTTCTCCCAAAACCTCAAATCTGGCCGGCCACACCGTCTCGCGGATGCCCTGCGCCGCCGCTTCCTCCGTCAGCATAAATCCGAACATCTCCAGGTCCTCAACCATGGCCAGCGCGACCGCGGCGTTAAGCGCCTGATGTTCGCCGGCCAGCTGAGTCACCAGTCCGCGGTATTCGCGACGACCGGTAACGTCGAAAGTCACGCCGTCCACTCCCTGCGAACGCACAGACAGGGCCATGTCGCGGCCAACCACCGTCGGTGTTATCCCGAAGGAACGACAACGCGCGCGGATGACCGCCATGGCTGCTTCCGGCTGCGGCGCGCACACGACCTTTTGCGACGGCGCACGGATGATGCCGGCCTTCTCGGCCGCGATCTGCTCCAGGGTGTTTCCCAGGATGGCGGTGTGCTCCAGGCCCAACGGGGTTATGCCGCAGACCATGGCATCGACGGCGCTGGTGGCATCCAGCCGACCGCCCAGGCCCGTCTCCAGCACTGCCACGTCCACCTTTCGGGCGGCAAAGTAGGAGACAGCCAGGGCTGTTAAATATTCGAAATACGTCACCGGTACGCCTTCGTCGTTACGCAGACGATCCACCGGCTCCTGATAAAAACGCACGCGCTCAATCATCTCTTCAACACTGATCATGCCTTCGAAGGGATCGTGGCCAGCCGCTGGAGCCACTTCGGCACCGCGCGGCTCCAGCACGCGGATGCGCTCTCGCACGTCGTTAAGGTGCGGCGAGGTGTACAACCCGACGCGGTATCCGGCGGCGCGCAGGATGTGCGCCAGAAAGGCGCAGGTTGAACCCTTGCCCTTGGAACCGGCCACGTGCACGAACCGCACGCGGTCGTCCGGCCTTCCGAAGGCACCGAGCAACTTCTCGACGCGCTCCAGCCCGAAGTCTGCCTGCTGCGCCTGGCCCAGCCGCGCTTCCCAGTTGGTGAAGGAGTTTAGATATTCTTCCAATACGAATGACATATTGCACGCCCTGGCCTGTACCAGACCACCTCATAAAATTCCGCGCTCGTAAAATTCCTCTCGTGAAGCAGGCTTATGTCATATACCGCCTCCACTTTCCGCGATGAGGATATCACGCATAACATATACGGTCAACCCACCCTTCTACTATAGAAAAGCCCCTGCTTCCGTCGGGCCGCAGGGGCGCGCACATTGCTTGCTCATGACTACACCTGGCTAGCCAGCCGTTCCAGTGCTACCAGCCACCTGCAACCCCAGGAACATCTGGAGACTGCTCATCGGCTGTATATTAACTATGACCGGAGTGAACCCCGCCGCTTTCTTCACCTGAGCCAACATGGCCGGGTCGAAGTTAAGGCGTATCGCTTCTCCCCCGGCATTGCGCTCATCCAGCCTGGACTCACCGGATGTCAAGTCGACACCACCGGTGTCCTTACCGACGCTCTGCGCGGCATCATCGTAATGATATTGTCGCTGAAGTCTTCGCTCGTTGACTCGCGCCAGCTCCTGCATCCTTTCCACTCCCCTTTCAACAAACTCATCCATAGACAGCAAGGATTGACCGCTCTCTTCTGCCGGCGGAACAAAAGAAGTCCTGAACCCCATGGGCAAGCTAACCGCCCTTTCCCTTACTTTCTGCAACACCGGAATTATCTCGGCGTATTTCTGACTCGCGTACATTATTTTAAGCAAATACATGAACAACCCCTGGTCGCTCATCTGACGGTTATTGATCGCCTCCTGCAGTATTGGCTCCAATTCATCACTTTTCCCCAAAGAATATAAAAGCGTGGATCCCTCTAAAAGCAGGTCCGTGTAATACATGCCCGCCGAGATTGCCTGGTTAAACACCATTAAGGCCTGCTTGTTCTTGTTTTGGCGTCTAAGGACGTTTATATATCTAGTCAGAACGCGGTGGTCTAGCTGAAAATGCCGCCACAAATAGTAACATATGTGCTCCGAAATAATCGGGTAATCCATTAACGGAACGATGCTATTATTTAGCAATTTCACATCCTGCGGCATTCTCATGAACTCTGCTATCTGGTCCAAACGCCCGGCAACTACGCTCTCTGCATAACGACGGGCCAAACCTGTCCAATATCGCATAAAAGGCTTAATAGTCTGCCCCTCGCTGGCTTCATTCCTTAGCCTTTCCAGCGTGCGAATGCCGCCAACGTTACCGGTATTAACTTCCAATATCACGTCACCACCAGACGTCTTAATAATGTCCCAGCCCAATAGGCCGGCACCTTGAACCACACCGGACTGTCCTGCCAAACTCTCGGCAGCCCGTACTACTGGAGGTATCAATTCCCGCAGGTAAGTCTCCTGCCGGGCGGGATCAAACCCCCTCTGGCGGAAGAATTCCCTTAACGACATGACCCCGGCGCCTTTGGCATGATTAACCGGCCCGTAATCCCGCTCTTTGAACCTCACCTCTATCATGTCCGGATCAACCACAACTTTCCGTCCCTCAGGGTCTAAAGTTGACAGGACCCGAAAATTATAGTCGTAAAGCCTGCCGGTCCGAGGGTTTCGCCACTCCTCCGGCTCTTCCCGCTTCTGGACCACTACCGCCCCTGACTTGAGCATGGACTGGACATATTGCACAATCGCCTCTTTATTATTTCCGGGGAACATCTTCACACCGTCACCCTCGGAACCCGACGACGGCTTGACGACAATATCCGCCGTGCCGAAACTTTCTATAAAGCGGAGTACCTCCGAGCGCGCCAAGTCAGCCGACACATCCGATTTGAGCGATATTTCCTGCGGCACGGCAAATCCCCGCCCGTGCAAGAATCTAGTCGTGGCCACCTTGTCACCTGCCAATCCAGTGATGCTGGATTGAACAGCCAGCGGTACTCCTTTGCTTTCCAACTGGCTTAAGCTGTCGGTGACTTGATCGCCGGGATTGACCAATGCATCAATACGAACCGGTTCTCTAAACTGCGCCATGCCTATCTTCCCCTGCTTATTAATATAAACTGCAGAAGTCGCATAGAGAGCATCCGGAGATGACTTGCCAAAGCCCAAGGCTTCGAAAGGATGCACCATAATAAAATTGACCTGGAATTGCTCTCCGCTTCTATCCGGCTGCCCCCAATACATCGCCGTCACGTAGCCATCTAGCAAACCCAACGAAGCCACCAGAGGCCCAGACGGATAGGCCATATTAGAAGTATCGGTATCGATAGCCGGCTCGATCCCCATGTCGATATGATAAATTCGCTTCAATTCGGTTTGTAAATATGCCGCTGTCCCGCGCAGAACTTCGGCCTTTTCATCGGCGGTCAGATTGACTGTGTCCGGACCATCCCGTCGGACATCAAAGATTGGAATCGACATAGCACCACCCTGGTCCCAGCCTTGCGAACGAAATTCCTGCCCATTCATTTTGACGATAAAGTTGATCTCCCGGACATTCTCCGGCAGGTTTGGAAAAACAAATTCGTATTTACCGGTGAGCCAACTAGGTTTCTGAGGAAAGTCCACTGTCCCGTCCTCATTAGCCTGCAACCCCATGGACTGAAGCATTTCATCCGGAGGTTTTTGCCAGCCGTTAACGCCCCAATGCAAGCTAGGCGGACGTACGCACTCAAATGTTATTTTGATCTGATCGCCGGACTTCCCTCTTCTTGGATAACGCAAATGCGCATCCCCGCGGCGGCTGGAAATTAGCACATAATTAAAGTTTACATCCATGCCCTGTGGATCAAACTGGCCGTTTAGCTGACTCGTGGTCGGATATTGGGTGGCCGTTGCCGGTTTGGCCGGGACGCTGTTCATGGCCAGATCAACCGTCAGTAGATCAGTCCCCGCGAACTCCTGCTTCAGATCGGGCGGTAAAGACTCCGTTAAGGCATTGCGGGAAACCAGCAATTCGCCCGTGGGAGCCAAGAAAGCACCCCCCGAGAAATACTTACGCGGGATGGCCTCCCGGGTCGCCGGGTCGACTTCTTCCTTCACCAGGTTGTAAGCCCCCTTCCGGAAAGCTTCGACGTACTTCTGCCAGATCCTTTCCTTCTCGTTCTGATCGACGATATCGATACCGGCGGTCTTTTTATGATCGACGTAGGCCTGCCCCAGGATGCTGGCCTTGATCTTACGTTTGTACCAAGCAGCCAGGATAAGCGAATGGTAGAGCTGCCTGAGCGGCGCGAAGTTCGCGCCCTCGTTCACTTCTTTCTCCAGTATGGGGATGACGATCTCGCGCAGAAGCTGTTTCGACAACTCCGATGATCCCTTTTGGTCAACAGACACCTTAGCCTCGGATGCCTGTTGACCGCTGACTGCTGAAGTCTTACTTTCTGCCAAATAATCCGATTCCAGCATCACCTTAAGCCGGCTCTCCACGATGCAAACCGCACCAGCTTTGGCGTTCTCGTAGACCACGGCCTTCTCCGGAACTATCCATACCTTGTTGAAAGTGTCGACAGGTATGTCCGTCGTACCGAACCGCTTCGCGGCCTCGGTATAAATCCGCGACCAGAACTGCTTGCCCACCTCGCCTTCCGGGTAAATTACCGTAGCGGTTATCTGCTTTAAAATATAGTCCTGTGCCAAGAGGTCGCGGCCCATTTCAGTCCGACCAAATGCTTCTGGCACGATGCGGTCTTTCTCATATGGAGATAGATTAACCCACAGATCCTGGTCGGGAACAGTGAGCGCTGCGAGAAAATATTTGATAAGACGCAATGAATCCTCTTGTGTGGATCGACTTGCATTACGCGTCACCCCTTTATCCAGAATAAAATCAAACCTGAAAGGATTGTCCGCATAAACCTTGACCCCTTTAAGCACCGGCGGCTGGAACTGCTGGCTTAAAGGCACCATAACGCCAGGATTCGGCAAACCCGTCACGCCCTGGGTGAAGCCTGACACAACGCCGGTGCAGAGAAACGCCACCAGTGTCATCGCACAAATGAAACCATTCCATCTCAATAAATTCATGGTTAGTCCCGTTAATGAAACTACTGACAGGTAAGTTAAGTATAAATTATAAGTATTTTAATAAACAAGGGGGGAAGAAGATAAATGTCGGCCGTGAAAGACCACCGGCCGAAGACTGTTGCGGCTACAGAGGATGCACCCAAAACACTACCAAAGCCAGGTGCTCAATGCCGGAAATGCCTGACGCCCGTCACCACCATGGCGATACCGCGCTTGTCGGCTTCCTTGATGACCTCGGGGTCGGCCACCGAGCCGCCGGTCTGGACGATCGCCTTGATCCCGGCCTTGGCCGCGAAAGTTACCGTGTCCGGCTTGGGCAGGAACGCGTCGGACGACAGGCACGCACCCTGCGCCAGCTTGCCGGCGCGACGAATGGCCAGCTGCGCGCTGTCCACGCGCGAGGTCTGCCCCATACCGATGCCGACCGTCTTGCCGCCGCGGGTGAGGACGATGGCATTGGACTTGACGTACTTGACCACCTTCCAGCCGAAAAGCATAGATTCTATCTGCGCCTTGGTCGGCTTCTTCTTGGTGACGACTTTGAGGTCCGCCGCCGTGATCTCCTTGGTATCGGACTCCTGCACCAAAAGCCCGCCAGCCACCTTCTTAAAATCGTAGGCGCCGCGCTGGAGATCTTCCGGCGCCAGCTCCATCAGGCGGATGTTCTTCTTCTGCGCCAGGATATTGAACGCCTCCTTGTCAAAACCAGGGGCGAGCACGCACTCCATAAATCCGCTCTTGACGATGGCTTCCGCCGTCTTTTTGTCGACGCTACGGTTAAGCCCAATGATCCCGCCGAAAGCGGAAAGCTGGTCGCACTCCCAGGCGGCTTTGTAAGCCTTGGCCAAATCCTTGTCTTCGGCCACCCCGCACGGGTTATTGTGCTTGATGATGACCGCCGCCGGATTCGCGAAGGCGTAGGCGATATCGGCCGCAGCGTAGAGGTCCAGAATATTATTGAAGGAAAGTTCCTTGCCGTGCAGCTGCCTGGCCTTGGCGAGCCCAGTCACAGCATCGGCATCGCGATAGAACGCCGCCTGCTGGTGCGGATTCTCGCCGTACCGCAGGTCCTGCTGCTTGACGAAATTCAGAGAAAGGTTGTGCGGCATGGACGTAAAGGCCTCGGCGGTGAAACGGCGGTTCAGGAACGTCGCGATCGTCCGGTCGTAAGAACCCGTGCGCTCAAAGACCTCCACCGCCAGGCTGAAAAGAAGCGCGTCGGGCAGGATGCCGCTGTTGGTGTCGAGCTCCTTTAGGATGGTCTGGTACCGCTCGGGATTACAGACCACGGCCACGCTGCGGTAATTCTTGGCCGCCGAGCGCAGCATCGACGGTCCGCCGATGTCGATATTCTCGATCGCCTCCTCGAGGCTCACGCTCTTCTTCTGGGTAACCTTCTCGAAAGGATACAGGTTGACGACGACCATGTCGATCAGCCCGATGCCGTGCTCCGCCACCGTCTTCATGTGCTCGGGGTTGTCGCGCAAGGCCAGGAGCCCGCCGTGGATCTTGGGGTGCAGAGTTTTCACGCGGCCGTCCAGCATCTCTGGAAAGCCGGTGTATTCCGCCACATCGATAACAGCGAAGCCTGCCTCGCGAAGCGCCTTAGCAGTGCCGCCGGTGGAAAGGATCTCAACATTGAACTTGGCCAGCCCCCGGACGAAATCCAGAAGGCCGGTCTTGTCGGAGACAGAGATAAGCGCACGCTTTACCTTGATCATGGGTTCCTGCCTGTCATCGTATTATTTAAGCTTGTTGATTATCGCCTTCACGAACGCCGGAAGGTCGTCGGGCTTGCGGGCAGTGATGAGGTTACCGTCCACCACCGTCTCTTCATCTACATATTTGGCTCCGGCCGCAATGATGTCGTCCTTGACCGACAGAAAGCAGGTCGCCTTCTTGCCGCGGCAGCAATCCGCCGACACCAGCATCCAGCCACCGTGACAGATCGAGGCCACCACCTTGCCGGCCTTGTTCATGTCCCGGACGAAATCTACGACCGCCGGGTAACGCCGCATAAAGTCTGGCGCCCAGCCGCCGGGGATCACCACCGCATCGAAGTCCGCCGCCCGCACCTGACTGACCGAACGGTCGACCTTGCAGGGGTAACCTTCCTTGGACGGAAAGGTGTCCCGGGTGCCGTTGCCCACCGTCACTACTTCGAAACCTTCCTCGCGCAGGCGGTAGAACGGATACCAAACCTCCAGCACCTGATAGGCTTCATCCACCAATATAGCGACTTTCCTGGACATAGCGGCCTCCCTAAAAAGTTTCGGGGACACGCGGATTGATCCCCGACCAGCGCGAATCAAGCCATGTGTCCCCGAAATGTAAAACTTGCGCTACCGGTCTAACGCTTGCCTTTTCTGCGCTTACGCTCAGACGGCTTGGAATAGAAACGGCGCTCTTTAAGCTCAACCAGGAACCCGTCGCGCTGGCACTGCTTCTTGAACTGCCGCAGGGCCTTCTCGAAACCGTTCCTGTCAGTCACTCTTACCTCGACCATCGAAATTCACCAACCTTTAGAGTTTAAATGAGTTAATAAAAACTAATCGGCGATTATTATATCCGGCGTCTGCTTTCTGTCAACGTCAAAAACTGAGCCCCCAAAAAGATCAAGGCCCACCCGCGACCAACATAGTCTCTACCAGGCGGTATACCTGTCCGGATCAAGACATACCACTGCAAACCCTCAACCGGCCCGGCCTGGAAGACCATTTCAAGCACTGACCAGGACCTGACAAGCCATACCAACCAGGCTGGCAACACTGCCTCTTAGATGGCGGCGGCGCCTTCTTCTCCGGTCCGGATACGGTAGATATTCTCCAGGTTCAGTATCGCGATCTTGCCGTCACCGCTGCTTTCGGTCTTGGCCGCGTTGCGGACCATCTCCACAATAGCGTCGACCTGAAACTCGTCGGCGTATATCTCGATCTTGACCTTTTCCTTCAAGCCGTTGCGGTGATGGCCGAAACCATGCGCCGGGATAACGGTCATGCCGCCGATACCGGAACGCTCCAGCACCGCGCAAACGTCGGCGAATTTTTCTTTTCTAACGATAGCTTCGATCTTAACCATATTGAACACTCCCTTCCTTAATTTCGGCACGAAAGCCGAAAATTGGCGGCTATAATATCACAGAGTTCTGCCCTGTCAAGCTGCTGAAGCATAAACTCTGGATAAACCCAGATTTTGCAATAGCAAAATTTGCCCCGAAGGGGTCGTGCGGCAAATGCCTGCATTTGCCGGCTTTATCCCGGATTTTGCTATCTGCACAATTTGGTGCGATCGCAAAATTTGCG
>JAAXVU010000190.1 GCA_013335325.1 Candidatus Omnitrophota bacterium | reverse complement strand
CATCTCAAGAAGGGCAAGAAAACGTCAGCTGAGTTTGATGTGGCTTCCAACCCGGAATTCCTGCGTGAGGGTTCGGCCATTGAGGACTTTATGAATCCGGACCGGATCGTGATCGGGGTGGAATCCAAGCGTGCGGAGCGTTTGCTAAGGGAGATATACAAGCCGATCAAGGCTACGGTAGTGGTGACGAACGTCGCTACCGCGGAGATGATTAAGCACGCGTCCAATTCTTTCCTGGCGACGAAAATTTCCTTTATCAATTCGGTGGCCCGTATTTGCGACCGGGTGGGTGCCGACGTGCTTAAGGTTGCCGAGGGTATGGGCTACGACAAGCGCATCGGCCGTTCATTTTTAAATGCCGGGGTAGGTTACGGCGGCAGCTGTTTCCCCAAGGATGTCGACGCGTTTGTCCGGCTGGCGGAAAAGAACGGTTACGATTTTACGCTGCTTAAGACAGTGCGGCAGGTCAACGAAGACCAGCGGCAGGAATTTGTACGGTTGCTGGAAGACAAGTTGTGGATATTGAAGGACAAAACGATTGCGGTCTGGGGCTTGGCGTTCAAGTCCAACACGGATGACATGCGCAGCGCTCCGTCGGTCCCGATCATCGAGATGTTGCAGAACGAGGGCGCGCTGGTGCAGGCTTACGACCCGCAGTCCATGGACAATGCCAAAGGCTTCATGAAGGATGTGAAATTTTGCAACGATGCGATGGCGGCGGTGCGGAACGCGGATTGTCTTGTGGTGCTGACCGAGTGGGAAGAATTTTTAAGAGCGGATTTCAGGAAGGTTCGGGAAGAGATGCGCCAGGCGGTAATTTTCGACGGGCGCAATTTCCTGAACGAAAAGGCCCTCGGGGATCTCGGGTTCGAGTATTACGGGATCGGGCGAGGCGGTCATGCGTGACAGATTGTTTCGTGACATTGCATCACGGAAGGCTCGCGTAGCGGTCGTCGGGCTGGGTTATGTGGGCTTGCCGCTGGCGTTGAGTTTCTCGACCAAGGGCTTCAGGGTGTACGGCATCGATAACGATGTCGACCGTGTGCAGAGGCTGCTGTCGAACCAGACGTATATTACCGGTATCCCGGGCCGGCAGATCGCCGGTTCCATTAAGCGCGGGACTTTTGTTCCGGTTAATGACTTTTCTTTTATCAAGGAGTGCGGCGCCGTGATCATCTGCGTGCCGACCCCGATCAAGCGCAGGTATACTCCGGACATTTCCTTTATGCTTTCCGCCGTACGTTCGGTAGCGAAGAACCTGGCGCGTGGCACATTGGTGGTCCTGGAAAGTACAACCTATCCCGGGACCACCGAAGAGATGATCCTGCCGGAGCTGGAAAAAAGCGGGCTTAAGGTCGGCCGCGATATATTTCTGGCTTTCTCGCCGGAACGCATCGATCCCGGCAATTCCACACATACAGTAACAAACATACCCAAGGTGGTCGGCGGGGTAACGCCTCAATGCAACCGCCTGGCCAAGGCACTTTACGGGGCGATCATCCCGCAGGTGCATGTGGTGTCTTCTCCCAAAGCGGCGGAGATGGCGAAACTGCTGGAGAACACCTTTCGGCTCGTTAACATCGGATGGATCAACGAGGCCGCCATGATGTGCCGGAAATTCAACATCGATATCTGGGAAGTTGTCGAGGCCGCCAGCACCAAACCTTTCGGATTTATGCCGTTCTATCCGGGCCTGGGCGTCGGCGGGCATTGCATACCGGAAGACCCGATCTACCTTTATTGGAAGGCCCGGCAGCGCGGCTATGCTTCGCGTTTCATCAAGCTGGCGGCGGATATCAATACCGAGATGCCGGCTTATGTTTTGGGACGTGTCCGCGATCTATTAGCCTCTGGCCGTCGTTCGCTTAAAGGAGCCGGCGTGCTGGTGCTGGGAGTGACTTATAAAAAAGATGTCAAGGACTTAAGGAAGTCTCCGTCGCTGAAATTGATCGAGCTTTTGCGTAAAGTCGGCGCCCGGGTCGCGTTCCATGACCCCTTGGTGCCGTATCTGGATATAGACGGTATGCAGGTCGATGGAGTTCCGCTCACTCCGGCGACGCTGGCAAAGTTTGATTGCGTGATAGTGGCGGTGGACCATTCGCAGGTCGATTACAAGCTGGTCCTTAAGAAAGCCCGGGCTATTTTTGATATCAAGAATGTTTATAACGGCGTACGATCCGCCAAGCTGGAGAAGCTGTAAAGGGGAGACAGGATGACGAAGTCCAAGGTTACGGTGGTGACCGGCGGAGCCGGGTTTCTCGGAAGCCATATCTGCGACCGGCTGCTGGAGCGCGGGCATAAAGTTATCTGCATGGATAACCTGCTCACCGGCGACAAGGCCAATATTGCCCATTTGAGTAAAGACCGGAATTTCGAATTTATACGGCAGGACGTTTCCAAGTCTTGCCGGGTGCCTGGTCGGGTAGATTACGTTATGCATTGTGCCTCTCCGGCCAGTCCTGTGGAATACCTGGGGAAGCCGATCGAGACCATGCTGGTGGGTTCCCACGGCACGTACAATACGCTGGAACTGGCCAAGGCCAAGAAGGCGGTCTACCTGGTAACTTCGACGTCGGAGATTTATGGCGACCCGCTGGAACATCCGCAACGCGAGCAATACTGGGGGCATGTAAACCCGATCGGCCCACGCAGTGTGTATGACGAGGCCAAGCGCTATGCCGAGGCCATGACCTTCGCATACCGTCGTCTTTACAAGGTGGATACCAAGGTCGTGCGCATCTTCAATACTTATGGTCCGCGCATGCAGATGAACGACGGGCGGGTGGTGCCGAACTTTATCTGCCAGGCACTGCAGGGCCTGCCGCTGACGATTTACGGAGACGGTAAGCAAACCCGTTCTTTTTGTTACGTTGACGACGAGGCCGACGGTATCTTGCGGTTGCTTTTCTCAGAGCTGTCCGGGCCGGTCAATATTGGTAATCCCGTCGAGTTCAATATGCTGGACTTTGCGCAGATCGTACTGGAACTTGTCGGCGGAAAGAGCCGGCTGGTATTCCAGC
>JAAXVU010000060.1 GCA_013335325.1 Candidatus Omnitrophota bacterium | reverse complement strand
TTTCTGCTGGAGAACCGTATCGATATGCTGTTCGCGATCGGCGGGGACGGTACACAGCGCGGGGCCTGGGAGATCTCCAAGGAATTGCAACGCCGCGGGGCGCCGGTGGCAGTGGTTGGCATACCCAAAACGATCGACAACGACATCCTGTTCGTCGAGCGGACTTTCGGTGTGAGCACGGCCATCGACCGCGCGCGGGACGTCCTGGACGCGGCCCACGCCGAGGCCAAGAGCTACCCCAACGGCATCGCCCTGGTGAAATTGATGGGCCGCGAGTCGGGCTTTATTGCCGCCGGTGCAACACTGGCGAGCCAGCAGGTTAATTTCGTGCTGATCCCGGAAGCGCCTTTCCGGCTGGAGGGAGAGACGGGTTTCCTGGCCGTGCTAAAGGAGCGCATCCTGAAAAGGCATCATGCGCTGGTAGTGGTGGCGGAGGGTGCTGGACAGGAGCTGATGCCGGGTGAGCGCGGGAAGGACGTGGCTGGCAACGTGCTTAACAAGGACATCGGCGGTTTCCTTAAGGAAAGTATCAGCGGATATTTCCGTCAGGAAAACATCCCGTTCAATCTAAAGTATATAGACCCCAGTTATTACATTCGAAGCGTCGCAGCCGACACGGAGGACTGCGTCCTGTGCGATCTTTACGCCCGCCACGCCGTGCATGCGGCTATGGCCGGCAAGACCGGAATTATTATCGGCAAGCTCAGCCATTTCGTACACGTGCCAATGGAGATGGCTACAGCCGCCAGGCAGAAAGTTCGTTTAGGCAGTGATTTTTGGAGAAGTGTGCTGGCGTCTACCGGCCAGCCGGAACGGATGATTTGATCCCGGAATAATAATGGCGCCCCCTGGGGGAATCGAACCCTCATCCCAGGCTCCGGAGGCCTGTGCTTTATCCGTTAAGCTAAGGGGACGAACGAGCGAATTGTAACACAAAAATGCGACGGAGCAAGTATTTTGAGGTCGGTTTGCTCCGGGTTGGCGGCCGGAAAGGTTTTGTGGCGGAGTAATTGTCCGCCGTCAAATGCGCTGAAAGATGTTATGTAATTTCCTCAAAATGGGACTATAATTTAATTAAACAAGGAGAGATATATGAAAAAGACAACTCTAATAATTTTGTTTATTTCGGCCTTTGTCATGATCACTGTTCAACCTTCCTGGGCTACGATCAAGAAGCACAACAATCCGGTGCATGCCAGACGGCAGGCGATCGCTGACAAGAACCGGGAAGTGTATAAAGGCGAAAAGATCATAGAGGTCGAGGACAAGGACAAGAAAGAGGGCGCCGAGGGGCAGAAAAAGGACTCGAATGCCAAGAAGAATGCAGCTGAAAAGGCCGACGATGCTTTCAGTGGCCGTCTGGCGGAGCTCATGAAGAGCTTCGACAAGGATGGCGATGGAGTAATTTCCTACGAGGAAATGGAAGCTGCCAGGGCTGCGGGCAAGGATATAGAATTGCGTAAATTATTGGCTGATAAAAAGGCCGCTACGGAAAAGTTGAAGAAGAGTAAAGCCGCTTCAGATACCGAAAGTAGTGCAAGGTAAGTTAGAATGCGGCAGTCTTGACAGGGTAATTACGTTTATCAGAAAGGTCGTATATGAGCGACGATAAAGATAACAAAGATAAGAAACCCGGTTTCTTTGCCCGTCTTCTTGACAAGTTGGACAAGAAAATGGCGGAGAAGGCCAATTCCAGCAGCTGCTGTTGTTGTTCCGATAGTCGTGATAAGGCCAAGGACAAGAAATGCTAGAAGCGCTGGGGTATTGGGTGGCATCCGGACTTTTTCGTCTGGCTCCTGGTTCTCATTTGAACGAAGTGGTTGCTTTCTTTGTCGCGGACACGGTAAAGATCTTCTTCATGCTGATGGCCTTGATCTTTGTCATCGGCGTGGCGCGTACTTTTATCCCGCACCGTCAGTTGCGTGACTGGATGTCGCACCGCGGGTTTGCCGGATATTTCTACGCTTCACTGTTTGGCGCGGTCACGCCGTTTTGTTCCTGCTCGTCGATCCCGATCTTTTTTGCCTTCCTCAAGGCCGGCGTCCCGCTGGGGATCATGTTCGCTTTCCTGATCACTTCTCCTATTATTAACGAATACGTGGTCGTGCTGATGCTGGGCTTCTTCGGCTGGAAGATAGCCGTCGCTTATGTGGTAAGCGGCATGGCTATAGGGATCTCCGCCGGCATATTGCTGGGGCGGATGAGGCTGGAGCGGCATCTGGTGGAGGACTTTGCGGCGCCGGCGGGCGGGTCGGTCGAGTTGCCGGAATTTGATTCGTGGAGGGGCCGGATCGCCTACGGATGGGATGAGGCTTTGGCGATCACAAGCCGGATCTGGATGTGGGTCCTGGCCGGGGTCGGGCTGGGCGCTTTCATCCATAATTATGTTGCGCAGGAAATGGTGCGTTCCCTGATCACCACGACCGGGATCTTCGCCGTACCGTTGGCGACGCTGCTGGGGGTTCCCATGTACGGCAGCTGTGCGGCTATAGTACCTATTGCGGTGGCGCTCTTCCAGAAAGGGATACCGCTGGGAACTGCTTTATCTTTTATGATGGCCGTGGCGGCGCTCAGCCTGCCGGAAGCCGTGATGCTCCGACGTGCTATGAAACTGCGCCTCATCATGATATTTTTCGGCGTTACAACGGCGGCCATTATAGCGACAGGATATCTTTTCAACGCTCTGCAGGCATATCTGGTGGTCTAATTTCCAATACATAATTCAGGAGGAAGGTCGTTATGCGTAAAGTATGGGTTCTTTTGTTCTATTTTTTTTCGGTCGCAGGGGTGGCTTCGGCTGCGCCGGCTTACGGTACCAAGATGCCGGAGCAGAACAAGGTTTTCTGGGGATATCAGCATTACGCTGTCCTCGACCGCGACTTGAACAAGGACCACGGCGAATTGCAGAGCCAGCAGGATCATATTTTGCTTTCCTACGGCGTGATGGATTGGCTGTCGCTGGACCTCAAGGCCAGCCGCGGCACGGTTCGCCACGAAGACGGCAGCGGCTCGGTGCTCAAGTACGACCGTCCCTTGTGGGGTGGAGGTTACGGGTTCCGCGTCAAGCTTTTTAAGAGCGGCGCCGTTAAGTCGGTGGCGGGGTTCCAGCACATCAGCATTCATCCTATGACGGTGAAAAGAAACGGCGAGAAGAACAACGCGATCCTGGACGACTGGCAGGGTTCGTGGCTGGTATCGTATTCTTTCCGACGGTTTACGCCTTACGTCGGGCTACGCTACGGTACGGCGGATTATATCCACCGGTTGAACAACGACGCCGACCGGATATTGACCGCCGAGGGGCGGCGATTGGATCTTGTCAGTGGGCTGGATATTCCGTTGACATCCCGTACCTGGCTTAATGTGGAAGGTGCCGTCGGCGGCGGCGTGGCACTGGCCACTGGAGTGAATTGCAGCTTCTGAGGGTTTCTAACGCGAAGTTTCCGCGTAAATTATTTTTTGTGAGCAATAAATTTTACAGATTAATTTTTTCCGACGGGGATAGTGGCGCTTACTGGGAAACTTTTTATTGCATTGCAATTAAATAGATGTTACATTTTTTTCTTGTAACGCAGGCATGTGGATGCAAATTCGGCTTGTTAACGTATCCCGGCGGGCATTTGTTCCGGAAAAGTTTCCGGCACGAATAAAAAAATATTCGAAATTTGTGT
Organism: Candidatus Omnitrophota bacterium; assembly: GCA_013335325.1. GTDB lineage: Bacteria > Omnitrophota > Gorgyraeia > Zapsychrales > Fredricksoniimonadaceae > JAAXVU01. Next base: position 7,978 of record JAAXVU010000060.1, on the reverse strand, counting down.
CGAATATTTGAGAAAACTTTGTATAAAATAGTATCCAGATTGATGAAAACAACACGCTCAGCGGTGAGCGTGTAAATTTTTGTTCTGGTTTGTTAAGTTTTTGTTAAGTTAACGCTAACAAAACTGGAAGAAGGAAACAGGAGAGATGAAACAGCCCGCTAATGTATTGGCCGGCACACCCGTCAGTGTTGAGGATGTTATTCTGGACGCTGAAGGTCTGGTGAACGACAAGCAGTTCCAAACGCTCACCATCGGAACACGTATTCCCAGGGATTATTTTGTCACCAAAGGAGCAGGCGAGTGCGATATTACCGTGCACGCCGGCTCGTTCCATCTGGCCTTGAGAGACGCCGGAGTGGAGCGGTACAACATCATGACGTATTCCTCGATCATGCCCGGTATCGCGCGCGAGGTCAAGAGACCCAAGGATCTGGTGCACGGGTGTGTTATGGAGACGATCATGGCCTGTGCCAACGTGGAGAAGGGCGTGCGGGCGACCGCGGGCATCATCTACGGCTGGTTGTTCAACCGCAAGACCAACCAGCGTTACGGCGGTCTGGTTTGCGAGTATAACGGTTCGCTTACCGAGGAAGAGGCCGGCCGGCAGTTGCGCGCGAGCCTCCAGACTCTGTACAGGAACGGTTTCGATGAGGATTACGAGTTGCGCGAAGAGCGCCTGACGATGAAGAGCTTCGTTCCGAAGAAGAAGTACGGTACGGCGCTGGTGGCGATCTGCTTCACCAATTACGTTTATCCTGTCTTAAGTGTAAGGTAGCCTTATGTACCGTCCCGCCCGTGGTTGTAATAGGCGTGACGGATAAAAGTTAGCAAAGATCCGCGGGGAGTCTCCTCGCGGATTTTTTGTGGAGAGTGCCCCATCTGCCTTATATAGTGGAAAGCAGTCTCGCAACCGCCAATAAGCAGCAAACCCGGAGAAGGAAAAATGAAGAAAAAGGACCTGTTACGCAACGTTATACAGCACGTCGATATCAAAGCCATCGATTCCACCAAGATCATTGATGCCATGCGGGAGATGTCGTTTACTTCCCGTGACGCTGCGCGGGCCGCGGATATCCTGGTCCGGATGATCAACGACAAGGGCAGCGCCAATATGCTGACTCTGGCGGGAAGCACTTCGGCGGGTGGTTGCATGCAGGTCTACGTGGATATGGTCAAGGCCAACATGATAGACGCAATTGTGGCCACCGGTGCTTCGATCGTGGACATGGATTTCTTCGAGGCCCTTGGTTTCAAGCATTATCGCGGTTCGCAGTCTGTGGACGACAAGGTCCTGCGGTCGCTTTATATAGACCGCATCTACGACACTTACATCGACGAGGAAGACCTGCAGAAATGCGACCGGACCATCAAGGAGATAGCCGACGAGCTGGAACCGCGTCCGTATTCTTCGCGGGAATTTATTCAGGCGATGGGCCGCTATCTGACCAAGAACGCCCGCAAGAAGAATTCGCTGGTACAGACGGCTTACGAGCATGGCGTACCGATCTTTTGTCCGGCTTTCAGCGATTCCTCCGCCGGTTTCGGCCTGGTCCTGCATCAGGTAAAACGTCCGGATGCGCACCTGTCCATTGATTCGGTGAAGGATTTCTACGAGTTGACCCAGATCAAGATGAAGTCCGCCACATCCGGCCTGTTTATGATCGGCGGCGGCGTTCCCAAGAATTTCGCGCAGGACACTGTCGTCTGCGCGGAAGTCCTCGGCGTAGAGGTCCCGATGCACAAATACGCCGTACAGATCACGGTGGCAGATGTCCGTGACGGCGCCTGCTCGAGCTCGACTTTGAAAGAAGCCTCTTCCTGGGGCAAGGTCGACACGGTCTTCGAACAGATGGTCTACGCGGAAGCGACGAGCGTGCTGCCTCTGATCGCCAGCTACGCCTACCACAATTCCAACTGGAAAACGCGCAAGCCGCGTCGTTTTGCCCAGCTGTACGGGGCATAGGGGATATTTTTATGGACCGGAAAGACTTTTCAGAGAAAGTGACGCCGCAGATGCTGGAGGACGGCAAGGATGTGCTTATCGACTTTGAGAAGTTACGCAAAGTCGCGCAGTCGCCCGATCCCGTCGTGCCGGTCATCGTGCAGGATGCGGCCTCAAAGGAAGTGCTGATCCTGGCCTATGCCAACGAACAGGCGCTTCGGCATACCCTGGAGAGCGGGCTGGCTACCTTCTGGAGCACCTCGCGCAATGAATTGTGGATCAAGGGCAAGACCTCTGGCGACGAGCTTAAGATCGTCGAAGTGCGGGTCAACTGCGAGCAAAATTCACTGCTTTACTTAGTCAGCATGGTGGGCCGGGGTTCCTGTCACGTGAAGGACTCTTCCGGGAAGACCCGGTTCGGCTGCTATTACCGTCGCATCCGAAAGGGCGGGCTGGAGTTTGTTTGAAGTGTGTTTGGCAGACTGTCTTCCCAAGCCCGGTGATAAGCCGGGCTTTTTTTTGCCCGACCAGACCGTCGGCAGATAACGGATGTTAATCCCGGATTTTGCAGTGCAAAATCCGCTCCGAGCGAAAGCGAGGAGTTGCGTGGCCAAACTCGACGACCGAGTAGGCACCGCCCGGCCTCCTCCGGAGGCCTGGATGCGGTGGAGTTTGGCCAGCTTTGTCCCGAGACAGGATCCGCCTGTCCGGGATCAATCCCCGCGACCCTTTGGGTCGCTGGGGACAAGGCAACCCAAATTTTGCTATTGCAAAATTTGGGTTAATATTGAATTAATTGCGGCCTGAGGATAAGATAATTCCGTCTTGTCCGGTTTTGCCATTTCATGCACTGACGGGAGACTTTAAATGACCCAGCAAGGTGGTACGCTGCCGGTAGTATTGTGTGTGGACGATGAGGAGGGGATCTTGCGCAGCCTGGAACGCTGTTTTTTTACGGCGGGCTATCGTATCTTGACGGCACTGAGCGGACCGGAAGCCCTGGATATCCTTAAGCGGTTGGGCGGCAAGGTCGACATGATCATTTGTGACCATACCATGCCGGGCATGAAAGGTGAGGAATTTCTTAGTATAGCCCGTTCTAGATACGGCAAGTTGGCCGCCATCATGCTGTCAGGGTATACGAATGTTGAGGTCTTTAATTGTAATGGACAGCCGGTGGGGTTTATGGAGAAACCGTGGCATAATCAGGCCTTGCGGGAGGCGGTGCGGGACGGGTTACGCCCTGCCTTACGGGGAGATGCTTTATGAGAAAGTCATGTTGGCTTATAATTTTATTGATGCTGGCTTCGGGGTGCATGCGCGAACCGTCCCCGCGGAAAGAGGACGTGATCACGATATTGTGGGCCCAATGGCCTCTGGCGGACGCTTTGCAAAGACTTAGCGAAGGGTTTACCCGGGAGACGGGGATCCGGGTGGTGGTACGCCAGGAACCATGGGGTAGTTTCTTTGATGCGTTCTTCCGGCGAGTACATGGAGATTCGCTGCAGTATGATCTCGTCGCGGGGGATTCCCAGTGGCGTGGGCTGGGGGTCAGAGAAGGGTTGTACACTGAATTGACAAATTGGATAAAGCATAATGGAGTGGACCGCCAGATGGCCAGTGCGGCTATGACAGGATACGCAGAATATCCTATAGGATCCGGGCGGTACTGGGCTGTGCCGCTCATGGGTGATGCCTTGGGTTTTGCCTACCGCAAGGACCTGTTTGAGTCTCCGGAGGAAAAGGCAGCCTTTGCTGCCCGCTATGGGTATGGTCTGGCCGTGCCGAATACTTGGGAACAGTTGCGCGATATTGCGGATTTTTTTAACCGTCCCCAGAGTGGTCTTTATGGAGTTACGGTCTGGGGCAGACCGGTCTACGATAGCATAGCGATGGGCGCAGAAGCGTTTATATGGGCTTACGGCGGAGATATAGGTGACCAGCGGTCTTATCATGTGAAGGGCATTCTGGATACTTCGGCCAGCAATCGCGGCCTGGAGATGTACAAGAAGATACATGATCTGGGCCCGGGGGATACGATACCGTCCTATCTGGAGGTTAACGATGCGTTCAAACAGGGGAAGGTAGCGATGGTAATGAATTTCTTTTCGTTTCTTTCCGAGTTGGCGGATCCTAATAGCAATCCATATGCCGGAACCACGGGTTATTTTGCATTCCCGGCGGGTCCGAAGGCCCGGGTCACTTCGCTGGGCGGACAGGGTCTTTCTCTGGTCAGCGCGAGCCAGAAGAAAGAGCAGAGCCTGCGTTTCTTGAGTTGGTTCGTGCGCAAGGATGTGCAGCAGGAATGGGTCCGGCTGGGTGGATTTTCCTGCGACCGGTCGGTACTGGGTTCACCGGAATTGCTGGCCGCGAAACCGTATCACGCCGCCCTGTCGGAATCTATGCAGATGATGCGTGATTTCTGGGTAGTGCCAGAGTATGTGTCGCTGCTGGATATCGCGCAGAAACACTGGTATCGTTATTTATCTTCCGCCCAGCTAACCGCAGGGCAAGTTAATGCAGCGATCGCTAAAGAGTGGGAACAGATCTTCGAAATGGCGGGATATTACAAGGAGTAATGCCGGATCTTCTGGGTCCGCCGAAATAAGATCGACGGATGTCCTGCGTCGTCAGACGCAGCAAAATATCATAATAATATGGCGGTATCCATGTGGCCTCTTCAGAAGTTTGTCAGCATAAGATGGAAGTTTCTGGCAGTCTGTCTTATTTGTCTGACTTTGCCTACTATTATCCTGGGTGCCCTTATTTATCAGACCTATTACCGGGAGGCCCAGGAGAATATGCGCCGCGATCTGGTGCTGATAGCCCAGAACTGGCGGTCCATAGCCGACATCTACCATGAGGAACTGCAGCGTATCCTGAAACGTGAAGAAGTTCTCGTCGAGAAGCGGCTGGAGTCGGTGGTGCAAAGTGTGCAGCTTGATATAGAACTGTGCGGCCAGGTGCCAGGCGAAGAGGGAGCTGCCCGTTTTCAGCAACTGTTGGACAACCTCGCCAAGATCCGGCTGGGCCGCAGCGGGTATATTTTTATATTGAACGGACAGGGCAAGTATGTCCTTTCCCGGGACAGGCAGTTCGACGGACAGGATGCGCTGGCAATACAGCCGGCGCTTGTTTCCAGTAAATATAAGGAGCTCCTTGCGGTATATCGCAGGATGGCTAAGGATGAGGTCAAGATATTGCATTATTCCTGGAAGGATCCCGGACAGACCGAAGAACGCATGAAAGTAGTAGCGCTGGTGTATATTCCGGATCGGGACATGGTGGTCGGTGCCAACATGTATTATACGGATTTCAAGAGTTACGAGCTGAAGCGTATCTTGGCGGAGGAACTGCGAGATCGCATGGCGGACCAGAAAATAGGCGACCATGGCTATGTGTTTGCAATAGACGATGGCGGTAGGTTTATGGTATCTCATGACAGACTACGCGACGGAGAGGACGTTACTGGTTATGGCGTAAGCCAGGGAGGGCATTTCTTCCGGACCTTGCTTGCCCAGGTCCGTAGGCTGCCTCCGGAGAAGACACTGATCTCCAGTTACATATGGAAAGATTTCGACGAGGCTACTCGTCACCGCCGGTTGGTGGCTGTAGCTTATAATTCGAGCTGGGGCTGGGCGATAGGGGCGAGCGCCTCCGAGCAGGATTTCTTGAAAGGGCTGGCGGTCATTCGCCGGAACGTTGTCCAGACCTGTCTGTGGTTTATCCTGCTGGGAACGCTGGTGGCGCTGTTTCTGGCTGCGCATATCGCTCGACCCATAAGCAGGCTCGAGCATATCGCGGCCAAAGGTGATCTGGATGTGGAAATGGATCCGCTGCTGCTTGCGTCAAACGACGAGATCGGGAGCCTGGGGCGGGCCTTGGATGGCATGATGAAGATGCTGCGGGAAAAGATCGGCGAGCTGGAGCGTTCCCGCCTGGAGCTGGAATTGAAGAACAAGGAGCTGCAGACGGCCCAGTTTAACTTGATACGTACGGAGAAGCTGGCTGCCATCGGGCAGCTGGCGGCCGGCGTCGCGCACGAGATCAACAATCCGCTGGCGTACGTGATGAGCAATATGGAAACCCTGGAAGAGTATATTCGAGCCTACGAGGATGTGCTGGCTGACATTGAACAGCTGGCCAAAAGGAGCGCCTCCTGGGTGTCGGCGGAAGAGGCGAGCGCGGACATGTCTACATATACCGTCCGCATGACTGGGGCCAGGTTTACGCAGGCCAGGGGTGATATTGTTAAGATGATCTCCGAGCTGCAAGGCGGACTGGCGCGGGTCAAGCGTATCGTGATGGACCTGCGTACTTTTGCCCGTTCGGAATATGAAGACATGGTGGAAGTCGCGGTGGAAGACGTCCTGGAGCAGGCCATCACGATCGTTAGAGGTCAGATCCGTCATAATGCCGAGCTAGTGCTCGACTATGATCAGACTCCTCCGGTCAGGTGTCAGACGCAGCGTATCGGACAGGTGTTCATCAACATTCTGGTTAACGCGTCGCAGGCCATCCGGACCGGCAACGGCCGTATCCTCGTTCGGACCTACGTCTCCGGAGACTGGGTCTGCGTGGAAATATCCGATAACGGCGAGGGTATTGCCGAGGAGCATCTGTCCAGGGTCTTTGAGCCGTTCTTTTCCACCAAGCCCGTCGGACGTGGTACCGGTCTGGGTTTGAGTATAAGTTATGATATTGTTAAGAAACATGGCGGGAATATGCAGGTCAGGTCAGAGTTGGGCAAGGGGACTACCTTTACCGTATGTTTACCGAAGGCTGGGGCTGGGAAGGTAGTGTCCTGACGGGCAGGCATACCTATTTTGTTGTAATAGGTGCGCTGAGGGACGAGTTTTGTTATGATTAGTTTGATCCTGGGCAGTGTTAATGCCGGGATTGCTTGGGACGGCAATACGATTGACGGTCAGAGGTAGTTCTAAATTAACGAGGTGTAATATGAAAAAGATTCTTGTGGTGGACGATGATGTCAATGTGGTAAAACTTTTCCAGAAGCGACTGGAATCTTCGGGGTATGCCGTTATCTCTGCTGCCGACGGAGAAGACGGTCTGCGCAAGGTTCGCGAAGTCAAACCGGATCTGGTACTCTTGGATGTCATGATGCCGGGCATGGACGGATTCAGCGTGGTGAGGGAGATCAAGTCCGATCCGGAGCTTAAAAGCATTCCGGTCCTGATCGTAACTGCCAAGGGAGATCTGGGGGACATTTTTCGCATGGAAGGCGTGGCGGGTATTTTTGATAAGCCGCTCCAGGGGGATGAAGTTTTCGCCAAGATCCGACAATTGGTTGGTTGAAAACGTGCCGCGTAGCTGGTAGGCATAATAATATAGGAGTGTTGCATGAATCAGACGCGTGTCTTGATTGTCGACGATGATCCGACGATGCTTCGGCTGATGGAGAGCTATATGCAGCAGTTGGGTTGTCGAGCGGTCTTTGCCGCCAATGGCCGGGAGGCGGTGGCAAAAGTAGGGCAGTTCAGTTTTGACATTTGTTTCATGGATATCATGATGCCGGTTATGGGCGGGGTGGAAGCGTCCAGTATTATTCGTGAAGAATATACAAAGGTTTTGCCTATTGTGGCGGTAACTTCGGTCAGCATGAAGGCTTCCCGGGAGAAATGTGAAGATGTAGGGATGGTCGACTTTATCACTAAGCCGGTGGAATTGGCGGTTGTCAAACAGGCCATTGAGCGTTACGCCTTGCGTTCGCCCTGAGATATATGACCTCGGCAGCTCCCGGAGCTGCCGAGGTCACTGGTAGTTTTATGACTGTTCTTGCCTTATTGTTCCTGCCTGTGCTATATTTTCTTATATAGTTATTGGATTGATGAAAAAGGGTGCAACCTTAGCGTTGGGTCTCTTTAAAGGAAAATCCTTTGATATCTGCTGGCGCTTTTCGTCGAAATATTTTTTTCCGGCTCGGGTCCTGGTGTACCTTGGCCGGTTTTCTTTTTTCCGCGGTGCTTCCTTCGCCAGCCATGGCGCAGGTACTGGGCCTGCCGGCTCCCGGCAGCA
>JAAXVU010000059.1 GCA_013335325.1 Candidatus Omnitrophota bacterium | reverse complement strand
CGCAGTTCTATCAGGGGATGGAGCCTGAAGCTATCTTTAGACTTGTATTGAAAGGAACACTCGTCCACGAGTCGGCGCACGCCATGACAAGCGGTCGGATCGTCCGAGGCGACTTCGATGCTGCCTTGAACAGTAATGCTGTGGCGCGACGGGTGTTAAGTCGGGCCGCAGAGCTATCCGAGCGTGGCATATACGCGTACCGCATCAAGGAAGAGCTTGCCGGCATGTTGGCGGAGCTGGCGGTTTCCGCCACCCCCAGGGAGCTGGCTGCTTTCATCGGCATAATATCCGTCGGAGGACAAGGTAATGATGATATGTCTTATTCCTATGCGGCCAAGATCATTGTTGAATCGTTGGCGAACGATTTAAATTTTAGTGAGTATTTTTTTGACAACGCTGTGGCTGAAAAGGAAAGGACGCTGGGCAGAAAGCTAACTGCGGAGGAGCTGCAAGCTTTGCGTGCTGCGACACCCAGAACGTATCTGGAAATTAGTCGGGCATTGATCCCGCCGCAAATGGTGCCGCATTTTATAAAGTTTGCTAATGCCTTGAAGGACGAGGCGGTAAGGCGAACAGCGCGGAAATGGTACAGGGAATTCTTTGGCGAATTGCCGCCGGAGAGCCTGTCCGAGATACCGTCCGAGGTGCTAAAGCAGCATCGTCAGAGTTATTCGGACTCGGCAGTAGATAATGCAGAGGTGGCGGATATCAAAACGAACGAAAACAAGGCATTCGATAAGGGTGGTATAGATTTGGATCCTCAAAGGATCGATCTGAAGACTTCGGACGGCGGTGGCAGTCTCCGATTCGATATCGACCCGGCCGTGCTGGATCGTTTCCGCAAGGCCCCCGGCGTGACGCCGGTCATCGCCGGTGTTCGGCCGCTGGATAGCCTGGCGGCGTTCATGGAAGTCCCGCAGGCGGCAGCCCGGTAGCGTTTGCTGTCTTCATTTTACTACCATTGACGTTAGTGCTCTCCCAAACAAGTCCGATGATATTTTTCTCCAAGCTGTTTCTGACATCAAAGGCCACATCAATTATTTGTCCGACGGAGTACTAGCCGAGAAAAGAAAACGGGGGCCGTAACGTCTGCCCCCGTCTGATCCCTGATGAGCTTTGATCTTATTTCTTCTGATAGATAGCCAGCGCTTCCAGCACCCCTTCGGGCGATGTTTTGTAGCTGACCTTTACAGAATTTTCCGCTTTAAGATCCTTGAGCGCCAGCGGCTGGCCGTTGGGGGCGTAGATGGTGGTTCCGGCTTTCACCAGGAACACTTTAGCAGCAGCATCGTCGCCAACTACGGAGATCTCCGATTTGGTACCCTTGGCGGCATCCGCCTCGGTGACTGACTGGATCTTGCCCGAGAAGGTCTTTGATCGGATCGCGGCTGGTTTGGCCGGAATAGCGGGCTTGGTCGGTGCCGGAGTCTGAGCGAAAGCCAAGCCTCCGGTGACCAGCAGGGCAACTGCAGATAGGGCGAAACGTTTCATGAATTGCTCCTTGGTGGTTATTTCTTCTTTTTGTGAGTCATGACCTTGACGCTTTCGGCCTGATCAGCTGTGCCGGCCTTCAGTACGATCTTGACGTGCATGCCATCCTTCAGAGAAGCCGTCTCGCTCGTTGTGACCGTCACGGCCTGCTTTGAGCCATCTTCCTGCACTGTGATCTTGCTGGCAGCTGCATCGATCGCTGTGATCGTCCCGCGGACGATCTTCTGGATCTCATGCTTCGGAGCGGCCGCTTCTTTGTTCTGCTCGGCGGCAAAACTGGGCGCGGAAAGGATCAATCCCAGGGTAACGAATGTGGCAACTAACATTGCTTTACGCATATATTCACCTCCTTTCAAATTCTGGCGGCGTTTGGGCCGCGGTTTATTTGATCTCGATCTTCTGTGATTTGTTTTCTTTATGGGATGCTACATCTTTTTTGTCGATGGTGACGGTCAGGATGCCATTGTCGTATTTGGCCTGCACGCTGTCGGCCTTGGCGTCTTTAGGAAGCGGTATGCTCTGGGAGAAATACCCGAAACTGCGCTCTTGACGGTAGAAGCGGCTGTTTTGGTCGCTTGTGTCGGCTTGGCTGGAGCGTTCGCCGGATATTTGGAGAACGCCGTTCTTGATCTCCACATTTATTTTGGACTTGTCCATGCCCGGCATATCGAAGGTTACGATATAGGCCTTGTCTGTTCCTTTAATATCGTAGCCTGGATTGAAAGAGCTGGTCAGTCCGCCGCCGAGGCGCTGGTTAACGGCAGGAGGGAAGGTGCCGAAAGGTTGTCCCATCAGGCTGTTCATGTGACGCTGCATGGCTTCCATTTCCGCAAATGGGTCATAAAGGGAGGCGTCGTTGTCGGAGGAGGTCGGTGGTCTGGGCTCTGGGCTGGCAGCTTGCTTGTCCGCCAGGGATTGCTCCAGCTTGGCGACCTTGGCCTGTAGCGTGGCGAGCTCCTGCTTAAGCGCCGCGACGTCATCCGTGCCGGCTGACCAGCCGTATCCGGATAGTCCCGCCAGAACCAGGACGGTTAACACAGTTACTGTCAGTTTAGTTTTGGGATTGTGGTTAGATTTGACCATATATGGCCTCCTTTCGATTTATACTAATTGTATTCTGTAGGCATTAATTAACCGTGAAGGAATCATTAAGAAATTGTTAACGACCGCGGTTGGTGTGGGCCGGCATATTGGTCAGGCTGGCGGGTCATGTTCCGACGGGGAAATTCCCAATATGCCCTGGGTGCAGGCGCAGTACGGCCGTTTGTGGCGATCGCCGGGGTTCTTCTTGACGTAACGCCGATTTACGGTAATTTATATCTCACCGGAACGACACAATATCGGGGTCTTGGTGTGCCCCGCAACAAGGAGGAAGATATGCTGTCCCTGCAATTAAGAATGGCGCTGCTTCTGGCGGCTCTTTTCGGCATCCTGTACGCCGTGGTGGTGATGGTGGGCACGGCCATGGGCGTGAATAATTTCGGCTTCTATCTTGTAATATCATTGGGCATGATGCTGGTGCAGTATCTGATCGGCCCCAAGATCGTGGAGTGGTCGATGCGGATCCGTTATCTTAAACGGGAAGATGCGCCCGACCTCTTCGCCATGGTAGAGGAGCTCTCCGAACGGGCCGGCATCCCCGTGCCACGGGTATGTGTTTCGGACATGCAGGTGCCCAATGCCTTCGCCTTTGGCCGCGGTCTCTCCGACGGTCGCGTTTGCGTGACGCGCGGGATCATGCAGCTATTGGACCGCGAGGAACTGCGCGCGGTGCTGGGCCACGAGCTGTCGCACATCAAGAACCGCGATGTCCTAACTATCACGCTTTTGTCGGTCATCCCCATGATCATGTACCGCATCGCCTGGCAGCTCATGTTTTACGGCTCGGGCCGGCGCGACAGCCGTGATTCCGGCGGCGGCGTCCTTATCGGCATTGTGGCTTTCCTTTTCTATTTTCTGACCAATCTGCTTGTGCTGTATGCCTCGCGCATCCGTGAGTATTTCGCCGACAAGGGCTCCGTCGAGTTAGGTAACCGTCCTGAGGCGCTGGCGTCCGCTCTGTACAAGCTGGTTTACGGCTCGGCCCGTTTGCCCAAGGAAACTCTGCGAGAGTCCGAAGGGCTCAAGGCCTTTTTCCTGAACGATCCTTCGCAGGCCGCCCAGGAGTTCAATGACCTGAAACAGCTGGATCTGGACCACAGCGGGACCATCGACTCCGTCGAGCTGGCACGTTTGCGGCAGGCCCGGGTTAAGGTTCGCGGTACTGACAGGATGATGGAACTTCTGAGCACGCACCCCAATATGCTCAAGCGTATCCAGCATTTGTCGGAGCTGGCTGGTTAGGCTTGGGTCAAAGAAGCCGCGGCCGCGCAGCGCATAGTGCACTAAGGTCGTGTGCGCTGGGGGTATTAACAACAGGCAGGTGACAGGTCCGGGATGATCCATAACCCCATTTTTATCATCATAATCCTCGTCGCCATTGAGCTTCTGGTACTGTCTTTGAGCAGGTACGAGCGTACCAGCGGCTGGTTTGAGATACTGCCGCCGGTCTTCTTTATTTACTTTATTCCCATGCTTTTTTCTACCGCCGGCTTGCTAGACACCAAGGCCCCGGTTTTGTCTGCAGTAACGACGAGTATCCTGCCGATGGCGCTATTTCTGCTTTTGGTTACAGTGGACTTGCCCGCGATCTTCCGCCTGGGCGGTCGGGCGCTGGGTATGTTTTTTATCGGCGCTTTCGGAATGATCTCGGGGGCGGCATTGGCCTTCGCCATTTCCCGCAGGTTTGTCGGCGATCAATTCTGGGGCGGGTTCGCCGCGCTCTCGGCTTCCTGGACCGGCGGCAGCGCCAACATGGTGGCGGTAAAAGAGGCGTTGTCAGTACCTGACGCGGTCTTCCTGCCGATGGTGGTGGTGGACACGGTCGTCCCGTACGTCTGGATGGGGCTTCTGATAGCGGCGGTGCGCTGGCAGCCGGCTTTTGACCGCTGGAACAGGGCCGACCGTACAGTGCTGGAGGAATTGCGTTCGCGTTCACACGGTGTCAGTCAGGACAAGGCAAGCCTCACACCCATCGGTATTATTGCTTTACTGGCATGTGCGGCTGCGGCGGGGTTCGTATCGCAAGCAGCGGCGCGGCACCTTCCGCAAGTCAAGGATATGTTCACTACATACGCCTGGACGATCATCGTGGTGAGCTGTCTGGGGCTGGGGTTGTCGTTCACTCCGGCGCGGCGGCTGGGAGATCACGGAGCGACCAGGGTCGGGTATTGGCTGTTATATTTTGTGCTGACCGCGATAGGGGGCAAGGCTTCATTGTCGAATCTTGGGATGTCGGCGGTGCTTATCGCAGCGGGCGCAGTGATCGTGACGGTGCACGCGTTGTTCCTTTTGGCCGGTGCGCGAATATTGCGGGCACCGCTTTTTCTGGTAGCGGCCGCCAGCCAGGCCAATATCGGCGGGGTGGCGTCGGCGCCGGTGGTGGCGGCGGTCTACGAGCCGGGACTGGCGTCAGCGGGGCTGCTTTTGGCGATTTTGGGAAATATCGTCGGGACGTATTTGGGGATCATGTGCGGACAATTTTGTCGGGCATTGACTTAGGAGGCAGCATGGGGCAAGCGGGATGGTCTTTGCGGTTTATTTTATGCGGTGCTTTAATTTGTGGCGTATCTTCGGCAAAGGCCGAGACTGCGGACTTGGCCGCTCCGGCGGAGCTTCCCGGTGTCACGCGCGAAATGAAGAATGCGGGTTTCTGGATCGCGCGGCATCCTGCGCCGGACCGGCTGGTGATGAACCCGACCTGCATTGCGCGTTTTAATTCACAAACAGAAGCCGCAGGTCTCATCACTGACCTGGCCCAGGCCCCGGTGCGATACGACGGGCTTAGGCTAAAGGGCGAGATCGCAAAGATGACCGAAGACCTGCGCAGCCGCCAGTTGTTCCAGGTCAACGGGCTGGCGGTAGACGAGGCTTTTTACGCTTCGCTACTGGATAATATGAGCCTGGGCGTGATCCAGTCGGAGGTGGTCGTGCGTTTCGCCTTGGTAGCGGTGCCTGCCGACGAACGGCTTTTACCGACCAACGAGCCGCTTAACGCCCGGGCCGGCGACGTGGATTTCGACGAAGTACAGAACAGCGGTCTGGATGTCGGGACCGCGGTGATGGTGCTGCATGCGACCGCCGACGGACGCTGGCTCTTTGTGAAAGAAGCCGCCTCGGCCGGTTGGGTGGAATCGGCTAAGGTGGTGGAGGTCTCCCGCGAGGAAGCGGCCGGGTACCTGCGCCGCCGGGACATTGCGATAGTGGTCGCGCCCAAGGCGGACATTTTCCTGGACCGAGTGATGCGGGAATATTTCGCCTCTGCCCGGATGGGAACGCGTCTGGTCTTGAAGAATATCTCCGGCGGCGTCGCGGAAGTATTGATCCCGCAAAGGCTGATCGATGGTACAGCCAGGTTTCGTTCAGGATTCATCGCTGCAGAGGACTTGCACCCCGGTTATCTGCCCTACACGCCGCGTACGATATTGCGTCAGGCCTTTCGGCTCTTGAACGCGCCTTACGGTTGGGGTGATATGCGCGGCGAGCAGGACTGCTCGCGTTTTATCGCCATGGTTTTCGCTACGGTAGGTATCCAGTTGCCGCGTAATTCCGGCGAGCAGGCCCGGGTCGGCTACGCGCTGGCGCAGTTTAAGGATGACACGGCTCTGGCAGACAAGCAGGCCTTGCTGGCGGAGAAGTCCGTCGGAGCGTTGACACTTCTGCGCTTGAAGGGTCACATCATGCTGTATTTGGGCCAGTTCCATGACCGATTCTTTTCTATTCACGCAGCCTGGTCGTACCGGGAGCCGATCACTGGCGGCGGAGAAAGGACCCGTGTGATCGGTCGCGTGGCCGTGACGGACCTGTCACTGGGGACTGGATCGACCAAGGGTTCTTTGCTGCAACGAGTGCTGGACGTGCGTTATCTGGGTAAATAGAAGATCCAAAGGACGCCTGCTTTATTTTGTAAAAGCAAATTAAAGTATGTGTCCCTATATTGTGTATTGTGCCGGCATTGTCGGGATGTTATACTTCCGTGCTTTTTGGCTTTTATATTCGGGAGTTTCCTGTTCCAGACTTGCGAGACGAGGCGACAGGACTATTTAATCTCAAGGTTGCATCTAATGTTGAATATTTTGCGGGCAGAAAGTGACCGTCCAGTGCTTCGGCTTGTCAGGCGAATGGTGGTGGCGTGCCTGGTGTGGACGTTGTCATTGGGCCAGGTGTCTGTTGGTTATGCTGCCGGGCTGACATCAGCGAACCTGCCGGAGCCGGGTGCGTTGCTGACACCCGGTGGCGCCGGTACGCCGGTGATCCTTAAAGGCCTGGTGATACACCCAGAAGACCCGCTCAAGTTCGACTTCCTGATGGATACCGGCACCGAAATGTCGTCCGGCGAAGAATTGCGCCGGGAAGCTGACAGATCCATTAAGTACTTTCTTGCCGCGTTGACTGTTCCGGAAGACGACATGTGGGTTAACCTTTCGCCACTCGAGCGGGACCGGATCGTTCCCGACGGCCTGGGCCGGACCGTTTTGGGCCGGGACCTGCTGGCGCAGGACTATGTATTGAAGCAGCTGGCGTCTTCACTTTTGTACCCCGAAGGTGCTCTGGGCAAGAAGTTTTGGGCCAGATTGTATGAGACCAGCCTGAGTGAGACCGGCCGCGTAGATGTCGATCTGGACAGCTTCAGCCGCGTCTGGATAATGCCGGCTGCAGCGCAGGTGTGGGAACATGACGGCAAGGTGGTGATCTTAAAGAGCCGGCTCAAGGTGATGCTGGAGGCAGATTATAAGACAGAAAGTGATAAGTTAGACGTAGGACGTCAGACGCCAGACGTCTCAAATCAAACTCCTGGACCAAGTCAGTCCTCATATTCCTCAGCGCCCAAAGATGTCGCCGAACGTTCCCGGCAGATCCTGCGCGAGTTATTGATCCCTGCCCTGGAACGCGAAGTTAACGAAGGCGCGCACTTTGCCAGGCTGCGTCAGGTCTATGCAGCGATGATACTGTCTGACTGGTACAAAATACGCCTGCGGGACGGCCTTCTGGGCAAGGCGTACGCCGATCGGAACAAGGTGGCCGGCATTGAATTCTCGGACGGTATTGATAAGGACGCCATCTACAGCCGTTATCTGGAGACGGTCAGCAAGGGTGTGTTCAATTATATTCGCGAGGAGAATGACCCGCATACCGGGGAAGCCGTGCCCAGGAAGTATTTCTCCGGCGGCTTTGTGAAGAAGGGTTTGCGGCTGTTGTTGCTCTCCGGGATATTGTCCGGTCCGTTAACGAGTTTGCCAAACGGCGAGCGTGTCAGGTTAGGAGAGGCGTCAGAACCCAGCGGTTCCATGATCAGGGTCGCGGCAGGATTCACTGATGTCGGGCCAAAGGCTGACCAGTTTTACATTAATGGGGCGGTATCGTCGCGGCCCATCTATGATGGCATCGGCGAAAGAGCCGCCCGGGCTTCCCGGGATGCCGCGATGGGGCTTTCGGAGCTTATAAACGCTGTTCCGCATTTGCAAACTGTGGCGGCCAATTATCAGCAGGCATCTCAGGAAAGTTTGGGTTTACTGTGGGTCGCGGGCCTGCTGGGCGCCGGCATGGCAGCTGGTTTGTTTGAGCATATCAAAATACGCCGGATGGAGCGTCGTGGAGACACTGGCGGGCTGCTCAGGATGATGCAAGAAGCTCGGTTTACGGCGGAAAAACGCCGGATCGGGCTGGCGCTTATCAGGCTTATGGAAAAAGGCGATGCTGTCAGCACCCTGGTTAAACAAGGAGACCGGCTGGAACGTATCAAACATTTGCTATTCGTGATGCCCACGATGCTGGTAGTGCAGAACTGGTATCCGACGCTCTCCGTAGAAGAGGTCTTGTTCTTATGGGACAGGGGCAAGAACGGCGCTTTCATGCTGACCGGATTGTTTGTTTACCGGGTGCCTTATTTGAAGTTACGCATGGCAGCTATAAGCGGGAACAAGGATGGCTTGCTGTCCGCCTTACGTAATGGAGACGGCAGTCTCAGGCGTTTGGCTCACAAACATTTGGAGAGGTTTGGTTGGGCCCCCCAAGACCATACTGAACAAATATTGCAGCACCTGGCCAAAGATGATTGGCCGGCGGTAATCAGCGTCGGGCACCTGGCTGTGCCGGTCTTGGTACAATGTTTATCGGACCCTGATAATTCAGTTGTGGAGAAGGCCAGGGAGGCTTTGTTAAAGATCGCGCGAGAGTCCGAGGCTGCCGGTGATTTGACAGTTGTGACGGAGTTGCGTGCCCAATTGCAGCAGGCCAAGGAAGCCGGGCTGAAGACAGTGGCGGTCTCAATTGAATATGTACTGGAGCAGTTGCGTTCTGATTTGTCCGCGAGCGAAGGGCAGGGGGCTGGGCTCGCGGCGACATTAGAGGGCGTTAAACAGGACAATGCCCAGAAAGAGGTGGGTGGTATCGACCTGGACGCCCGGAAGCTGGATCTGCAGATTAAACGCGACGGCAAGGGCGTTCCTCTTCCAGTCTCCTCCCAGCCTTGGAAGACCTTGGACATACGCGGTTTTGTGCCGGTTATATACCGTATCGAACCGGTAGACATGCCGGGGCTTCTGGGATTAGGCGCAGAAAGCGCCGCGACCGCACTTTTGAAAACATCACGACGTTTGCCCTGAATGCCAGATGCATTTTTAAGGCCCGGAAAAATATCTGCGACAATGCAAGATGATGTGCTATACTTCGTTCAATGTTTAATTCGATCAAAGACTTCCCGTCTGAACGCACCTTCCGTTCATGTTCATTCCCGAGTGACTCAGGGTTGTTTTTGATGAATGTGCTCTGAGCGCTCCGGCAACATTTTGCCCTGCCGGGTCTACATTGCAAAAAAATGATGGGCTAAAAATCCCCACCGAGGTGGGCGACCGTCATGGATGAGTACGTACGCGCTCTTCGAGCTTAAGTGCGACTCTGCCAGCGGTCACAGTTTACAGAAAGAAGAAGAAAGAATGACAGATCCAAATCAACACACGTTTTTCGGTTTGGGCATAGCGCCCAAGCTCCTGGAGTCGCTCGAGCGGATGAAGTTCAAGACGCCCACGCCCATTCAGCACAAGGCTATCCCGATCGGGATAGAGGGCAAGGACCTCATGGGCGTCGCTCAGACCGGCACAGGTAAAACCCTGGCCTTCGCGATCCCGATGGTCCAGCGCCTGGCGCAGTCCAAGGGAATCGGGCTGGTCTTGGTGCCAACTCGCGAGCTGGCCTTGCAGGTGGAAGAAACCGTCCGCAAGGTAGCGCAGCCGTTCGGGATGTTCTCCGCAGTGCTTATCGGTGGGGCTTCCATGGAAGAACAGGTCCGCGCTGTGCGCCGTAACCCGCGCGTCATTATTGCCACGCCCGGTCGCTTGATCGACCACGTGACTATCCGCCGTTCACTAAAGCTGGACGCCGTAAACGTCCTGGTGCTGGACGAGGCCGACCGCATGCTCGATATGGGCTTTGCCCCGCAGATCGAAGAGATCCTGCGTTATGTCCCGCGCGAGCGGCAGACCATGCTCTTTTCGGCCACCATGCCGCGCGAGATCATGTCCATGGCTTCACGCCATATGAAACTGCCGGTCAACGTCGAAGTGGCGCCTTCCGGCACTACTGTCGAGAAGATAGTGCAGGAGCTTTTCATCATCCGCAAGGAAGCCAAGCTGGCGCTTTTGGAGAAGGTGCTCACGCAGTACCGTGGTTCGGTGCTGCTTTTTATCCGGACCAAACACCACGCCAGCCGGCTGTCACGCGACCTCAAGAAGATGGGACACAGTGCGGCGGAGATCCATTCCGACCGTTCGCTCGGTCAGCGCAAGGCGGCTTTGGAAGGTTTCAAGGTCGGACGTTTCCGCATTCTGGTCGCGACTGATATCGCTTCGCGCGGTATCGACGTCAAGGGTATCGAGCTCGTCATTAATTATGACTTGCCGGACGATGCAGAGAACTATGTGCACCGCATTGGCCGTACCGGCCGGGCGGGCATGGAAGGTCGGGCGATATCTTTTGCCACACCGGATCAGTTCGGGGTGGTGACGGAGATACAGCGGCTCATCCGTGCGGATATCCCGGTGGCCAAGCACCCGGAGGTACAGACTGAAGAATTCCTGCTGCCGACACGTTCGGTTCACGCTCCGGCTGGCGGCGGACAAAAGCGTTTTATGGGCAGGTCGTTCCGGTCCCGCGGATCACGGTTTCGCCGCAAATAAGACGTAAAGATAATCAGCAATCTGGAGAACCCGGAGGCGTATTTCGGTACGCTTCCGGGTTTTTTATGCTGGTTGAAATGAAGGAAACAGCTGATAAAAGAAATCGTAATTAATATATGCTATATTTGTTACGTTTATTGTCATTCTAAACATAACTATTAAGGTTGATATATCGTGAAGTCGATAAGCAGGATTGTTTTAGCAATTCTATTTTTGACCAATAGTCTGAACATCCCGTGCGCCCATTCATTACAGAATCTGCCCGACCTGCCACCAGCCGGGGCAATGGTCCGTACCAGTTCGCCTTATTCTCCGGTCATATTACGTGGACTGGGCATTCACGGCGATAATCCGCTGGCCTTTGATTTCATCGTGGATAAGGGCGAGACCGGTCTTTCCTTTGATAGCGAACAATTCCACCAGGAATCGATCAAACTGGTCAAATATTTTCTTGCCTCGCTTACTGTTCCCGAGAAAGCGCAGTGGGTTAATTTATCTCCTTACGAAAAAGACCACATGCTGGGGGCGGGACTGCGCGATACCGGCATGGGCTACGATCTATTGGCACAGGATTATATTTTGAAGCAGCTTTCGGCCTCGCTTTTGTATCCTGAAGAGGGATTGGGCCGCGAGTTTTGGGAAAAGGTTTACAAGGAGGCCAAAGAACGTTTCGGCATCACCGAGATCCCGCATGATGCTTTCAACAAGGTCTGGATAGTGCCTGATAAAGGTGTGGTTTACGAGACCGGCGGGAAAGTGTTAGTCCTGGAGCAGCGTCTGAAAGTCCTCCTGGAGCAGGACTATCTCGCAACACAGGTAAGCGCTGGTACGGTCAGGGAAAAAAGTACGCCTTTAAGTGACGTGATGAAGCAGGTGATGCGTGAGATCGTTATCCCCCGTATCGAGAAAGAAGTCAACGAAGGCCGCAATTTCGCCACATTACGGCAGATCTACAATTCCATGATCCTGGCGGT
>JAAXVU010000058.1 GCA_013335325.1 Candidatus Omnitrophota bacterium | reverse complement strand
GACTTGAACTCCTTCACCGTGCGCAAAGCAGGCGCGCTGGCTTTCTTGCAAAAGCCCAAGCGAGGCTTAGAGCAACGGGACTCCCTGATCTCATCGAAACCAAGCAGCACCTTTTTCTTAGGAGCATCTTTCAGGGCAAGCACGTAACAGGGCCCTACTTCCAACGCAGTAACAGGAACGATGTTCCCTTCCTTGTCAAAAATCTGCGTCATTCCAATCTTTTTTCCTAGCAAACCACTGATCATAAATCACTAACCGCTTTTATTGTTTGATTTCAACGTCCACACCGGCAGGCAAGTTCAACTTCCTGAGGGCTTCTACCGTTTTCGAGGTGGGGTCAACAAGATCGATGAGCCTTTTGTGGGTAGCCAACCGAAACTGTTCCCTGGACTTCTTGTCAATTACCGGAGAACGAAGGACCGTGTACAGCTCCTTCTTCGTTGGCAACGGAACCGGCCCGTTCACCTTGGCTCCTGTCCGTATTGCCGTATCCACTATCTCCTGCGTAGACTGGTCAATCAACCGGTGATCATACGCCTTGAGTTTTATCCGTATCTTCTGCATGTGCGTTTCACAACTTTCGGTTGACGTTATTCAATGATCTCGGTAACAACACCGGCGCCGACCGTCTTGCCGCCCTCGCGGATGGCAAAGCGAAGTTCCTTCTCGCAAGCAACGGGAATAATGAGCTCGACGGTGAGCGCAACGTTATCTCCAGGCATGCACATTTCCACACCTGCCGGCAACTCAGCAGTACCGGTAACGTCGGTTGTTCTGAAATAAAACTGTGGACGATAACCCTTAAAGAAAGGAGTATGGCGACCACCTTCTTCTTTAGTCAGGATGTACACTGAGCACTTGAACTTCTTGTGTGGCTTGATCGAACCCGGCAAAGCGAGAACCATGCCACGTTCCACCTTTTCCTTATCAACGCCGCGCAATAACAACCCAACATTGTCACCAGCCTGACCTTCGTCAAGTTCCTTGCGGAACATCTCGACGCCAGTGATTGTCGTCTTGCCGATTTCTGGGCGGAGACCTACGATGTCAACGTCCTGTCCTACCTTGCAGATACCGCGCTCAATACGACCTGTAGCCACTGTGCCGCGTCCGGAGATCGAGAAAATATCTTCAACAGCCATCAAGAAAGGCTTATCCAACTCGCGCACCGGCATCGGGATCCACTCGTCAACTGCCTTCATAAGATCCAGGATGCACTTGGCCTTGCCGCCAAAATCCTTCGGGTTGTTCAAAGCTTCCAAGGCAGAACCACGGATAACCGGGGTCTTGTCGCCTTCGAACTTGTATTTGGTAAGCAGGTCGCGAATCTCCAACTCAACTAGGTCGAGGAGCTCCGGATCAGCCTGATCGCACTTATTGAGGAACACAACTATGCGCGGAACGTTTACCTGACGAGCAAGAAGGATGTGTTCACGGGTCTGAGGCATCGCGCCGTCCGCCGCTGACACGACGAGTATCGCGCCATCCATCTGGGCAGCACCGGTAATCATGTTCTTAATATAGTCAGCGTGTCCTGGGCAATCAATGTGAGCATAGTGACGAGTATCGGTCTGATACTCAAGGTGCGCGATGTTAATGGTAACACCGCGTTCCTTCTCTTCGGGGGCGTTGTCGATGGAGTCGTAGGCGCGCGCTTGAGCAAGACCCTTCTCGGACAAGACCGTCGTAATAGCCGACGATAAAGTCGTCTTACCATGATCGACGTGACCGATAGTACCAATGTTCAAGTGCGGTTTATTTCTTTCGAATTTTTCCTTAGCCATGATCGTCCTCCCTTTTATCCCTTACCTTGTATTCTTTATGATTTAAAATTAAGCATTCTTTTTTCTGTTTAGATATTCTTGACGTGCGCCAATGATCTTCTCACTAATATTGCCCGGCACCTGAGCGTAATATGACGGCTCCATCGAGAAACTCGCCCGTCCCTGTGTAAGCGAGCGCAGGGCGTTGGCGTAATTAAACATCTCAGCCAGCGGCACATCCGCACGACAAGTCTTCACGTTGCTTATACTTCCCAGCTCAGTAATCTTAGCCCGACGAGTATTCAAATCGCCGATGACAGAACCCATGAATTCCTCGGGCGCGGCAATCTCCACCTGCATGATAGGCTCGGTGAAAACAGAGTTTGCCTTTGCCAAAGCATCTTTTAGGGCGTATTTAGCTGCCATCTGAAATGCGATGTCGCTAGAGTCGACTTCGTGATACGAACCATCGATCAAAGTAACAGTTACGTCCGCAACCGGATAACCAGCCAAAATTCCGTTCTTGGCCTGGGCATCTATACCTGCCTCGACAGACTTAATATATTCACGCGGAATGACCCCGCCGAAAATTTCATCCACAAACTTAATACCGCTACCCTTCTCGCCAGGCTCAACATTAATAACCACATGGCCGTACTGACCGCGACCACCAGACTGAGAAATAAACTTGCCGACCACCTTGTCTGCCCGACGCGTGATAGTTTCCTTGTATGCTACCTGCGGCCGACCGATATTCGCATCCAGATTATGCTCACGCTTCATACGGTCGATGATTATTTCCAAATGCAACTCACCCATTCCCGAGATAATAGTTTGGGAAGTCTCATGGTCATACTCGACGCGTAAGGAAGGATCCTCATCCAAAAATTTACGTAAGATAATGCCAAGCTTATCCTGATCAGCTTTAGTTTTGGGTTCCAAGGCCATCGAAACGACCGGCTCCGGAATCCTCATGCTCTCTAGCACTACCGGCTCTTTTTCGCGGCAAAGTGTATCACCGTTTTTGCTTTCTTTCAAGCCTACTAATGCCACAATTTCCCCGGCGCCAATCTTAGTCACAATCTCCTGCTTGTTGGCATGCATTAGCAGAACTTTGGAAATACGCTCAGACTTATCGCGACTCGAGTTGTAAAGTTGCTCTCCAGCACTGATCGTGCCGGAATAAATACGGGTATAAAAAAGTTTACCTACATACGGATCAGATGCAACCTTGAAAACCAGCGCGGCCAAAGGCTGATCATCAGCCGGCTTACAGGAAATCTCTGCTCCGGTATCAGGATTTTTACCATGCGCCTGCCTGACTTCCAGCGGGGAAGGAAGAAAATCGGTAACTGCATCTAAGACGGGCTGGACACCACGATTCTTCAGTGCCGTACCAGCTAAAACCGGAAGAAATTTCGCTCCTACTACGCTGCGACGAATAGCGGCTTTTAACTCATCAACAGTTACCGGCTGCTCATGAATATATTTCTCCATGATAGCGTCGTCTGCCTCAGCCACCTTCTCTATAAGTGTATGGCGATATTGTTCAGCCTTATCCTTGAACTCAGCAGGGATATCAGAATAAACTATCTTTAACCCGTCTGCATCTTCCCAAGTAATATACCTCATGTTGACAACATCTATAACGCCCTTGAAGCGGTCTTCATGAGCATCTGGGAAATTAATAGCTGCTGCATTAGCACCAAGACGGTCATGAATTTGTTTCAAAACTCTGTCGAAATCAGCCCCAAGACGATCTACTTTATTAATGAAAGCTATCCGCGGAACATGATAACGTTCAGCCTGACGCCATACAGTCTCGGTCTGAGATTGCACCCCGGAAGTAGAACACAAAACGATAACTGCACCGTCCAAAACCTTAAGCGATCGCTCAACCTCAATAGTGAAATCAACGTGGCCAGGAGTATCGATGATATTAATTTTGAAATTCTTCCAGAAAGTTGTCGTATTGGCAGCAGTAATAGTAATGCCGCGCTCCTTCTCCTGCTCCATATAATCCATGACGGTGTTGCCATCGTCAATATTGCCCATCTTATGAATTTGGCCAGTGTAATAAAGTATGCGCTCTGTCGTTGTAGTCTTACCAGCGTCAATGTGCGCAATAATACCTATATTTCTAACTCTCTCTAAAGGGACTTGTTCACTAGATGCCATCTATGCCTGACCTTTATCACTTATTTTATAGGGTTTACCAACGGAAATGACTGAACGCCTTGTTAGCCTCGGCCATTTTATGCGTCTCATCGCGCTTCTTAATCGCCGCACCCTCTTGCTTATATGCGGCAATCAACTCATCGGCAAGCTTTTGCATCATGGGCTTACCCTTTTTCTTGCGTGCAAAATCTCTAATCCATCGTAACGCCAGCGATGTGCCACGGGCTGACGCAACATCTATAGGCACCTGATAGGTTGCGCCACCAACTCGGCGCGCCTTTAGTTCCACACGAGGACGTACATTGTCAACTGCCTTATTGAACGCCTTTAACACTGGCTCTTCAGTAATCTTTTGTGCAAGTATATCCAATGCCCCGTACACGATCTTTTCAGAAACCATCTTTTTACCGCGCTGCATTACGACGGCTATAAAACGGGAGACCAACTCGCTACTATACTTTGGGTCGGGATCAACGATCCTTTTTTCGGCACGCCTTCTTCTCATAGATTAAGACTTCGCTTTCTTGGTCCCGTACTTGGAACGAGACTTCTTACGGTTGTTAACACCAGCCGCATCCAGCGTACCGCGGACCGTATGGTAACGCACTCCGGGTAAATCTTTCACGCGACCGCCACGCACAAGCACAATCGAATGTTCCTGCAGATTATGCCCTTCGCCAGGTATATAAGATGTAACTTCCACCTTGTTCGAAAGACGAACGCGCGCAATTTTACGAAGCGCCGAGTTCGGCTTCTTAGGAGTCATGGTCTTGACTTGAATACAAACTCCGCGTTTTTGCGGACATGCACCCAGAGCCGGCGACTTACTCTTCTTTACTTTCTGTACTCTGCTCTTTCTGATCAACTGCTGAATTGTTGGCATACTTTACCATTTCAATATTGTTGTAATCGTGAAAACCCGTTCCAGCCGGAATCAAATGTCCGACGATAACATTTTCTTTAAGCCCAGAAAGAAGGTCGATTTTACCAGACGATGCCGCCTCTGTCAACACTCTTGTTGTTTCTTGGAAGCTCGCCGCCGAAATAAAGCTGTCCGTCGTGAGCGACACCTTCGTAATACCAAGTAGTTGCGGCGTGGCCTGCGCAGGCTTGCCCTTCTTTTTCATAACCGCTTCGTTTGCCTTCTTGAAAACATTGCGGTCAATTTGTTCGCCAACCAGAAAATCAGTATCTCCAGCCTCGTCGATGCGAACCTTCTTCAACATCTGCGAAATAATTAGCTCAATATGTTTATCGTTAATACGCACGCCCTGTAAACGATAAACTTCCTGAACCTCGTTCAACAAATACTCCTGCAAGATTTTGTCGCCGGAGACTCGCAAAATATCCTGCGGAACGATTGGCCCTTCAGTCAGCTGCTGTCCGGCAAAAACCTTATCGCCTTTATACACCGTCGGGTGCTTGCCGTGCGGGATAGTATATTCCTTTGTCATCCCCGTCTGGCTTTTTACAATGATCGTGCGATTCCCCTTACGATCCTCACCAAACTCAACGAAGCCGTCGATTTCTGATATTACCGCCGGATCTTTCGGACGACGAGCCTCGAATAGCTCTGCCACCCTGGGAAGACCACCGGTGATATCGCGAGTTTTCTGCACGCCTCGAGGAATCTTGGCAATCAGCTCACCCGCCTCGACGATATCCTTATCGCTGAACAGAATGTGAGCGCCGACCGGGATTGAATAAATACCAGCCACCTCTGCACCGACAGTAATAACAATCTGCGGATGATACTCCTGCTTATGCTCGACGACCACGCGCTCGGTGATGCCCGTTACAGGATTAAGCTCACCACGGACCGAGACATCCTCGATAAGGTCTTCAAAGTTAACCTGCCCCTTCACTTCCGTAATGATCGGAATCGTATATGGATCCCACTTAGCGAAGATGACACCCTTGTCCACTTCCTGACCATCGGCCACAGAGAGCGAGGAGCCCTGCGGCAACGGATAACGTTCGTACTCGCGACCGTATTCATTATTAATAGACACAGTACCATTACGGTTCAATACGATAAATTCGTTGCCTTTCTGAACGACGCGCAATTGGTGATACTTCACCAACCCCTTGTTCTTGGAGCGCAGGAAGGATTGCTCGACGGTACGACTGGCAGTGCCACCAATGTGGAACGTTCTCATGGTCAGCTGTGTGCCCGGTTCACCAATGGACTGCGCGGCGATAATACCTACTGCTTCGCCGAGCTCGGCCAAACGATGCGTGGCAAGATTCCGACCGTAACACTTTACGCATACTCCGCGTTCTGCTTCGCAAGTCAACACGCTACGAATGCGCACCTTCTCAATGCCTAACTGCTCAATCAGATCAGCCTTCTCTTCGGTAATCTCTTCACCGGCAGCAGCGACACGCTGGTCAGTAATAACGTCCACGATGCTGTCCAGTGCCACGCGACCGATGATGCGCTCGCGCAAAGGCACCACTACTTCGTCGCCTTCTATAATTGCCGAGACAGCAATGCCATTGAGGGTGCCGCAATCATGCTCGTTGACCACAACCTCCTGAGCCACATCGACCAATCTGCGCGTCAAATATCCTGCGTCTGCAGTTTTCAAGGCGGTATCAGCCAACCCTTTGCGAGCACCGTGAGTCGAAATAAAATACTCCAACACGGTCAACCCCTCGCGGAAACTGGCCGTAATTGGATTCTCAATGATCTCACCTGAGGGCTTGGCCATCAACCCGCGCATACCGGAGAGCTGACGGATCTGCAGCTTAGAACCGCGCGCGCCAGAGTCAGCCATGATATAAACAGGGTTGAAAGGATCCATCTTCTTGAAAACCAAGTCGGAGATCACTTCCGTTGTATGCGTCCAAATATCAATGACCTTGTTGTAGCGCTCACGGCCGGTAATAGTACCCTTATGATACTGGTCCTCGACCTTTCGAACTTCCTGCTTGGCATTGCCAATGATGACCTCTTTTTCCTTAGGGATAGTGAGGTCAGACATAGAAATGGATATGCCGGCCAAAGTCGCTTGGCGGAAACCCATGGCCTTAAGCCTGTCAAGAAATTGTACAGTCTCATTATGACCAAGCTTTTTGTAACAATCGGCGATAACTGCACCAATTTTCTTTTTGTCCAGAGCAACGTTCACGTAGCCCAACACCGGGCTGACAATCTCGTTAAAGATCACTCGGCCGACGGTAGTTTCGATAATACGCGTCTTCTGCCCTTCGACTAGTGATACATATTTTTCCTTCTTGCCTTCCGCCTCAGCTTTAATTACCGTCGAGGTCTTATCTTCGCCCCATAACGGTGCGCTCAAACGGACGCGAATTCGGGAATGCAACTCAACCAACTCATCATAATAAGCAACCAGGACCTCATTGCGGTTAGAGAACACTCGATCTTCTCCACGCGCACCCGGCTTCTCCTTAGTCAGGTAATACAAGCCCAACACAATATCCTGGGTAGGAGACACTATAGGACGTCCATCGGCCGGCGAGAACAGGTTATTCGCCGACAAAAGCTGTAGCCGGCACTCGGTCTGCGCTTCAAGCGACAATGGAACGTGAACAGCCATCTGATCGCCGTCGAAGTCAGCGTTAAAAGCCGTACAGACAAGAGGATGTAAGGTTATCGCCTTACCCTCAATCAGGACCGGCTGAAAAGCCTGAATCGACAACCGGTGAAGCGTCGGGGCGCGGTTAAGCATTATAGGGTGGTCTTTGATAACCTCGTCCAGAATGTCCCACACTTCCACGTTAGCGCGCTCAACCATCCGTTTAGCGCCCTTGATCGTGTGGACAAAACCGCGCTCACGAAGTTTACGAATAATAAATGGCTCAAAAAGCTCCAAGGCCATCTTCTTGGGAAGACCGCACTGGTAGAGTTTTAACTCAGGACCGACGACAATTACAGAACGTCCGGAATAATCCACACGCTTACCTAACAGGTTCATGCGGAAACGTCCCTGCTTACCCTTAAGCATATCCGATAGAGACTTGAGCGGACGGTTGCCCGAACCTAACACCGGGCGCCCATGACGTCCGTTGTCCAACAAGGCGTCAACCGCCTCCTGCAACATGCGCTTCTCGTTACGCACGATAATTTCAGGCGCGCTCAA
Source organism: Candidatus Omnitrophota bacterium (assembly GCA_013335325.1). Lineage (GTDB taxonomy): Bacteria > Omnitrophota > Gorgyraeia > Zapsychrales > Fredricksoniimonadaceae > JAAXVU01. Next base: position 3,716 of record JAAXVU010000058.1, on the reverse strand, counting down.
ATCAATTAGCTTCTTTAAACGGTTATTACGATTAATGACCCGACGGTAAAGGTCGTTCAGGTCTGAAGTGGCGAAACGACCGCCCTCCAGAGGCACCAGCGGACGTAAATCAGGAGGAATAACCGGCAGTATATCCAAGACCATCCACTCTGACAGATTGCCGGAAGCTTTGAAATCCTCAACGATCTTAAGCGTCTTGGAAATCTTCTTAAAGTTTGTACCGTTAGGGTTGGATTTCTCCAAGTCCTTGCGCAGCTTCTTAGCCAACGTTACCAAGTCGATCTCACGCAAGAGATCGCGCACAGCCTCTGCTCCGATCTTGGCCTTGAAACCGGCTCCGTATTTAACCAGCGCCTCTTGGTACTTGTCCTCGGAAAGCAAATCCTTCTTTTTTAAAGGAGTCGTGCCAGGATCCAGCACTACATACTCCTCGTAATAAATAATCTTCTCCAAGTCGCGTAGCCCCAATGACAGCATCGCCGACAAACGGCTGGGGACTGCCTTGTAGAACCATATATGTGTAACCGGGCAAGCCAGATCAATGTGCCCCATACGCTCGCGACGCACAGAGGAACGTGTAACTAAGACTCCGCAGCGATCACAGGTAATGCCTTTGAACTTAATGCCTTTATATTTGCCGCAATTACATTCCCAGTCTCTGACGGGTCCGAAAATGCGCTCGCAAAAGAGTCCATCCTTTTCCGGCTTGAGCGTACGGTAGTTGAGCGTTTCCGCCTTCCTGACCGGGCCGTTAGACCAGGACTTGATGATATCCGGCGAGGCAATCTTGATAGTAATGCGATCCTGCTTGGTGATATCGGTATTGGTCTTCATTATTCCTTCTCACCCTTTTGGTCTGCTTCGGTCTGCGCCCTTTCCAACTTTATGTCTAGGCACAATCCCTGAAGTTCTTTGACGAGAACGTTGAATGATTCCGGTGTCCCGGGCGCCAAAGCCTGCTCGCCCTTTACGATAGCCTCGTAGATACGGCTGCGGCCCAACACGTCATCGGACTTGACCGTCAGCATCTCCTGCAACGTATACGCAGCACCATATGCCTCCAGCGCCCACACTTCCATTTCGCCGAACCGCTGTCCACCAAAATGAGCTTTACCACCCAAAGGCTGCTGCGTTACCAACGAATACGGACCTATTGAACGGGCATGGATCTTTTCGTCGACCAGATGGTTCAGTTTCAACATATAAATCTGGCCAACCGTGACCTTCTGATCGAAAGGCACGCCAGAATGACCGTCACAAACAACTGTCTTGCCGTCTTCGGGAAGCTTAGCCTCCTTGAGCAGCGCACGAATTTCTTCCTCGGTAGCGCCGTTAAATACAGGCGTGATGGCGTTAAACCCAAGCGCCTTTACAGCCCAACCCAGATGCGTTTCCAGCAACTGTCCAACGTTCATACGGGACGGGACACCCAATGGATTCAATACTATATCTACCGGTGTGCCGTCTTCCATAAACGGCATATCCTCTTCTGGCAGAATACGCGATACGATACCCTTATTGCCGTGACGGCCAGCCATCTTGTCACCAACGGAAAGCTTACGCTTGGCGGCTACATAAACAACCACGCGTTTCAGCACTCCAGCGGGTAACTCGTCACCTTTGCGTACACGGTCAATCTCACGCGTCTCTTCTTCAGCCAGCTCAGCGACACGGTCATTGAACAGCGCAAGCACTTCACGTCCTTCGCTGTCCTCTTCCAGATCGTCGCTGTTCAAAAGACCAACTTTCTTCTGATCGAGTCCAAGTATATTCGCAAGTTTCTTGTTCTTCTCACCAGCCAAGAATTCCAGCTCCTGACGGTAGTACTCCTTTATCTTCGCTATCTCACCCTGCTCTTTGGTCTTTTCGGCTTTTGATTTACGACCGCGCTCATTACGCTGAAACACCTCAACGTTAACGATGACGCCGTTAATCCCAGGAGGCAAAGTAAGTGAAGTGTCGCGAACATCTGCAGCTTTCTCTCCGAAGATGGCACGCAGCAGACGCTCTTCAGGAGACAATTCTTTCTCGCTCTTAGGCGTCACCTTGCCGACGAGGATATCACCAGCCTTGACTTCTGCCCCAATGCGTACAATACCCTCCTCAGTTAAATCCCTGAGGGCTTCCTCTCCGACATTAGGTATATCGCGAGTGACTTCCTCGTTGCCCAACCGAGTCTCGCGGCATTCGCACTCGAAACGCTCAACGTGTATGGAGGTAAAGACATCTCCACGCACAATCCGCTCGTTTATGATAATCGCGTCCTCGAAATTATAACCACGCCATGGCATAAATGCCACCAGCACATTGCGTCCGAGCGCCAGCTTGCCATCTCGGGTGGCCATACCGTCCGCCAGAACATCCCCTACTTCCACCTTGTCGCCGGGCTTTACTAACGGCGTCTGATGAGCGCATGTATTGGAATTAGAACGCTGATAAATCCTCAGCTGGTATGCATGCTTACCGTCAATAACAATCTCGGAGGCGTCAGCCTTGGTGACTGTGCCAGCATGCTTTGAAATCACCATCACCCCGGAGTCGCGAGCGACCTTCTCCTCCATGCCTGTACCGACCAGCGGAACCTCTGTAACCATAAGGGGCACCGCCTGGCGTTGCATGTTGGACCCCATGAGAGCGCGGTTAGCGTCGTCATGCTCCAGGAATGGAATTAGAGAAGTTGCCACCGACACCAACTGCTTCGGTGAAACGTCCATATACTCGACTTCTTTAGGAGAAGTCTTGGGAAAGTCCGTCTTGAATCTGCAGGCAACTTCCTTTGCGGCAATCTTACCGTCTTCAACTAAAGTGTTGGCCTGAGCTATATATTTATTTTGGTCGACATCCGCTGTCAGATACTCAACCTTGCGGGATACTTTTCCGTCCTCAACCTTGCGATATGGCGTCTCGATAAAGCCAAGATCGTTGACACGGGCGCAAGTCGTCAGTGACGAAATGAGACCGATGTTAGGACCTTCTGGAGTCTCAATCGGACAGACGCGGCCATAATGCGTGGAGTGGACGTCACGCACTTCAAAACCAGCACGCTCACGGGAAAGACCGCCAGGCCCTAAGGCGGAAAGACGCCGCTTATGCGTCATCTCTGCCACTGGATTCACCTGGTCGGCAAACTGCGATAACTGGCTGCGGGCAAAGAAATCCTGTATCTGGTTAGAGAAAAGACGCGAATTGATAAGGTGGTGCGCAGTCAAATTCTCAAAATTGCTCATTACCACCAAACGTTCCTTGATCGAACGCTCCAGCCGGGCTAGGCCGATACGTACTTGGTTCTGAACCAGCTCACCTACGGACTTAATACGACGATTACCCAAGTGGTCGATATCATCCGTCTCGCCGCGTCCTTCGCGCAGTCCAAATAGATATTTTGTCGTCGCCACCACAGTCTCGATATCAAGTACGCGATTATCCATCGGCACATTGGTTCCGAGTTTGCGATTAACTATATGACGACCGACCTTAGAAAGATCATAACGCTTGGGGTCAAAGAAAAGACGATAAAAGAGCGCCTCTGCGACTTCAACCGTAGCAGGTTCAGTCGGACGCATCTTTTTATAAAAATCCATCAAGGCATCCTCTTTGGACTCTGTATGATCTTTCTCCAAAGTAGGCTTGAGCTTCTCGAAGGTATCGCCGAACATCTTCTCCATGTCTTCCTTGGTAGTAAGGCCCATGATACGGAAGACCTGAGTGGCCGGAAA
>JAAXVU010000057.1 GCA_013335325.1 Candidatus Omnitrophota bacterium | reverse complement strand
GGATCTCTAATTGGGACGAGATGCAGATCATGATCATAGATTCTTACGGCAAGACGTTGGAGTTTAAGCTGGAGAATAACGGTGCCGAAAGGACTGTTTTAGTTAGTCCGGAGCTAGTCTCCGACAAGGATATTTTCGGCAAGAGTAAGAAAATTGGTCGTATTGGTGTGCAACCGGTACCAGTAGATGTCAAGAATGTCGACAAGGCCAATGTCGAGCGCTATGGTCTTATAGGTGCTCTCAAAAGATCGGCCAAGGAGATGTGGTATGTTACATCCCAGACGTATATTGCGCTGTGGGATATGGTGACCGGCCGAAAGTCTGCCAAGGAAGGGGTTACTGGTCTTATAGGGATATTTTTTATTATCAAGTTTGCCACTGGGTTGGGGTTCGCTTATCTTTTACATATTGTTGGAGTTTTGAGTGCGAGTCTGGCAATCTTTAACTTACTTCCCTTGATACCACTTGACGGCGGGCATTTGGCATTGCTAGGTTTGGAAAAGGTAAGACGGCGTCCATTGCCTGTGAAGGTTGATGATCTTATCAATAAAGTAGGTTTTGGTCTTATTATTGCGCTGGCTATCTTTGTTTTCTATGTGGACTTTGAGAGGATTGGGTTGATAGATAAAATAACACATCTCTTTGTTAAATAAAGGGGAAGGTTATGGTTGAAGACGTTGGATTAAAGAAGAAAGGTGGCGGCTCGGAATACGAGGATATAAAATCTATTATCCACCGTTACTTGATCGCCAAGACGGATTTCCTCAAGATCAAGGACAGCTTGAATGATGATCAGCTTCGGATGTTTGTGGATAAGGCTATTGTGCGATTATCCCAAGAGACGGATTTGAAGATTACTTTCGAGGAGCGTGCCAAGCTTGTAAGAGAACTGACCAGCGCAATTATCAGCCTCGGACCGATTCGTCCTTTGATGGAAGATAAGGACATTTCTGAGATCATGATCAACGGCCCCAGGCAGATTTATATACAGAAGGCTGGCCGTATTACATTGACAGACCTGGCCTTTGAGGACAATACCCATCTGATGCATTTTATCCAGAAGATCATCGCTGCCTCTGGTACCAGTCGCCGTGTCGACGAGTCGCAGCCGTATACCGACTTTTCGCTTCCTGACGGTTCGCGCGTGAATGTGATTATTCCACCATGCACTTTGAGTGGTCCGGTCGTGACAATACGTAAGTTTTCGCACGAGATTACCACTATAGACCATCTGGTGGAGCTGGGAACCATGAGCCAGCAAATAGTTCTTTTCCTTATCGCTGCGGTAAAGGCCAGGTTAAATATCGTTTTTTGCGGTGCGACCGGTTCCGGTAAGACCACATTGTTGAACGTTCTTTCCAAGCATATTCCGGAAGAAGAGCGCATTATTACAATTGAAGACACTTCCGAGTTGAGACTTTTTCAGGAGCACGTGGTGAACCTGCAGGCCAAGGCCCCTAATATCGAAGGAAAGGGGCAGGTGACTATTCGTGACCTTTTCTTGAACAGCCTGCGTATGCGTCCGGATCGGATTATAGTCGGTGAGATCAGGAGTGACGAAGTCCTCGACTTGGTGCAGTCGATCAGCTCTGGCCACTCGGGTATGTTGGCCATCGTACACGCTGATTCGCCGGAAGAGTGCTTCAATCGCATGATCACTATGATGTTGATGTCGGGCATTAGGTTGTCGGGTGACCAGATCCGTAGGCAGATAGCGACCTCGATAGATCTTATTGTTTATATTGAACTTTACGTGGATGGCATACGACGGGTGGCGAATGTGACAGATTTGCGTTTCGACAGGAAGACCGATATTGTCACGTTACAGGATATATTTACCTTTAAGCAGACTAGGCTTGATGAACATGGCAAGGTGCATGGCGACTGGGTAATGAATCACGAGGTGCCGTCGTTTCAGCATAAGTTTGACAAGCGTAATATAAAATTACCGCCGGAGTTTTTCGCATAATAGCAAGAGAAAGGTTATTTCATGAAGTGGTCGCAGTATTTTATTCCCACGCTTAAGGAAGTGCCTGCTGGCACGGAAGCCGTCAGTCACCAGTTGCTTCTACGGTCCGGCTTGGTGCATATGTTAACCTCGGGAGTTTATTCCTACCTGCCGCTGGGATTGCGTACGCTATCCAAGATAGAGCGGATTATTAGGGAAGAAATGGACGGCTCCGGCGCTCACGAGCTTAGAATGCCGGCGATCCAGCCGTTAGAATTATGGCAGCAGACCGGCCGGGACAAGACCTTGGAAGAGGTTATGATTCGGTTCAAGAACAAGAAGGGTACGGCGATGTGCCTGGGGCCCACGCACGAAGAGATTATTACCGACCTTGTAAAATCGTTCGTACAGTCCTATCGCCAGCTGCCGGTTACTCTATATCAAATACAGACCAAGTTTCGCGATGAGACGCGTCCGCGTTTTGGTGTGGTGCGTGCCTGCGAGTTCATCATGAAGGACGCTTACAGCTTTGACGTGGATGCTGCCGGGTTAAAATTAAGTTATGATGCCATGTATCTGGCCTATAAAAAGATATTTGCCAGATGTGCATTAGACCCTATTATTGCTGAGGCTGATACCGGAGCCATGGGGGGCAGTCTATCGCATGAGTTTCTGGTACCGGCTGCGATTGGCGAGGACAAGGCCAAGGATGCGGCTGGGCAGGAGCGGCAGTGTATTGAAGTTGGGCATATCTTTCAACTTGGCACCAAGTATTCCGAAGCGCTAGGCGCGGTTTATTTGGATGATAAGGGCCGGCAGCAGTCTATGATTATGGGGTGTTATGGTATTGGGGTTAGCCGGCTCTTGGCTACTATCATTGAAGTCCATCATGACGATAAAGGGATTCGCTGGCCTGTGGAGGTGGCACCATTTACCGTTGAGATCCTTCCGCTTCAAATTGGCGAACTGGCGGTTATGGACCTTGCCCGACAGTATTATGATGAGTTGACAAAATATAATATTGATGTTTTAATGGACGACCGCGATGAGAGCGCCGGACGTAAATTTAACGACGCCGACCTCATTGGCCTCCCTTACCGTATTACCGTAGGCAGGAGGGGGCTAGCTGAGGGCAACGTCGAGGTTAAGCACCGTTCAACCGGCGAAGTTGAGTTGGTCTCCACGGATAGAGTGGTAGAGCGCATATTGGCGTTGGTCAGGAAATAGTTGTATCCTTATGGGCAAGTTCGACGAGCTGAGAGAAGAAATATACAGACGTGCTGTGCCTCTCTGCGTCGATCTTGGTATCGAGATCGTGGAGGCAAGGATCCATGCCAATAATGAAACGCTGGTTATTCAGGTGTTTGCGGATCGTCCTACCGGTGGTGTTGGTCTGGAGGCATGTACGCAGTTAAACCAGCGCTTGGATGGCATTCTTTATAACGAACTTAAGTTGGGAAATAATTATACATTGGAGGTATCTTCTCCAGGGCTGGATCGCCCGTTGACAGGGTACCGCGACTTCCGTCGGGTAATTGGCCGGGAGATACATCTTTTTTTGAATCAGCCTGTTCGGGCCAAACGTGAAATAATTGGCACCCTTACGGGGCTACGCGAGAATGAGTTGATTATGAAAGTGCGGAACGAGGAATGGCTTGTTCCGATGATCAACATAGAAAAAGGGAAACAGGTAATAATCTAGGAGTGACATCTGATGGAAAGCGAACTGATGGCGATCTTGGAACAGATCGAACGCGATAAGGGGATCGCGAAGGAAGTCCTCATACAGGCGGTTGAGGCTGCCGTAGCGTCGGCAGCGCGGAAGGTCTGGACTGTCGGTAAGGAAGAGGACGTGACGGCTAAGTTTGATCCTAGGAACGGTAAGATCACTGCCTATGCCAACGGTCAGGAGATCCGTTCGAGCGAATTCGGACGTATCGCCGCCCAGACTGCCAAGCAGGTTGTCTTCCAGAAGATTCGCGAAGCTGAAAAAGATGTGGTCTTTACCGAGTATAGCACCCGTATCGGGGCCATTATTTCCGGTAGCGTATATCGCTTTGATCGCGGCAGCGTCATTGTAGATCTTGGTAAGACCGAGGCGATCATTCCTCGGAGCGAACTTTGTGGTAAGGAGGAGTTTCGCCAGGGCGATCGTGTTCGCGCCCTTGTGCTGGACGTGCAGCGTGAAACACGCGGGCCCCAGATAGTGCTTTCCCGTGCCCATCCCAATTTTGTAAAACGTCTTTTCGAACTGGAAGTCCCAGAGATATATGAAGGTATCATAGAAGTTAAAGCTATTGCCCGTGATCCTGGTGAGCGTACCAAGATATCGGTTTATTCCAAGGACGACAAGGTTGACTGCGTAGGCGCCTGCGTTGGGATGCGCGGTTCACGGGTTAAGAATATAGTCAACGAATTGCACGGCGAGAAGATAGATATCGTACGTTATTCAGCCGACATTAAAGAGTATATCCAGGCTTCGCTTTCTCCTGCAGAGATTGCACAGATGCAGCTTTTATCGGCCGAGAAAAAGGCTAACATTATTGTTGCGGATGATCAACTTTCGATAGCGATCGGTCGTTACGGTCAGAATGTTAGGCTGGCCGGCAAGCTGGTGGGTTGGGAGCTGGATATTTTCTCTGCAAAGCAATGGGAGGAGCACCTCAAGCAGTCATCCGAGGAGGTTGAGGAGGTAGAAGAGGTAGTAGAAGAGGTGGTAGAGGAAGAGGTGGCTGGCGATACCGATTCTGCTAAGGAAGCTGCGGATAATACTGGAGATTTACCGGAAGATAAATAATCCTGGTTATATTCAACCTGGATAAACCCCAAGCGTCCTGCCGTTGCGGCGTCAGGTGGAAAGCAATCAATATGTTAGTTAGGGATCTGGCCAAGAAATACAATATTGCGGAAGATACTATTCTGGCAACCCTGAAGACTTTGAAACTCAGGGCCAAAGGTGATGAGCATGAGCTAAGCCCTGCGGTCATTCTGGTCTTGAAGGGTGAGCTTGAGGAGAAAGGACTGATACCTAAGGAACCTGAGCCTAAACCTGCTCGTAAGCCTGTAGCGAAGAAGGTCGTAGAATCTTCGGATGCCGTCGGTGTTACAGCTAAGAAGAAAAAAGATACTAAAGTGGCGGAAAAGACTGAAAAGTTGGATGAAAAGGCGCAGGATCATTCCAGAAAGCAGATCTTGGTTTCATATAAGGCCGGAGTTGTGCATGTACCAAAGCCGGAGCCCAAAGTTGAGCTAAAAACTGAGGCCAAGACAGCGTTGGCGGTTGAGACTACGGCGGCTGTGAAGGTGGAAGCCGCATCGGGACAGACAGCCGTCAAGGAAGAATTGCCCAATGAATTGGCCCAGTTTGAGAAGAAGCCAGACGAGCAGGCCTCGGCCGACGGCAAGAAGGTGGTCAAGAAGGTTATAAAGAAAGTCATTAAGAAGGTCGTTCACAAGGAGCAGCCGGAATTCATTGCAATGAAGCCGCTTGCGCACGGTAAGCGACGTACAGTTGGAGATGCTCCGGTGGGTCAACAGGCTGCTGTTGCGGGGGAGCAAGATAAATCTGCTGATCAGCAGATTGCCGGTACGCAGTCTGCTAGACGGGAAGGCCCCTTGGTGGATATTGAGATGAAGATCCCAATAACTGTGGGGGATCTGGCTTTTCGTATTCAGCAGAAGGCTAACATTGTTCTGAAGACGTTAATGAATCGGGGAATCTTTGCGCATATCAACCAGAACCTTGGCGAAGAAATGGTGCGCAAGATTTGCGAAGAATTTGGATTCAATCTAAAAGAAGTTAAGTCGCAGGAGGAGCAGCTGGTGTCCGAGCATGAGCGTGAGCAAGACGCTCCGGAATCGCTAAAGCTGCGCGCTCCGGTGGTGACTTTTATGGGCCACGTTGACCACGGAAAAACCTCTTTGCTAGATGCTATTCGTAAGACCAAAGTGGTGGATACCGAGCATGGCGGCATAACCCAGCATATCCGTGCCTACTCAGTAAAGCTACCTAAAGGTAATATTACGTTCTTGGATACACCTGGCCATGCCGCTTTCACCGCTATGCGTGCCAGGGGCGCGCACGTAACCGATCTGGTTGTGTTAGTCGTGGCCGCCAACGAAGGGATAATGCCACAGACTCTGGAAGCTATCGACCATGCTAGAGCTGGCAATGTACCGATCGTAGTTGCCATGAACAAGATCGACCGGCCCGATGCTGACATTGAAAGCGCCAAGAAGCAGCTTATGCAACATGACCTGATGCCTGAGGATTGGGGCGGTAAGACCGTAGTAGTGCCAGTCTCGGCGCATACCGGAGAGGGCATTGATACCTTGCTCGAGATGATCTTACTTGAGGCTGAGATGTTGGAATGCAAGGCCAATCCCAACAAACGTGCCGCAGGTATTGTGGTTGAAGCGCATCTAAGTCCTGGTAAAGGAGCTCTGGCAACTCTCATTGTGCAGAGTGGTACCCTTAAGGATGGGGATATAGTAATTGTTGGGCCTTATTATGGACGTGTTAAGGCGATGTTCGATGACCGCAAGCGTCCTGTTCATGAGGTCGGCCCGTCCGGTCCGGTGGAAATATTAGGCTTGCCTGCTGTTCCTGAAGCTGGTGAGCGGTTCTTTGTTGTGGAGGAGGAGCGAATTGCTCGGGATATCACTACCGTTCGTGAGGAGAAGCTTAAGGCTGAAAGATTACGTTCTACCTCCAAGGTAACTTTGGAAGACCTGTTCGCACAAAAACAGGCTGGAGAAGTCAAAGAGTTAAACGTGATTATAAAAGGCGACGTGCAGGGTTCGGTCGAGGCTATTCGCGATTCGCTTCTTAAGGTGCCTGCCGAGAATAAGGAAGTCGCTATTCGCTTTATACATTGCGGTGTGGGCAATGTAAATGCATCTGACGTTATCCTGGCGGCGGTGTCCAAGGCGATCATTGTGGCGTTCGGCGTTGGTACCAATGCCGACGCGGAACAGGAATTGGGCAAGTCGCCGGTGCAGATCCGCCGTTATAATGTCATCTATGACGTTGTCAACGATGTACGCGATGCGTTGGAAGGCATGCTCAAGCCTGACGAGAAACGCCATTTTATTGCCCGTGCCGAAGTGCGTCAGGTATTCAAATTGTCCAAGTCCGGCATAGTGGCCGGATGTTTCATGCTGAAGGGCAAAATGCGCACAAAGCTGGATGTAGAAGTTATCCGTAATGGTCTGGTTATCCATACCAACAAGGTTACGACACTTAAGCGTTTCAAGGACGACGTGCGTGAAGTCGGCGAAGGTTTTGAATGCGGCATTTCGGTAGGCGGGTTTGATGGGTACCAGACCGGCGACCTGATCGAGGCGTTCCAGATCGAGCAAATCGCGCGTAAATTATGATAAAGACCGTATTCAGCGGCATGCGGCCGACGGGCAGGCTCCACCTGGGGCATTTGGTCGGCGCCCTCCAGAATTGGGTCAAGCTGCAGGATACTCACCGGTGTGTTTATTGCATTGTCGATTGGCATGCCTTGATGGGGGAGTATGAGCACAGCGAGAACATCAAGTCTTACGTCTATGACATGGCAGCCGACTGGCTGGCCTGCGGTGTCGATCCTCAACGTTCGATAGTATTTGTTCAGTCGCAGGTCCCGGAGCATCTGGAGTTGCAAATGTTCCTATCCTGTCTTACGCCTTTGGGCTGGCTGGAGCGCAATCCTACCTATAAAGAGCAGCTGCGCGAGATCACCACGCGCGATCTTCAGACCTACGCTTTCCTGGGGTATCCTGTTCTGCAGGCGGCGGATATTCTGCTTTATAAGGCAAACGCGGTGCCGATAGGTGAAGACCAGTTACCGCATTTGGAACTGACGCGTGAGATCGCCCGGCGTTTCAATTCCATGTATGCCTGTGAAGTCTTTCAGGATTGTGCGGCCATACTTACTCCGACGCCGCGCCTTCTGGGTTTGGATGGACGCAAGATGTCAAAGAGCTATCAGAATACCATCAACCTGGCAGATGCTCCTGAGGAGATCGCGGCTAAGGTCAAGACCATGTTTACGGATCCCAAGCGGCTGAGGCTTAAGGATCCAGGGCATCCCGATGAATGCAACGTGTTCGCATATTATAAGGCTTTCGTGCCGGCAAGGGAGTCTGAGGTCCGCGACTGGTGCGAGGGGGCTAAACGTGGTTGTACAGAATGTAAGAAGATATTGGCGGAAGCATTGGTAGAGTATTTGCGTCCCATCCGGGAGAAACGTAGCAAGATCGTTGCCGACCGTGGTTACTTAGATGCTATCCTCGATCAGGGGGCGTTGCGGGCCAAAGCGATTGCTGTGGCCACCATGCAGGAAGTCAGAAAAGCCGTATTCCGCTAATCTGGTTACAAGTCTTAAGCTGCCTATGAGCTACAAATTCCACCTCGATATGTTTGAAGGTCCGCTGGATCTGCTTGTCTATCTCATCAAGAAGAATGAGATCAATATCTACGATATCCCCATTTCCGCCATCGCCGACCAGTATATCGAATATATTGAAATGATGAAGATGATGGACCTTGATAGCATAGGCGACTTTTTGGTTATGGCTGCCGAGCTGATGCGCATAAAGTCGAAAATGTTATTGCCGCCTGATCCGAACGAAGCGGCCCAACCGGAGGATCCGCGTGCTGAACTTGTTCGGCGTCTAGAGGAATACCAGCGTATCCGGGAGGCGGCCGAAGAATTGCGTTTGCGGGCTGACAAACGTTCCGAGTTGTTTGCCCGTCGACTGGATGAGCAGGCCATAGGCGAGCTCAAGGAGGATGCCAAGGAGGTCTACTTCGAGGCCAACCTTTTCGACCTGGTAACGGCTCTTAGCCGTGCGCTTTTGTCCAAGCCGGAAGAGGGTGAGTACGAGGTGGTGCGGGAAGAGTATACCGTCGAGGCCAAGGTGCATCTTATATTGCACGTCCTAGTCGATCGTCCTCGTGTGCTATTGACCGAACTTTTTGAGAGTGCCCGCAACAAGATGGAAGTTATCGTAACTTTTATGGCAGTGCTAGAATTGTGCCGTCTGCGCGAACTGCTGGTTGTTCAGAAGCGCCTGTTTTCCGATATAGAATTGGTCCGCAATTCGGAGCAGATCGTTGTGCATCCGCGGCCAGATCCGTCAACGTCAACTTCAGAGGGGCTCCCGATGACAGGCTTGGCGGTCACGGCTACAGATAGCGCGCCACTTGATGGATAGCCTGCCGTTGTCTTTTTCCTCTTAATACACATAAGTTTCCGGGGGTTTTATGGAAGAGCTCAAGAAAATCGTCCTCAATCAGGAGACTGAAGAGGATCGCGTCACGAGCTTATCTGTCCGTCCGGAACGTTTGGCGGACTTTATCGGCCAGAAGGACCTGGTCGCAAATATACGCGTTGCGATCGAGGCTGCCAAGCAGCGTAAAGAGCCTTTGGAGCACATGCTTTTTTCTGGGCCCCCCGGCTTGGGGAAGACTTCGCTGGCCCACATAATAGCCCACGAGATGCAAAGCCGCCTGACCTATACTTCCGGACCGGCAATCCAGCGGGCGGGCGATTTTATAGGCATCCTGACCAATCTTGAGCAAGGCGACATTCTTTTTATCGACGAGATACATCGTCTGGCCAAATCGGTCGAAGAATTTCTGTATCCGGCCATGGAAAGTTTTAAGATCGACTTTATCGTAGACAAGGGGCCGTATGCCAAGACCATCAATTTTAACCTGAAGCCGTTTACCCTGATCGGCGCCACGACCAGGAGCGGACTTTTGGCGTCTCCCTTGCGTGACCGTTTCGGCATATTGCACCATATGGATTTCTACGAGCCGGAAGATTTGTCGACTATTATTATTATTGCTGCTGCTAAACTCGGCGTGTCGGTGGAGATGGATGCTGCTCTGGAGATCGCCCGTCGTTCGCGAGGCACTCCGAGAATATCTATCCGGCTGCTCAAGCGTGTGCGTGACTTTGCCCAGCTTGCGGCCGGACCCGGAAGGCCTGCTCATATTGAACTGCCGGTTGTTCTTACCGCTATGGATCGTCTTAAGGTGGATGCCGAAGGAATGGATGAATTTGCCCGTAAGACAATGCGCGTTATCCTTGATACTTATCAGGGTGGCCCGGTAGGTATAGAGGCCTTGGCAGCTACTCTGAATGAAGAGGTCGACACTATTGCCGATGTGGTTGAGCCGTATCTTCTCAAGGCAGGCTTTCTTCGGAGGACTTCACGCGGGCGAGAATTGACCGATCGGGCTCGTAGACATTTGGGAGTCTCTGGTTAGTTATTCTGCGGGTGGGGGTCGGATATGGGAGACATGGCCAAATGGCTGATCCTGGCTGGCATGGTTATAATGGTGGCCGGCGTGGTCTTGTTTCTTGTATCCAGGATTCCTGGTGCTGGAAGACTTCCGGGTGATATTTTCATCCAAAAGGACAATTTTTCTTTTTATTTTCCCGTCGTTACATGTATCATCGTCAGTATTATTTTATCTATACTTATTAATTTTTGGCTTAAGAAATGAAACGAGTTCTTTGCGCGCTGATAATGGCGTTCTGGGTTTGTGGTGATGTCGGTGTAATGGCCGGTACAGCTTTTGTACGCGTGGCCATTCTACGCGAAGTGAGCCATTGCACACTTACTATTGATGGCCGTTATGAAGTGATAGACCAGAATACCGGAAAGAATCTTACTACTGCGATACGGCTGCGGCCGGCCTTGGTGGCTTTAAAGGGCGGCGCAATCCAGGTTGGCGATTCTTTCTTCGACGCTCGCCGGATAACAGTCATCCCGCGCAGTGACGCCATGATGTCGATCAATAACCGGCATTACCGTGGCACAGTAACTATCATAAATAATGACGACAAGTCCATTAGCGTGATCAATTCAATCGAGTTGGAGCAATATATCCGTGGAGTCCTCTATCACGAAGTGTCCGATAAATGGCCGCTGGAGGCTATCAAGGCGCAGGCGGTTGCCACCCGCACTTATGCGGTCTATTCCATGCAGCAATATGCCGGACGAGATTTTGATATGACAAGCGACATATATTCGCAGGTATATGGTGGACGTTCATCAGAGCGCTACAGGACCAACTTGGCGGTAAGTCGTACCCGGGGAGAGGTCTTAACCTATAAAGGGAAAGTCTTTCCCGCCTTCTTTCATGCCAATTGCGGCGGGTTAACTGAGGACGCTAAAGAACTGTGGGGCATAGATCTGCCGCCGCTAAAGGGTGGTGTGGTTTCGCCATTCTCAGTGGATGCTCCGCATTACAAGTGGCGTCGTAATTTCCGTCTTAAAGATATTCAGCAAAAGCTTAACCTGGCTGGTGTTAAGGTAGGCGAGATCGCTGATATTCGGGTTATGGAGCGCAACAAGAGCGAGCGTGTGCGCAGCCTAAAGATTACCGCGCGTGATGGAAGTTCGCTTAAGCTGGATGGCAAGTCGTTCCGTGATATTGTCGGCCCCAATCTATTGCTAAGTAATAAGTATGATATTGTTATGAGGGGTTGGTATGTAGATTTTGAAGGTTACGGCTGGGGTCATGGCGTGGGTATGTGTCAGTGGGGCGCATACGGTATGGCTAAACTGCGTAACGATTATAAAAAGATACTGGTTTTTTATTATCCTTCCTCAGATATTACCACTTTCCAGAACCTTGACTAAATTACAATCACATAAGTAGTTAAGTCGATGCTTTCTTCTGTAAATCAGCATCATGCCTGATTGTCTTTCCTTTTGTTTTCTTCCATATTTATCCCGGAATTTGCATCTATGAAAAAAGCTAGCGTGTCAAGCGACTCATAGCGAGGCCTTGATTAAAATTGTTCTTTGATTGCCCGGACGCATATCGCAAAGGTTAAAACCCAAGCATCTATTCGCG
>JAAXVU010000056.1 GCA_013335325.1 Candidatus Omnitrophota bacterium | reverse complement strand
GTGTGTCGAAACCGGCGCCTTCCGAAATGACCACAATGGAGAACGACTTGCCACGGCGGTGGCGGTTCTTGATCGCCTCGCAGACCTTGGCCACGTCCACCTTGACTTCAGGCACCAGGATAACGTCTGCTCCACCGGCCATACCGGCCTCGACGGCGATCCAGCCTGTGAAAGCTCCCATGACCTCAATGACCATGATACGGTGATGACTTTCCGCCGTGGTATGCAAGCGGTCGATAAGTTCGGTAGCAACCTGCACCGCCGTGTCAAAACCGAAGGCGTAGTCCGTACCAGAGAGCGCATTGTCGATCGACTTGGGTATACCGACCACCTTGAGGATCTCTCTTTTGGATAGCTCGTAGGCAATGCCCAGCGTAACTTCTCCGCCGACGACCACCACGGCGTCCATGCCGTTACGCTTGCTGTTCTCGCGAATGCGCTCGATATGTTCAGGATTTTCCAGCGGGTTGATGCGGCTGGTGCCCAGGATAGTGCCGCCGCGATCCAGAATACCTGACACCGCACGGGTGTCCAGCACCCGGGTGTCGTTGTCGATCAGGCCCTGCCAACCGCTTTTGATGCCTGTTATGACGTAGCCTTCCTGGATACCCTTGTACACCACTGCCCGTATGACAGCGTTAAGTCCAGGACAATCCGCTCCGCCTGTAAGAATACCGATCTTTTTCATATATTAACACTACGCTTTATAGCCAGGAAACGGCACCGAAAGATCGGCGGTATCGTCTTCCTCGTATTCGCGCAGCCCCCCCTTGCCCGACTTGTTGGAATCGCTGGTGATCTTAACCACATGGATCCGTATGTTGACGCGCTCGTCGGCTCCAATGACTCCCTGTATCCTGGCCTTGATGCTGTTCTGCAAATCCGCGGTAAGCTCCGGTATGTTCGCCGCCGAACGCAGGACCAGCCGGATATCGATATGCAGCCCTTTCTTGGCAGAAGTGACGTAAGGGTAGATCTCCTTAACCTGCGGGCTACGCACCGCCATGCGCCGGACTAGGTCCTCCAGAGCCGAGACAGAGATCGTCACCCGGCCGAGAGGGTTGTTAATAAAGATATTCCGCTCCCGCTCCTGGCGGCCGTAGATGATCCGAGCGTAGATAAGGGAGATGAGCATCGTGATCGCCACAATGACACCGGCGAGAGTGTTCGCCTGCGGGTCTTTGTAGATGAAAGTCATGAAATCCAGATAGGTCCTAAGATCGATAAAGTGAGCCAGGAAGAGCAAACCTGTAAAACCGACCAGCGAAATAATGAATACGTAAAATATGATAGCGATAAGGATCAAAAGCCTCATGCCCGCCCCCTTTCGATGCCCTGGATGCTTATGTCCACATCCCGCAGATTGATATCGGCCATCTTCTCGACGGCAGTCATAACCACGTCCTGGATGCGGCGCGAAGTGTCCGCCAGGTTCATGCCAAAACGCACATTTACATTGATAACGAGACTGATCTGGTTGTGCGGGTCAACCTTGACTTCCACCGCGGAATTGTGGCGGACGCCGAAGAGCCCCAGGAGCCCCTCTAGCGGTTCGTTGCGGGCCATGGTCACGCCTTCTATTTCCTCGATGGCAGCGCTCGCGATGTCCGCGATGACACCCCTGTAAACCTGGATGGCCCCCAGGTCAACTTTGTTCTCCGGCCTCATGTCCCCCTCCTTGACCTTAGGCCTTACGCCTTTGGTCTAATTGTCCTTCTTGGCCATCTTCTCGAGGAAATGCGTCGAGACCTCGCCGCGTACAAAAGCGGGATTGTTCATGATCTCCGCCTGCAGAGGAATGGTGGTCTTAATAGGCGAAATATAAAACTCGTCCAGGGCGCGGCGCATGATGCGTATCGCTTCCTGCCGGTCGCGTCCGTGAACGATAAGCTTGGCGACCATCGAATCGTAATAAGGACTTATTTTGTAGCCTTGATAAATATGAGTGTCGACCCTGACCCCAGGCCCACCGGGCAGGTTCAACTGCTCGATCTTGCCGGGACAGGGGATGAAATTGTTGGCCGGGTCTTCCGCGTTTATACGACATTCAATGGCATGACCGCGCAGCTTGATGTCGTCCTGCTTGATCTTCAGGCGCTCGCCAGCCGCGACCCGTATCTGCTCCTTGATAAGATCCAGACCGGTGACCATCTCGGTTACGGGGTGCTCCACCTGGATACGGGTATTCATCTCCATGAAGAAAAATTCTTCGTCCTGGTTTAGCAGGAATTCCACAGTACCCACGCCGCGGTAGTTGGCCGCCTTGGCCGCCTTGACAGCTGCCTCACCCATCTTCTTGCGCAGCTTTTCGTTCAGGGCCGCAGAAGGCGACTCTTCGATCAGCTTCTGGTGCCGACGCTGGACCGAGCAATCACGCTCGCCCAGGTGAATGATGTTGCCGTAATGATCAGCCAGGATCTGGAACTCGACATGTCGCGGATCGGATATATATTTCTCGATGTAGACATCAGAATTGTTGAAGCTGGCCTCGGCTTCCGCTTGCGCCATCTTAAGGGAATTCACCAAAGTGACATCGTTGTGGCAGATGCGCATGCCCTTGCCGCCACCGCCGGCAGTGGCCTTGATAATGACCGGGTAACGGATCTGCTGGGCGATCGACAGGGCTTCCTCGGGAGTACGCACTACACCCTTACCGCCCGGGGTCAAAGGCACGCCAGCCTTCTTGGCCGTTTCCTTGGCCGTGATCTTGTCACCCATCAGGCGGATGGTCTCAGGAGTAGGGCCGATAAATTGTATCTTGCAGGACTCGCATATCTCGGCGAAGTGAGCGTTCTCGGAAAGGAATCCGTAGCCGGGATGGATGGCCTCGACGTCGGTGATCTCCGCCGCTGAAATAATGGCGGGGATGTTCAGGTAACTTTCCTTGCTGGGGGCCTGGCCGATGCAGACCGCCTCATCAGCGAAACGCACATGAAGCGATTCGCGGTCAGCTTCCGAATATACGGCTACAGTGGAAATACCGAGCTCCTTGCAGGCCCGGATTATACGCAACGCGATCTCTCCGCGATTGGCGATCAGGATCTTGGAAAACATGCAGGAAACCCCGGTGTTGGGTTATTTGGACGGATCGACACGGAACAGCGCCTGGCCGAACTCGACCGGCTCCGCATTGTCGACGCAGGTTTCAACTATTTTGCCGCGAACTTCGGACTTGATCTCGTTCATTAGCTTCATCGCTTCCACGATGCAGACCACCTGTCCGACCTCCACTGTCTGGCCGATCTCCACAAACGGAGCGGCTTCGGGCGAAGGCGCACGATAGAACGTGCCGACCATCGGCGACTTGATATCTTTCAGGTTGCTCTTGCTTTCCGCCTGCGCAGCGGGTGCGGCGGGAGCGGCTGCTGGTTCGGCGGCTTTAGGCGCCGACGGCATCACCGGTACAGAAGGAAGCGTGTAAGTTACAGGCTGTATCCCGCCCGGGACTTCGGCCTGGGCCTTGCGGAGCTTGATCTTCATGCCTTCACGTTCGATCTCGACCTCCGAGAGACCGTTATCGTTCATGAGGTCGACCATTTCCTTCAGCTCTTTTAGGTTCATCGTTTTACCCTTTCGACATACTCGCCCGACCTGGTATCGATCTTGATATCGTCTCCCACATCGACGAAAAGCGGGACCTGTATAGTGGCGCCGGTCTCGATCTTGGCCGGCTTGGAATTGGACTTGGACGAATCACCCTTCACTCCCGGCTCGGTCTCGGTGATCTTTGTCACGATGAAGTTGGGCAGTTCGACCTTGAGTACCTTGTCATTATACACAAATCCGTAAACTTCCATATTGTCCAAGATAAAATTAATCATGTCACCCAAACTTTCCTTCTGGATCACATGCTCCTCGAAGGTGGTCTGGTCCATAAAGTGGTAGGCCTCCCCTGTATTATAGAGGTACTGCATACGACGCTCTTCCAGGGGGATATCTTCCAGGGTTTCAGCTGAACGGTAGGTGCGCTCAATGACCAGACCGGTCTGCAAATTTCTTAGCTTGATACGGACGAAGGCACTGCCTTTGGCAGGTTTGACGTGGTTGAAATCCGCCACGATACAGATGTTACCATCGACATTCAGCGCCAAACCCTTTGCCACTTCATTAATTGTAATTGCCACTTAAAACCTCACATCCTGATTTGGTTACCAATACCATTTCTTCCAACCTTACCCCGTAACGCCCTTTGAAGTAAACGCCCGGCTCAACCGTAATAACCATGTTTTCCGCGAGCCTTACTCCACTCTTACCGGAGATCCTGGGCATTTCATGCACTTCCAGCCCCACTCCGTGACCCAACGAATGTGTAAAATACCTATCCAGATCACCGCTTTGCTTCAGACTTGCTCGGGCTGCCGCATCTACCTCGCTGGCCAAAACACCGGGCTTGATCAAACGTATCGCTGCCTGCTGGGCTTCCCTAATATGATCAAGAATTTCCCTGTAAGAGGGCGTCATTTTATCCAAAAAGAACATACGTGTCAAGTCAGAGTTATAGCCGTTTTTCCGTATTCCGCAGTCTATAAGAAGGGGCTCACCCCGTCGGATCTTACGTACGCTGACAGAGGCGTGCGGCATGGCCGAGTTGGGGCCGGCAGCTATGATCGGGGGAAAGGCCAAGCCCACCTTACGCTTTCCAGCAAAGGCTTCCAGGTCTGCCAAAAGGTCCTGTTCTGTTCGTCCGGGACTGATCTTCTGGTCCAGGTATTTAAAAGCTTCCAGATTGATCGCCAGCGCTTCCCGGATAGCTGCGATCTCCGCAGGATCTTTTATCATCCGCAAGGCTTCCACCGCCTCATCCGCTGCCCGCAACTTCATGCCTGCCGGCAAGAGGGCCTTAAGCCGGCGATACTGCGCCACGGTAAGGTGCCGCTCATTTACCCCCAGCGACTTCACCTGGCAACGGCTGGCCAGCTGCACCGCAGCCTGCGCACAGCTGTCCTGAAAGCATACGACCTTGACCCCTCGGCCTTTCAGACCAACCTCAGCCTCCAGGGAATAACGGGCATCAGTGATATAAAAACTTCCCCGGCCGGTAACCAGAAGCCAGGACTCCCGCGCCTGTAGTCCGGTCAAATAAGAAATATTGATATCATCCGTCACCAGGATGGCATCGGACTTAAGGGCCGGCAATCGTTCCAGCAATTTGCGGATGCGTGCAGTGGACATCTTGACCTAGGCGTTTATCATCTTGACGGCGGCCAGCAGCCCTAAAACGTAGCTGTGTACGCCGAAGCCGCTGATCTGCCCGACCGCGGCCGGTGCCAGCATGGAATGGTGGCGAAACTCTTCGCGCTTGTAGATATTGGACAAATGTATCTCGACAGTGGGGATATTGACCGCCGACACTGCATCGCGGATGGCAACGCTGGTGTGGGTGTAGGCCGCCGGGTTGATGACGATGGCCTGAAAGCCGTCGGCCGGGCACCGGCCGATCCGATCCACAATGTCGCCTTCGTGGTTGGACTGGAAGAAAACCACCTCCACCCCGTTCTCCCGCGCCACCTGCGCCAACTGGTTATTTATCTCCTCCAAAGTGGTACTACCGTAGACCGAAACTTCCCTCTGCCCCAGCAGGTTGAGATTGGGCCCGTGTATCACAAGAATTTTCTTCACATCCGCTCCTTTGTAAGGCTCCACTATTAGGAAAAGAAACTTATCTGTAACCAGAAAGCCAGATACCCGGCCGCCCAGAATATCCCAAACATCAGCACCAAGACCAGAAGATAAAACCAGGGCCGGGCAATGCCCGCCCGCAATCGTATATAAACCGGCCAGAACAACAAGAAGGCCAAGGCTTCCATGGCCAATAACAGCGTCCAGTTCAGGCAAGAATAAAATAAGTCCTCTCCAAGGAGCTGCCCACGATAATAAAAGGCTGACCAATCCTGATATCCATCCGACCCGTACCAGCGAAAAAGTCCGTCGCGCTTGCCGTTATGAATGGTGCCTTCCAGGCGCAAGCGCCCCAAACCGTCGTACCATCGCGCCGAGCCATCCGGCATACCGCCGCGTTCGTGCAGCTCCCGGCGCAAAACACCGTTACGGTCAAATTCCTGCACCACGTGCAGATCCCACAAGAAAGTCTCCTGACGGAACATCCGGCCGTTCAGGCTCATCTCGCGATAGATCGGACCGTCACCAGCCAACCCGGAATAATAATCCCAAATGGAAGCTTCCCGGGCCAGACGGCCGTCCTTGCCGAAACCACGGTACTCCCGGTGGACAACATAGCGGCCTTCCTGGACGACCTCCCGGGTATTAGGCGTACAGCCCCGGGTCCGGGCCTTGTCCATCGCCACTTGCTTGGCCAGGGTCTTGCCGTCGATGGCGTATTCCTGGCAGGAACCCGGCTGTCCATCGGCCAAAAGCGTGCTGTCTGCGCGATAGGAGCGGAAAACTCCGGTAGCCTGGCCCGCCGCGTATTCGGTCTCGTTAAGCAGTAGTCCCGAATCGGCATAACTACGACAGACCCCGTTACGTAATCCCTCATGATAGGAACACTGCAGGGCCGGCCAGCCATTATCGTGAAGAACTTCCAGCTGACCTTCCAAGACCCCGCCAGATAAGGTAACGAAAGCGTGCTTAGCACCCAAGTCCTTAAGCTGCGAGATGCCACCCGGCTCCTGCCTTTGCAAGAGCCCGACGGTAACATCCTGACGACCCTCCAGAGGAAGACCCTTGGCATCACGGAAAGTCATCCCGCCATCTATCTTTAAGAAATACTCTGTGCCGCGGTCGCAATAATCCCAGGCAGGAAAATCCTCTTGTTCAAAAAATAACAGCGAGCGGTCATTATTAAAATCGCCGCTGACCTGATAATACAGCCTGCCGGCGGACAACGCCGCAAAGAACAGGATCAGGGCAAGCAGGATTTTGGCTTTAAGGAAGAAACCCGTGGTCATGACTCTACGCTCCGAAGCTTAGGTAACCGCAGCACACCGGTCAAGAACCCACGCCAGTTACAAGCCGTGAAACGACTCTACCCGGTCCAGCACGGCGCCGATAACTACTTGCTGGCCTCGTCTACCAGCATCACGGGGATGCCGTCGCGGATCGGATACTTTAACGCGCATTGCGGGTTAAGACAGACAATACATCCGTCCTTCTCAGCCACATCGG
This sequence comes from Candidatus Omnitrophota bacterium, assembly GCA_013335325.1. Taxonomy (GTDB): domain Bacteria; phylum Omnitrophota; class Gorgyraeia; order Zapsychrales; family Fredricksoniimonadaceae; genus JAAXVU01. The sequence goes on along the minus strand of JAAXVU010000056.1, from coordinate 4,706 downwards.
ACTGGCAGGCCGGACACGCCAGAATATCCAGAAGAACCTTGTCGACCATTATATGCACCTTTGTGTTAGCGTCCGCCCCAGACACTGGAGTCCGAGCGGGACATCTCTATTCTACTGTCCCTTCTTCACCAGGTCAACGAACTGCATCTGCAGGTCGCTCAGAGATACCGTCAGCAAATTCTCCTCTTCAGGGGTCAGGTTGCCACGGGTCTTTTCCTTGAGCAGGGCCAGCGTGTCTATCAGGAACTTGGCCTGACGCAGATTACGCTCGCTCTGGCCGGTGACCGGATTGGGCACTGCGCCCAGAAAGATCATCGCCTGGTAGCCCATCGACATCACATAATTGAGAAAGTTGACCTGCAGTTCAGGCTCCTCCCCATCGACCTCTCCGTGGCCGCACGAGCATCCATCCTCGCAACCTTCAGCGCAACCGCCGATCAGCTGGTCTTTCTCGTTGGCAATATTGTCCTTCCAGGATTCATCCACATGTTTCTCATCGCTCATAATCATTCCCTTCTCAGGATTTCATTGTTGTTATTCTAACACTCTGATTTATACACAATGCCGCGACGCGCTTTGCCGCGGGTCCTATTCCTCGCGGTACTGAAAAGAGATGGCGACGTTGAACGTCAGCTCCGGATAGCTCAAGTCCGGAGGGAACGACGGGAACGGCGCCGCTTCCTTGACACTCTTCATCCCCACGTCCCGCAGAAAATCGTTGGCCGTGCTCTTGTTGTCCAGTATCTGCAGCTCGCCCAAACTGCCGTCGGACTTGATAATAAAAGTCAGATACACCTCGCCGATACTAAGCTTGGTGTAATTGGTATAAGCCCTCTCGCGGATACGGTCGCGCACTATCTGATAATACGTCACGTAGGACGGAGAGTTTATCTTCTCCGAACGCAGCATCGGGACCGATACCTCCCGGGTCAGCTTCAAGCCCTTCAGACGCTCGGGCTGCCTTTCGTACATCTTAAAATTCTCGGAGACGTCAGAAGCGCTGTCTTTGAAAAAGCCGTCCGCCTGAGAAATGTTCTTAGGCACACCGCCCACAATGTAAGCGTCATGCCGCACCGACGGCGCTATCTGATGGATAACCGTCTCCGGCTCGGCCTGCTTATAGCGCGGGGCCTCCTGCTCGGTCTTGTATTTGACACTGACGATGGCTGAATCCGGCGACAACTCGTGCTTCCCCAAATAGAAACGCACAAAGAACCCGAAGTGTATCAAAAAAGATGCCAGCACCGCCAGCCGAAAGATCTTGTCTTCCATGTTCAACCCCGCCCGGGTCTGATAAAGGTTACGGGCCTGCCGTCGGCAGCGACGCCATAAAGCGCGTTGCTAGCGGCTGGTGAGCTCCCGCACAATATAAATTAAGAAACGCACCGTATCCCTGACAGGATGGATGCGGCTTTTCTCTCCGGCATAAATAGTTTTAACAGGGACGGAACCGATCCGGTACCCCTTGCGAGCCGCCTTGATGAGGACTTCCGAGTCGATCTCGAAGGCCGCTGATGATAACGTGATATTCCGCAGGACTGCCGTGCGGATGAGCCGATAGCCGCACTGGGTATCATCGATGCGCTGATGGCAGATAGCAGAAACCAGCCAGGACATGATCCGGTTGGTCGCCAACCGTACGAACGGCATCCCCTTGTGGTCTACCATGCGGTTGCCGCAGATGATATCCACTTGTCCGGCACTTAACAGCTTCAAAAAGACGTCAACATCATCGATGGCGTGCTGTCCGTCGCCGTCCATAGTGATCAAAGCATCGTACGGCAGGCTGCTTATGTGCGCGAAACCGCGCTGCAGGCTGGCGCCTTTCCCCTGGTTCTTGACGTTCACCAGGACTTCCGCGCCGGCTTCCCGGGCCAGACGGGTAGTGTCGTCGGCAGAACCGTCGTCGACCACGACCACGTCCAGCGACTTGGCCCTAAGCTGAGTTACCAGCCGGGCTATGTTCCGGGCCTCATTATGCGCCGGTATCAGGATACAGATGTTCATAAGCCACACCGAATTTCCTAAACATTAACCACTGTGTCGGCATACGCCGTACCAGCTTTTCAATCGCCACTGTCCCCTGCTGGATAAGCTCGCGTACCGCAACCTTATCGTCCACCCGACCGTCCGGCGGGATGATCGGGGCCTCAAAACAGGTTCGGAAAGTGCCGTTCCCCGTAGGAATCACCACTGCCGGCAGGATCGTGGCGCCGGTCTTGTGGGCAAATACCGCAGCGCCCTTGGGGATGTGGGTCTCGCGTCCCAGGAACATCATGGGCGTGCCGAAGGAACCAAAATCGCGGTCGCCCAAAAGAGCCACCATCTGCCCCTTACGCAAGGCCTCGATACAGCGGCGTATCGCCACGCTGATAGGCACTATGCTCACGCCATGCTTCATGCGCTGACGATTAAAAAGATCATTGACCGAACGCTCCTTGTGCGGCAGGGCGATCACCGTCATCTTGTAGCCCATCTCGGAGAGGACCGCTGCCCCCATCTCCCAGTTGCCGATATGCGCGGTGAGTATGATGATGCCCTTACCGCGGGCGACGGCGCGCTCCAGGTTCTCCTTGCCCTCGAAGGTGACATTATTTTCGATAAACTGCTTGTTCACCCGGTACATGAAAAAGAAATCCACCAGGTAACGGCCAAAATTACGGAAGACCTCGCGGGCCTGTTCAGACACGTCTCCGTCGGTACCAAGTATCTGCTGCAAGTTGGTCATCACCGCCTCGCGGTCAGCCGCCGAATATTTGTAATGCAAATCGGATATCCACTGGGCGAAGCGGTAGGCGGTACCCCTGGGCACACAATGTATGATGATCTGCCCTAGCCTGTAGAGAAGAAATTTCAGCATAAGTTTAGACCGCCGGGGCTGCCTGGAGGACCAGTTTGGCTATTTCATCGGCAGCGTTCGGCCGGCCGTTCTCCCTGGCCGCCCGGCTCATCGCCTGCAAGCGTTGCGGTGACTTAAGCAATATCTCGACCTCGTCCGCCAGATCGCGGATGTCGTGCACGTGGATCGCCGCGCCTTTCTCGATCAGGAAGTCCGTGTTACGCAACTCCTGACCGGGCAGCGGATTTACCACCACCATCGGCAGACCTTTGGCCAGGCACTCGGAGGTGGTCATCCCGCCGGGCTTTGTCACTATCATCGTAGCGGCTTCCATGAGCTCGTCGACATTATTGGCGTAGTCGTAAAACAGTATCTTTCGGGCAGACGTCCTGGCGGTCTTGGTCAGCCAGCGAAAGAGCGGACGGTTGGCACCGGCCACCACTATAAACTGCAAGGGCACCTTAAGGGCCATGAGCGACTTGACCGCTTCCTTCATCGGCCCCAACCCCTGCCCGCCGCCCATCACAAGTATCGTGGCTACGTCGGGGTCCAGGCCCAGGTCTTTGCGCACCTTCTTCTGGTCCAGCTTCTCGGCAAACTTGTAGCGGATAGGTATCCCCAGCGGCTTTATTTTCGTATCCGGCACGCCCTTCTTAAGGAAACGCTCCTTGGTATCGGAGGAAGGCACAACGTAATAGTCGACGCCGTCATTGATCCAGTAGGAATGCGGGGCCCAGTCAGTCAGGACTCCGATTACGGTCATCTTCAAGCCATTGGCGGCCTTGTAGTCGGCCACCATGCCGCAGGGAAAGGCCTGCGAACAAATGACAGTGTCCGCCTGGAAATCCCGGAAAAGCTTCTCCAGCTTCTTGTGACTGGACTTGTTAAGAAAATTACGCAGGTTAGCCGAACGCTTGACCACCCGCGGGTTGTCATAAAGGTAATCCCAGACCTTGGGAGTGTGCCGGATGATCCCCATGTAGGCGGCGTTGACCACGTTCTCGAGTAGCGGGTAGTTGTAACCGAAGCCGTTAATGCTCATTATCTCGGCGTCGGGCAAAAGTTTCTTGAGGGATTTTGCGATCGCCACGGTCGCCTGGCGGTGGCCAGAGACCTTGGATATATACATAAGAATTATTTTGCGCTGTTTCATGAAGGATTCACCCAATATATCCCAACACTGCCCCGACCGGAGCTTCCTGCCCGGCCGGCACCTTGATCGTCCGCAACACGCCGTCAGCCGGGGCTGGCACGTTGAACACGGCCTTGTCCGTCACCAGCTCGACCACATCGTCGTCGCGCCTGACGCGGTCGCCTTCCCGGCATAACCAGGAGACCACTTGCGCCTTATCTATTCCTTCCCCGAGGTCGGGGAGAATAACCGGTAGCATTTGAACACCCTGCCAAAATGTCTGGCGAAACTTGCCCGCGCTTCTTGCATTTCGGGCGCGGAGCCTTTGAGCTTCTGCAACGACACCATCTGCACGTCCAGACCGCATGGACGAATCAGCCTGAACAGCTCCAGATCGGTCGAAATGTTCAGCCCGATCCCGTGGTAGGTCACCCAACGGGAAACACCGATGCCGATCGAGGCGATCTTCCGGCCGGATACCCAGACGCCCCGCCGGTCGTTGTCACCCTGTGCCACTATAGCAAAATCCATAAGGAAATCAACGGCGACTTGTTCCAAGTTTTGGAGGTACTCGCGCAGCCCCAGCTCCGCCCTTTTCAGGTTTATTATGGGATAGGCTACCAGCTGGCCCGGGGCGTGCAGGGTGACGTCCCCTCCACGGTCGACCGCCAGCAGCGCGACCCCGCGGCGCTCCAGCTCCTCACGCGGCACGAAAAGGTTACGCTCCTGGTAAGT
>JAAXVU010000055.1 GCA_013335325.1 Candidatus Omnitrophota bacterium | reverse complement strand
GCTCCAGAGCCTTACGAGCACGCTCCAGTTCCAAAGCCTTGCTTTCCAGTTGGCTGAGCCGGGCCTTCTTCTTTTCGTAAGCTGCCTTCAATAGTTCACACTGAGCCGGTTTCTCTTTTAGGTCCCGTCTGTATTCGTACAGCTCCACATCTATGGTCTGCAACGCTACCAGCTTCCTTAACGTATTCTTGATCGTTCCCTGACTCACGTCTTCTTTCTTTATGTTCGAGACTGTCATGCGCCGCACCTTCCAGTACGAAAAATATGGTGGACACAGAAGGACTTGAACCTTCGACCTCTGCCATGTGAGGGCAGCGCTCTAACCAGCTGAGCTATGTGTCCATTAATCCTGATATATTTCCGTCGGCATTCACACAATAATACCGCGAACATGCCGATGGAGAATCCGCCACGCGCTGACTAAAGCAGCGCAGCACTTTTAACCACTGGGCCCACCAGGACTCGAACCTGGGACCAAGAGATTATGAGTCTCCTGCTCTAACCGACTGAGCTATAGGCCCGAAATCATCAAAAATCAAAAAATCAATTGCAAAAGAATATCACAGGGCCTCTGTATTTGCAACACGCAAAAACTATAGTTAAAAACTACTTACTGTATCTCTACAGTTGCGCGCGCAGTAGGCATATCACCCATAAATTTTAGCCCATAAGTACAGCGAATTTCCAGCCGGCCTTTCTTTTCTGGCCAAAATACGAATCTCTTATGATAAGCTGCCCCAGGAGCCAAGACCGAATCTTTCTTACTGTCGCCCTCACCCTCTCCCCATAAAACACCATTAAAATAACAACTTGTGGAAGATTCATTCAACTTTCTCAACCTCAAAGCCACGTTGCCAGTATTACGAAGCGACAAATCAAACTCGACCTTTTCATCACGCTTATATACCTGCTTGGACGGATCGATCACAAGCTGTAAGGTGCCGTTATTTCTTTCTTCAGGATAAATGGATGCTGCGGCCGATTGCACCATATCATATATATCCAGGCCGCCCAAAACCGAACGATTACTCAGATATACCACGATCTTGGCATCTTGCATCGGAGATAGGAACTCACGATATCCATCCAGCTTAGCGTGAAAATCTACTGACTGCACCGGCAAGGACCTAACTAGAAGGTAGAACATGGTGCCATCCTGGAGAGTGCGAGAATATTCCAGATACGACCAACCCGATTCGTCCACCTTAATATCCCTTTCAGACAAATCACTTAATATAGACTGCGGAGTATGCCTGGCAATTATCTGTTCATAAACCTTATGAATACTATCCTTGGCTTCCTTCTGTATTCCTGCGATTTCCTGAGCCTGAGCTACAGAGATAAAACAGGCCACAATAAATCCATACATACCGAATAAAACACCTGGCAAACGCTTCATCCTCCACCCTCCCTTAAATCTTGATATATAAATAAAATCCCTCATAAAAAAGCCTGCCCGTAAAAACGGACAGGCTGTATTTTATCACAACTCAAATTGTTTCCAAGGCTCAGATCGCATAATCCTCCTTGACGGACATGTCCAGGAACATCTTGATCCTACGCGATCTGGTGGGATGGCGCAGCTTCCGCAATGCCTTTGACTCGATCTGACGGACGCGTTCGCGCGTCACATTGAATTCTGCTCCGACTTCTTCCAGCGTCCGACTGGTTCCGTCGACAATACCAAAACGCAACTCCAGTATCTTTCTTTCACGCTCATCTAAAGTATCCAAGACCGACTGGATCTCGTCCTTTAACATTGAATGCAGCGTGGCATTGGCCGGAGATATGGCCTTCTTGTCCTCAATAAAGTCGCCGAAGTGAGTGTCCCCCTCGTCGCCAATCGGGGTCTGCAAGGAGATCGGAACCTGCGAGATCTTCATGATCTCCTTGACTTTAGATACCGGGATGCGCATCTGCTTGGCGATCTCCTGGGCCGCCGGTTCGCGGCCGAACTCCTGGACGAACATACGCGAAACACGGATTATCTTGTTGATCGTCTCGGTCATATGCACCGGTATGCGTATTGTTCTCGCCTGGTCCGCAATAGAACGGGTGATGGCCTGGCGGATCCACCAGGTAGCATACGTAGAGAACTTGTACCCGCGCTTATATTCAAACTTCTCCACCGCACGGATCAGCCCCATGTTGCCCTCCTGAATAAGGTCCAGGAAGGACAGCCCGCGGTTTATGTATTTCTTGGCTATTGAGACAACCAGTCGCAAATTGGCCTCAACCAGAAGCTTCTTTGCCTTGTTGAATTCACGCTGCCGCATTTTGATAATACGCAACTGCTCCCTAAGACCATCCAGAGGCTCACCCAGTTCTTTGACTATCCGGCTGCGCTTCTCAGTCAGCGTGGTCTTGGGCACGGACAATCTTTTGGCAGCCAGCTGCCTGTCCAAGTAATGGATCTCTTCAAAAAGATCCAATATCTTCTGTATGATCGCCTCGTTGACCGAACTGGTCAGCTTGAATTCGGACAGTGTCTTGGCTGAATCAGCTGTACAGGGCTTGGCCCGCTTGACCTTCTCCAGAATTCTCCAAAGATCCTTGAGCAACTTGGGCCGGCGCTCCAGCTCGTCTTTGACGACATCTTCCACGCTGATCTCTTCGTTCAAGGCCTGCTGGATGATCCGGATCGCTTCCTTGCGGGCAAAGGCGGTCATAAATAAAGCTTCCGCGAACTTGCCTTCCGCCTCCTCGATACGTTTTGCCAGCGATATTTCCTCGTCGCGGGTCAAAAGCGGTATTGAACCCATTTGCTTAAGGTACATCTTGACCGGGTCATCCAAGGGGATGAACTTATCGGCGTAGACGTCTTCCTCCCGACTCTCCTCACGCACACGTCGGACCTGCTGCTCGCGGGTCTCCTCAACCTCCTCTGCTTCCGGATCGACCTCCTCATCCGAATCGACCACACGGATACCTTTGCCGTCAAGAATATCAAACACCTGGTCGATATCCTCCGACGAATCAATGGTATCGGAAAGGGTTTCATTGACCTCGTCATAGGTCAGGAACCCCTTCTTTTTTCCGGACTCTACCAGCTTGTCTAAATCCTGCTGGAAATCCCTGTCCTTCTCCGCTTCTCGCATGTATCTTCCCCTCATTCCTTGATGAGCTGGTTGAATTCTTTCTGCAAATCCAAAACTTTGTCCCGGCTTCCTTCTTTTTCCGCGCGTCTGATCTCTGTCCTAAGGCGCTCACGTTTTTCTTTTATCAACGAGCGCTTCAGCCGGGCCAAGCAATCATTAAAGACGCGTTCCGCATCCCCTCCGACGATGTCATTATTGTCTGCCGTAGCCGCCACCAGCTTACGCGCCCTTCCATCCTCCAGTTGCTCAAGCAGGACAGCCGTGCTCATGTCCAAATCTACATCAAATAAACCATAAAGCTTATCCACGATCTCCCGTGTAGCCGGATGACGAAAACTCTCCGGTCCTACAGTCTTGCGGGCCAAAGCCAGCCACCGCCGGTCCGACAACATGAGGCGCAATAATATCCCCTCATCTCTCGGGATATCATCTTCCCGACGGATCGCGGTGCCGACTTCTTCTACCGCCCTGGAGGTCTGCTTGCTCTGCAATCGCTGACGCATCTGACGTAATACCACATCCGGCAACTTGAAACGCTGCGCCAGCTTGGTCAGATAATTCTCTTTGACCACCTCATTCGGGATCTTGTCGATGGTCGGTATCATCTCCTGACAAATCTTGGCGCGCGACTCCGCCTTAGACTCGCCGTATTGCCGGGACAGCAATTCCACCTCAAAATCGAACAAGTCCCGTGCCGATGCCAAACAACTGCGAAACTCTTCAACGCCATACTTCAATATAAATGAATCGGGATCTTCCCCTTCCGCCAAAGTAGCAATGCGGACATTCATCTCCTCGGCCAAAAGCACATCCAGGCTGCGCAACGTCGCTGTCTGCCCGGCCGAATCCATGTCATAAAGCATAATGACATTATGCGTATATCGACGAACAAGCCGGATCTGATCGATCGTCAAGGCCGTTCCCAGCGAAGCGGCCACATTTTCCACTCCGGCGGCAAAAGGACGAATGAAATCCAGATACCCTTCTACAATAACTGCAGCATCTTCGCTGCCAACAGCTTCCTTGGACAGGTTAAAACCGTATAGATGCTGCCCTTTGGTATAAACCGCCGTCTCCGGAGAATTTATATACTTGGCCCGTTCTTCTTTCTTCAAGGCCCTGGCCCCGAAAGCAACCGGCCGCCCCCGGTGATCAAATATGGGAAAAATCAACCTTCCGCGAAAACGGTCGTAAAAACCTCGCCCGTCTTCCCGGGCCACCACCAGCCCGGAACTGCCAATAACCTTCTGGTCAAAACCTTTCTTCTGCAGATGCTTTATAATCCCATCCCAACTATCAAAGACATACCCAAGCTTAAAATGCCTGGCGCAATCTGCATTAATCCGACGTGACTTCAGGTAATCCCTGGCAGCCTTAACTTCAGGCTCACTGGAAGACATGAGGTTCGCTTGGAAATATTCTACGGCAGCCTCGTTTACCGCGAATATCTTCTGCCGCAGGCTGTCCTGGGCCGGATCTGTGCGGGTTTCCGGAATGACAATGCCAGCCTTGTCGGCCAACATTCTGACAGCCTCAGGAAACTCCAAGCGCTCATGCTTCATAATGAAGCCAAGAACATTGCCCCCCTCTCCACACCCGAAACAACGATATATCTGCCGGTCCGGGTTAACTATAAAGGACGGCGTCTTTTCATGATGAAACGGACAAAGAGCCTTGAAACTTCTACCTACCCGCTTAAGCGGGATATAGCTACCGATCGTCGCTACAATATCGGTCTTATCGATGATCTGACTTATAATATCTTCCGGTATACGCCCCACGCCACACCTCGACCATACTGCTCGCCAACGTCAATCGCCAGACCCCGCGCTTATCGGGGCTCAACCTTCTTCAACTGTTCCCTGACAGCTGCGCTGACCTTCTCACCCGAAAAAATCTTTGCTACGAATCCCTCGCAGACCGCGCTGTAAAACTTGGGGGCCACAAATATAACATATTTGCAGGAAAATGACTCTGCCGTCTTGGCCTCCAGATATTGCGTGCCAGAAATTAGAAAGAAGAACATTGTCATGCTTCCAACAATAAAGAAACGACCGATACCTAGCAATGCCCCGCCCCACTTATTCACAAATGATTGGGCATCAATAGTAAAAAGCATAAACATACCGTCTCTAATCAGCTTACAAACCAAAAACATGATCAGCCAAATACTCAGGAAGGAAATTACTTCTGCCACATTCAGCCAAGGCATCTTAGTGATATGCATTAAGAACTGGGCAAAATGGGCATAATAATGCAAAGTTACAAAAACTGTCAGCAGCGCGCCTAGAAACTTGAACATTTCCAGTACAAACCCGCCCTGTATACCTATATAGACGATCCGGATCAGGATCGCTACCATTATTAAATCAATCCAATTTAAAGTTTTCAAAAAGTGTATAAACATATTGTTGTTCTTAAGTTTAGAGTGCTAAAGTATAACATACGATTTTTAAAAGTGTCAAGAAAACGGTTCCCCATAAAATAGAAACGCCAGAGTGTATAATCCTCTGGCATATAATAGCTTACAAAATATCCTCAATACTGGGGGGATTATTTAGACTGCCACAAGAGCTTCTTGCCCAACCTCTCCTGTACCGGCATTCTGAGACACTGCCAAATCGGCCTCCAGAACACCTCCTGTAGTTGCCTCTGGCTGTCCGGCTGGCGCAACATCTGGCCGGCTGGATTTATCAGAGAGCTTCACAGAAACCACCCTCGAAACACCCGTTTGCTGCATCGTAACACCGTACATCACGTCCGCATTGGCTATGGTCTTCTTATTATGCGTGATCACTATGAACTGGGCGATCTTAGCAAATTCCTTCAAGACAGAAGCGAAACGATCAACGTTAGCCTCATCTAGAGCAGCATCAATTTCGTCCAGAACGCAAAAAGGACTCGGATTGACGCGAAACACGGAAAAGATCATCGCTATTGCCGTCATAGTCTTCTCACCACCGGACAACAAGCTTATCGTCTGCAATTTCTTGCCAGGAGGACGCGCCACTATCTCGATACCCGACTCCAGGGCATTCTCCGGATCAACCAATATAAGCTGGGCCTCACCGCCATTAAAGAGCATGCGGAAGTAGAGCCTGAACTGTTCATTAACTTTGGTAAAGGTATCGACAAACAACTGACGAGTAGTCTTGTTGATCTTGCGAATAGTTTGCTCCAGCGAGTCCTTCGCAGTTAACAGGTCGGACTGCTGCTTGGTCAAGAACTGAAACCGATTCCGCAAGTCTTCAAACTCGTCGATAGCCACCAGATTCACTGCACCGAAAGACTCACAACGCTTGGTCAGCGTCTGGATCTCCTGAGACATAGCGTCCGGGTCAAAGTCTACAGGAACCGCAACGCGGCCAGACACGGGGGCCGCCTCGGGCGTAACGTTCTCGCCAGCGGCATCTGCCGCAGCCACCGGAGCTATCGCAGCTACCGGCAAGGACATGTCCACCTGATATCTTTGCAGCATGCGCTCCTTGATGGACTGCTCATGAAATACGATCTGCTGCAAGCGCATTTCCCGTTCGTGCACTGAGTCCCGATTACCGGCGATGTCACGTTCCATGGCGCCGATCTGCGAGCGGACGCTGGAGAGGCGCTGATCTACATCCTGGCGTTCAGCCTCATGACGAACAAATGCTTCCTTAAGTCCGCTACGCTCCTGCACTAACAGTTCGTTGGAAAGACGCACAGTCTCGATCTCTTGTAATAACTTCTCCCGGCGCTCATTAAACGAAGACGTCTCCTGGTCACAACGGCTGATCTCGTCCAGATAACCGTTAAGGTCAGCCTGGAACATTTCCACATTGGCACGCCACCCGCTCTCCTTGTCGCGCAATCCAGAGAGCTCGGCCTCCGTCTGAGCAACAGCCACCGCAGCTTCCTCTCGGGCTCGGTTACTTTCCTGTATCGCCAGTTGACGACCCTGGATCTCCTCCTGGGCAAAACCTATCTCGGCCTCCACTCCCTGCAATTCGTTCTGCCAGGAAGCCTTGGACTCTACGAGACTGGCGAGTGTGCGGTCAGCATCTTCAATTTCCAACCGCACTGCCTCGAATTCTTGAAACAGTTTGCCGGCTTCAGCTCCTATATCGTTCTGCTTGGCCTCGGATACCGACAGGTGCTTGTCCTCAACATGTATATCTTGAAAAATTCGCTCAACCAGCCTGGACTGCTCGGCGATATCAGCGATCTTCTTTTCCCGACGAGCCACCAACTCGCTGACTTCCACTGCGATGGCTTCAATCTGGGCAGACATGACCTGAGGATCAAGCTCAATAAATTTGGTCTCGCACACCACTTCATATAGACCATCACCTTCCAAACCAGCCAAATGCTGCTTAAGGCTTTCCAGCCTGGACGGTTCCAGTGCGGCAACAGACTTAACTTTGCCAATTATACCGCTCTGCTTCTCCGTGGGAGGCACTGCACTCAGAAACCGTCCGGCGATGACCGGATCCGGTATGTCTTGATATTGCACCTGCAGCTTTTCAATAAAATCTTTCTGGGAGACCAGGAACAGCTTTTTCTTTTCCAGCTCGTCTATTCGAGAGCTCAATTGCGCCAATTCCTCATTATGGGAAGCCAGCGTAGTCTTCTCGCGAGCCAGGTCGTCATTTAGAAGCTGCCGACGTGCCATAATAGCCAAGATGCCTTCGGAAAGCCCCCGCAGCTTTTGCTCCACTACTTCCCGCTCAGAGACGACCTTGGCCCTCTCCATATCCAGACGGCGACGACGGGCTAACAGTCCCTGCTCTTCCTTCATATTCTCGGTCAACTGATTACGGATCTCTGACTGCCGGGAACTCATCTGCAAAATACGTTCCTCATCACAACGTATCGACGCCTTGTATTCTTCGATCAATGCGACCGCCTGCGCCAACTCCGATCTCTTCTGCTCCAACGTCATAAGCGACTGCCCGGCCGATTCCAAGAGAGTCGCAATAGATCTTTCGGTCTCGCTGATCTTATCCTGATGCAGTCGGCACTTCTCTATCAGTACAGTCCTTTGCTCACCGAGCCTGGCTTCATTATCAGACAAATTCTTCAGACGCTCCTCGTTAAACCCAATCTGCCGGTTCCCCAACTCAAGCTGATTCTCGAGCTTGAGCTCCTGCTCACGCACTTCGCGTACCTTTATTTCCAGATCTTCCAGAAGAACGGACTCACGCTCTGCCACTTGTCGATACTCAGCGATCTCTTCCGCAAACCGCCCCTCGCGTGAGCGAATCTCTTCCAGTGCACGAACAACCTCGTCGCGTTCCTTATCGGCCATAGCCAATTGCCAAGACGCAAGGAGGATCTCCATGCCTTTGAGTCTTTCGAACTCCGCCTTATACCGCTGTGCCTTCTGTGCCTGGCGTTCAATTGAAGCGATCTGGCGCTTGATCTCCACAACAATATCATTCAACCGCAATAAGTTCTGCTCGGTATCCTGCAGCTTGGACTGGGCTTCCCGCTTCTTGGCCTTGTATTTGGTTATACCAGAAGCCTCATCAAAGATCATGCGCCGATCTTCCGGCTTAGCGCTTACTACCAGATCCACCTTGCCCTGTTGCACCAGTGAATACGCCTCGGCGCCCACGCCGGTTCCCATAAATAACTCAGATACATCCCGCAAGCGCACAACTTCCTTGTTAATGAGATATTCACTCTCACCAGACCGGAACAAACGGCGGGTTATAACAACCTCATCAGCATTAATTGGAAGTGTACGGGAAGCATTGTCGAAAGTAACACTGACCTCAGCAAACCCCAAGGCCAGCTTGGTGTCGGTTCCGTTGAAAATAACATCTTCCATTCCGGAACCACGCAGTTGCTTGGCACTTTGCTCACCCAAGACCCAACGAACAGAATCGAACACGTTGCTCTTACCACAACCATTAGGACCAACAATGGCGGTAATGCCCGGTTCAAAATTCAGAACAGTTCTTTCCGCAAAGGATTTAAAACCGAAGATCTCGAGTTTCTTGAAATACATGCGTGCTCCCACAGTGCAAGTACGGACAAGGGAACTTGCCCGCCTCGCTACTGGCCGTTATCGTTGTGCCTCTACCTTGGCTTCAGGTTCCGCCTCCAGCCACTCATCTATGCGCTCCTTACGGAAGCGCCATAATCCAACGGCCTTAATGGCAGGAATCTTGCCTTTCTTGACCCAATCATACACAGTGCGCTTCTTGACACGAAGGTAGTCAGCGACTTCATCAATAGTCATTAAATTCCCGTGTATTTCCATAACAACCCCCGGTTTGAAGAAACAAGATGGTGACGAGAGGACGCCCTCGTCGACTTATTTATTGGACTTGATGGACTAACTTTATCCGACGAATAATGGCGTGTCAATGGATGTTTAGAAATTCTTCCACTGATACTTTGGGGACAGTTATGCAGAAGCAACCCGCAAACAACCCCGCCATTCCGGCGGCAATACTGCTTCGGGCGCCCAGTTTTTCGCATTCACACCAATATCTGCAGCCTGCGGCCAGCCCCTCCCTGCCAACCGCCTCCCCCCACCCAAAAGACAACTCTGCAAATCAAAACCTAAACAAATTATACGCCAGCCTGACAAAGCAATGCTCTATAAATATCAATCCAGCCCCCCTGATCAACTTAACTCTGCTATGGCTGTCTTTTTAGCCACGATAACAATACCGGAAGTTGTCACTGCAAATCTGGTCCGATCCAGCTCCAGGTCGTATCCGATCGTCTCTCCGTTAGGGATAATTACCTGTTTATCGATAATAGCATTTCGTATCTTGGCACCCTCACCTATCAGGCTGCCCTCCATGATCACGGAATCCTTTACACTGGCGTTCCGCTTTATGGTCACTAAAGGAGACAATACTGAACGCTCCACACGACCGCCCTCTATGATACAGCCAGGAGAAATAATGGAGTCCACCACCAACCCCAAAACTTTCTGCCCCTTTTCATGCACTGTACGCATCAGCACCGGCGGATAATGTGAATAATGTGTGCGAAGCGGCCAACCTTTGTCATAAAGGCTAAGCGGAGGCTGAGGACGGATAAGATCCATATTGGCCTGATAATAGGCGTCTCTTGTCCCTATATCACGCCAATAATTCGACTGCTGGCCGAAGTTATACGCGTAAACCTTCTTCCTGTCAGCTACCATCCGCGGAAGAATATTCTTGCCGAAGTCATGCTCGGACTTAACATCATGCGAATCTCGTTCCAGTTCGGCTACCAGCGTCTTTTTGTTGAACAGATAGATCCCCATAGAAGCGTAAATAGTGTCCGGCTCCTGTGGTATGGTCTTAGGAACAGAAGGCTTTTCCTGAAAACCACATATAAGCCCATCCGGATCAACTTCTATGACCCCAAAATTAATAGCCTCCTCTTTTGGCATCTTGATACACGCGACAGAGATATCCGCGCCCATTTCCAGATGCTTCTCGATCATCTTTTGGTAATTCATCTTATAGAGATGGTCCCCGGCCAAGATCAAGACAAGCTCCGGATTGTGGTCGTTGATGGCATAAATATTCTGATATATGGCATCCGCGGTCCCCTTGTACCAATCTTCTCCCAGACGCTGTTGGGCCGGGATCACGTCAATAAACTCGCCCAACTGGGTCGAAACCACGTCCCAACCCGCCAGAATGTGCTTCTGCAATGAGAAGGACTTATACTGTATCAAAACGAAGATGCGTCTGAGGCCGGAATTAATACAATTAGAAAGGGTAAAATCAATGATCCGGTAAATACCGCCGAAAGGCACGGCCGGCTTGGCACGGTCGCGTGTCAAAGGATGTAAACGCTCCCCCTTACCGCCCGCCATTATAAAAGTCAATACACTACGCATGCTTTACTTTCCTCCTCGCTTAGGAACCAGCTCCGCCAATGCTTTACGCGCCGAAGTATTGGCAGGATCGATCGACAGGCTCTTTTTGTATTCAAGGATAGCCCGGGCATCTTTACCCTGCGCATGAAGAATAATACCCATCTTTTCGTGCGCTATTGCCCTTCGAGGATCCATGCCAAGGCCTTCAGAATAATACCGCGCTGCCTGAGAGTACGCTTTGTCCTCAAATGCCAAATCTCCCAGTTCCAGCATATCATTGACTGATTTAGGAGTAATGCGCAAAGCTTGCAATACTATATCATAAGCCTTGTTATACTCCTTCATTTTTACCAACACCTTGGCCTTCACAAAATACCCCTGGGCATCCTCCGGCGCCCGTTCGATCATCTTTTCAGCCTCTTTCATAGCATAACCCAGCTCGCCCATACCAAGATACGACATGGCCAGCCTTCCGCGCAAACGGACATCCTCTGGAGAAGAAGCCAAAGCTATGCGGTAATTCCGGAATGCATTCTCCCAATCCTTACGCTCAAAATAGACCCGGCCCTTCAGCTTATATGGCACCGCATACGTAGGATCGATCTCAAGCGCTGCATTGGCCTCACCGACAGCTTGGTCGGGATAGCCCATAGCTATTAAAGAATGCGCCCTGGCCATGTTCTGATACGGCGACGCCAGAGTAGGCCCAAAATGCCGTATATCCAGCTTGATAGTCTTCCATTTGGACAGATCAACATAAAATTTCTTTATATAATCGGCATTCTCCGGTATATCCTTCAGGAAAATAATCGCGTCATAATCCAGATATATCAGCTTGTAATCATCCCTGTGTACCAGCATATCCAATAACTTCTCCGAAGCCGGCCCCATAGATGTAGAGATAAACGCTCCGGTCAGTTTAAAGCGTTGCACTTCCTGTTCAAACATCTTGGGATCACCCTCATCCCATATTTTCCGATACTTCTCGAAGAAAGCCGAACCACGCAACTCAGTACGCCCGTCTATATAAACCATAACGTCCGGGTAC
>JAAXVU010000189.1 GCA_013335325.1 Candidatus Omnitrophota bacterium | reverse complement strand
GAGAAGATCATCGCACTTAAGGGCGAATGGAACGGTTCCTCCTGGAAGGTGTCCAATTGTCAGATAACGCACTACAACCCGGCCGACCAAACCCTGATCGGCGACGCGCCGTTTATGAAGGAAAAGCTGCTGGATATAAAGGAAACCCCGACGGATTTCCTCCGGCAACGGTCAGAGCTGTCCTCTATGAACATAAAACAGCTCAAGGAATACATCAAACGCTTCAAAGCATCCGGCGCCGTAGCGGTACTGAACAGCCTGAAAGTCGACTTGCACGCCCGCATCGCCTATCCTTTTGCCTGCATTGTCATTATCTTTGTGGGACTGCCATTTACCCTGGTCACCGGACGACGCAAAGGACTTACATTCGCGTCGATAGGTATCGCGCTGGCTATCGGCATGCTGTTCTTTGTGGTGAATTCGGTAGGACTGGCGCTCGGTAAAGGCGGGGCCTTGCCGCCGCTGGCAGCGGCCTGGTTTGCCCCGGCCCTCTTCTCTGCCGCCGGCTCGTACGTTATCCGCAAGCTATTTTGATTTCCGCTGAGACATCCCGAAGTACAGGCAGGGCCGCGTCAGGAGCGATAAACGCGCGGCAGACGGTTTCCCAGATTACAAACCACTTCGTAGTTGATAGTATCGGCCCAACCGGCAATGTCGTCGGCCGAGATCTCGCAAACACCCTGGGTGCCTAGCACCACCGCCTCATCGCCGGCGGTAACGTTCCCGGCCCGGGAAATGTCCACCACGGTCTGGTCCATGGTCACGCGACCCAGCACCGGACAGGGCGTGCCGTTTAGAAGCACGCAAGCCCGGTTGGAAAGAGAACGAAAATATCCGTCGCTATAGCCAATGGCCAAGATAGCCACCGGTGTGTCCACTGACGCGCGGAAGGTATGCCCGTAACTGACGCCGCTGTCCCGGTAGATCGTCTTCGTAAAAAGCACCCGGGCCTTGACCGTCATGACCGGCTGCAACTCTATCTTAGGCCCCACTTCGGCGGACGGAGAAAGTCCGTAGAGCATGACACCAGGACGGGCCAGGTTGAAGATACGGTTCTTATAAGCCGCCAGGCCCATGCTGTTGGCCGCGTGCAGATAACGGAAAGGTATCTGGTCCCGGATGAGGTCCGCCACCACGTGGGCGAAATCATCCATCTGCTGCTCCGTGAAAGCCCGGTTGGTATCAGCTACGGGAAAATGCGTCAGGATGCCTTCGACCTGCAGATGCTTGAGCTTGTTTAGCTCGTTGACAAAAGCCACCGCGGACTTGTGCCAGACGCCCAACCGCCCCATACCGGTATCGACCTTGACATGCACCGGCAGTTTCTTCCCCGCCCGGCCGGCATATTTGTCCAGCGCCCGCGCCAGCGGCACGGCACAGAGACTTGGCGTCAAATTGTATTTCACCACATCCGGCGCCAGCTCCGGCAGCGTCGCCTCGAACATCAGTATCCGCCGCCTGTTGCCGGAGCGACGCAAGGCAATGGCCTCGTTAATATTGGATACCGCGAAGAACCGGCACCCCTCGCTCTCCAGGGTCCGCGCCACCTCGACCATGCCGTGGCCGTAGGCATCCGCCTTGACTACCGCCAATATATCCACGGTCCGGTTGATCTTCGGCTCCATCTGGGCAAACGCCAAGCGGCGGATCTCGCGAAAATTGCTCCGCACGGCCTTAAGATCGATCTCGATCCAGCTGACGGGTTTTAGACTGGGATTCTTTGAGGGCATAGAAACCTTGCTCACACTGACTCCGACGGGAGCGGTCAAGCCGCCTCATGCGGCAGGTTTGCGCTCCCGGCTGCCGGGGCCGCTGCTTACCTGACAATCTTCCGGGTACAAATAAAGCGGGGCCAGCGTCTCGATCTTGTCGAAATCACCCCGCAACAAACGCTGATAACCCAGCCGGGCCAGCTCCTTGGCCTTGGGCAACCAGTGCCGGTCCAACTCGAAATGTGGGACAAACCCGGCGCCGGGCTTATGGGACGCCGCGACTATCACATCACGCGCATGCGGAATGCCGTCTCCAATAAAGACTGTTTCACCCTCCACCTGCCGGAGGACCTCGTCGACCGGCTGCAGGAGATACTCGCACTTGCGGGTAAGACAACCGTTTTTCTTCTCGTAGACGCAGGCGTACAGCAATCCCCGACGGGCATCGTTAATGACGCAAATGTTGACCGGCTTGCGGCTACGGACGTTCATGGCGATGGCGTCCAGACTGGAGACGCCGACCACCGGCTTTTCGGTCACCATGATGAAGGCCTTCATCATCGACAACCCCACCCGCAAGCCGGTAAAGGAACCCGGACCCAGACCGACAACAAAGCCTTCAATGTCGTGCAGGAAGATACCGGCCTTCTGCAAAGCACGTTCAATATCAAAAGTTATGGTCATCGACAGGTCTTTGCGGGGCGCGACGTTGCGGGCAGCCAGCAGTTTGTCGCCGTCGGTAACGGCGACCGAAAGATGCCGGGTGGATGTATCGACTGCCAATATCTTCATCGTTCTCCTTTAACAGCACTGGATCTCAGCCTGGCAGCACCGCCGGAAGCGGCATGCCGGACCGGCTTGGCCGCGGCCTTGCCGTGAGCAAAAGCCAACCTTGCGTGTTCCCAGCGTTCCTGCAACATCGCGCCGCAAGCGCGTATCCGGATCTTCCTCTGGTCTTCCCCGGCGTGCCTAAGCTCCACCTTCCAGCATTCCCGGGGAGCCAAGCCCTCCAGCCTTTCCGACCACTCCACCGCTGTCACACCCTGCCCGAAGAAGAATTCCTCGTAACCCAGGTCCAGCAGGTCCCGGAAGCCGATCCGGTACAGATCAAAATGGTACAGCGGCAACTTGCCATGGTAGATATTCATCAACGTGAAAGTGGGACTGTGAACATGCGCCGGATCGACCCGCAAACCCTTGGCCAACCCTTTCACAAAGGCTGTCTTGCCAGCCCCCAGGTCACCGTAAAGACAAACGATGTCGCCTTTACGCAAAACCCTAGCGAAACTTGCGGCCGTAGCCAGCGTATCTTCGTAACTGTGGGACACACAACTTGCCGGCCTCATCAGAAATGCGTATAACCTTTCATCTCGACCGCCCGCCGAATACCGCACCTGTCGCGCAGGAA
>JAAXVU010000054.1 GCA_013335325.1 Candidatus Omnitrophota bacterium | reverse complement strand
AACATCCCGCTTATTATCGGCGGAGCCACCACGTCCCCTGCCCACACCGCGCTTAAGATCGCGCCGGCCTACCGCGGCCCGGTGGTGCACGTCAAGGACGCTTCCCGCGGCGTCGGCATCTGCCGCAACCTGATGGACCCCAATACCCGCGAGTCTTTTATCCGCGAGAACCAGACCGCGCAGGCCGCCCTGCGGGAGAGAGCCGTCACCGACCGCGCTGCCTGGAACTTCGTCACCCTGGAGGAAGCCCGCCGGGGCAGATTCTCCGCCAGTACGCCGGACGAAAACACCGACCGGTCGGTGTTTTGCGGCGTCAAGGCCTTCCGGGATTTCGACCTGCGCCGCCTGCGCCAGCGTATCGACTGGTCATTCTTCTTTCTGGCCTGGGGCCTCAAAGGCCGCTACCCGGCCATCCTGGATGAGCCGCGCCAGGGCGCGGAAGCCACCAAACTTTTCCACGATGCCCAGGCTATGCTAGACGAGATCGCTTCCCGCAAACTACTCGCCTGCCACGGCGTCTTCGGGATCTTTCCCGCCAACAGCGTGGGCGACGATATCGAGATATATTCCGACGGATCGCGTTCCCGGGTATTGACCACCTGCCGCATGCTGCGCCAGCAGGTCAAGAAAGCTGACGCTAGCCCGGAACCCTATTATTGCCTGGCTGACTTTGTCGCGCCCAAGTCGGCCGGCGCTATTGACCACGTCGGCGCCTTTGCGGTCACGGCGGGTGCCGGCATGCCCGAAGCGGTACGTGCCCTGTCTGGCGATGATTACCGTATCACAATGCTAAAGACCCTGGCCGACCGCCTGGCCGAGGCCTTCGCGGAAGTCCTGCACGAAATGGTGCGCCGGGAATACTGGGGCTACGCGCCAGAAGAGCATCTCTCGAACGAAGATATTTTCGCCGGTCGCTACTGCGGCATCCGCCCGGCACCCGGCTATCCGGCCTGCCCGGACCATACCGAGAAGACCGCGATCTTCCAGCTTCTGAACGCCGACAAGAACGCCGGTATACATCTGACCGAGACCATGATGATGGATCCCGTAGCGTCGATCTGCGGACATTACTTCGCCCACCCGCAAGCGGTCTACTTCCCTCTCGGGCATATCCTGCCTGACCAGCTGGAAGATTACGCCCGGCGCAAGGGCTGGACTCTGGCAGAAGCCCGTCGCTGGCTATCACCCATATTGCATGCCTGAAGAATACAAAAAAGAACAGGCACTTTAGTTCGCTAAAGTGCCTGTCCCTTTTATCAAATCCTTGATCGCCTGCCAGAACGACAGCTTATACTTTCATTCTCCGCCGGGCGAAGGCCATGGCCGCGCCGCCAAGACCGAAAAGCAGCATGGACGCCGGCTCCGGGGTGACTACCTGGCTCTCCGCGGTCACATCCACGGCCCAATGTCCGTCACGATGCACAACCTGACCGTTATCATACATCTCCCAGAAAGGAGTAGTCTCGGTAACGCCGACCAATTCCGGCGTGTAATTGCCCTGTCCCGAGAAAGTAAAACCTTCGGAAATATTATCGCCTACACCTCCGACAAACTGGTTCTCGGCCTGAGTAAGCGCCAGGATATAATTGCCAGGCTCCAGCACGATCGACAAATAGGAATCCCACTGTTTGCCGGTCACCGCGTCAGCCGGCACCACATACTGGCCCGCATTATCCGCCGCATCGTCATTGGAATCAATGAACGCACCGGTACCGTCGAATAACGACAGGAACGGGTCGAACCCGCCGCGCGCGACCGTCTCCCCGGCCCCATTGACCCCACCGGCATAAGAGAACGTGCGAAAAAGAACGTTCGACTGTTCCGGGATATTAATATTGAAAGTTTGAATGTCATCGTCCTTTGTAAAGGACCCCTGGTAGGATGTAGTCGAAGCCCAGGCAGCCTGACCCAGGCTTAGCAAAGCACCCACTGCTACTGTAACGAACCATTTATTCACTGAAAACCTCCTGCTCATTTATAATAATTTTTCTGACTCATCATTACGAATTATTTTCAATTCTCCATAAATTCCAATATTAGTCAAGCTGCATATCGAGTTTCTGATTTTGGCATACAACATACATCGCCGCACCTATTCTGCATGATATGTAATTGCATGCTGTGGAAGGCAAATAAATAGAATAGAAACAAGAAGGGACAGGATCTGAAGCCAGCTCCAGTGCCTGTCCCTTCTATCGGCAATCTTACTTCGCGCCGGCCTGACGCAGCATCTTCACTAATTCACCGAGATCGTGAGATTCGGCCAGATACAAAGCAGTGTACGGTCCGTACTTATAGTTGACCTTGGACCCCTTGCCTATCAGAAACTTAGCCATGTCATAAGAACCCTGATCGCAGGCGTGCATAAGCGCCGTAAAACCCCGAACGTCAGTTGCATTGATGTCGGCATTTCGACTTAGAAGCATCCGGGCGATATCCGTGGAGTGGCTGTCGCGCGCTGCCAGGATGAGAGCGGTAGTGCCTCGATAAGGATCGCACAGAGTACCCGCGCCTTCCAACTTGCGAAAGGCCTGCCGCCTGGCATCAGCACCCCGAAGGAGCAGCACCCGCGTAGCGTCAGTGTGCGCACGTCGGACAGCAAACATCAACGCCGATACCCCGCAAGCATCCACCGCATTAATTTCCGCACCCTGGTCCAGCAAAACACCTATCGTATCCGGGTCCCCCTGTAACGCTGCCTGCATCAGGATAGTGCCGAAATAGTCCAATTTCTCCTGACCGTCGGGGCCCCAGCCACCGGTCAGCATTTCATGGTACCGGACGTTCACATCTGCACCATAATCCAGCAAGACCTTTACCACACCGGGATAGCCTTCCCGGACAGCGAAATGCAGGGCTGTCTTTCCGTCAACCGCCTGGTCCACGGCCGCGCCACGCTCCAACAAAGTCTGCACTACCGCGCCATGCCCGTTCGCCGCCGCCCGTAACAAGGCGGTAGGCATGCTGGTATCGCTCCAGAAATCCACCTCGGCACCGCTATCCAGAAGAAGCTCGACGATATCCTGGCGCCCGTCCTCAGCCGCCCACATCAGGGCATTGGCTCCGGTAACATCGGCAAAAAACGGGTCCTGCGCATCCAGGTCCACATCCGCGCCGGCATTAAGAAGGACCTGTACCAGTCTTTCATTACCCCGCCGGACCGCGGTCATCAAAGCCGGAAACCCCAGGTTGTCGCGGGCGTTGACGTCCGCTCCCAAAGCCAGCTGCTCACGGACAGCGGAAATATCCTGACTGTCCACCGCCTCCAGGAGCGACGCCTCGAGGTAGTCTGCCCGGACAGGTGACGCCAGCAGTAAAGACAGCAGGATTGTGACAAAGATACGGTTTCGCATACTAAGCACCATTAGTGATAACACGGGGTCTATGAGGTCGATAAAGTCGATAAGGTCTGACGGCTTCTCGGATTTACAAACTTTTTAGACCTCACCGACCTTATAAACCTTATGGACCTTATGGACCTTATCGACCTGCTCTGATTAACAGACCTTTCACATCTACCCCATGACTCCTACACGCTTACACCCAGCCACTGCTTGACAAGATACCCGAAACCAAAAGATAAAGCCGCAACGCCGAAACAAAGCAGAGTCATCTCCGCGAAACGCTTGCGGAACGAAACCCCTTGCGTCACCGCCGCGTAAAAGGTGAAAACCACGATGACCAGGACCGCGTTCAGCATGGTCCACGCAAGGCTGACCGGTAAATTATTCAACAACAGATACGGCGCGATCAGAAACACCACCGTAAATATGTAGGCCACGCCGGTATAGACCGAAGCTTTGAGCGGCGAACGCTCACCGCCTTCGGTCTTGGTCGAAAGGTACTCGGAAGCCGCCATGGAGAACGCCGCCGCGACACCGGTAATGAGCCCCACCGCCGCGATCAGCCGCGCGTTGGCGAGAGCAAAGGTCAGCCCCGCCAGCACGCCGGTCAACTCCACCAGCGCATCGCTTAAGCCCAGGACCACGGAACCCACATATTTCAGCTGGTCCTCATCGAGCATGGCGACCAGCGCTTCTTCGTGCACCGCCTCTTCCTGGATGAGCGACCGGACTTCCGGCACCAAGTCGCCAAAGGCGGCATAAGCGGTACGCGCGTCCTCCTCGCCTTTCTCGGCCAGCTTGATGCCGAAGGTCAGTCCGAAGACCCTCGCCAGGAGCACGTTGACCCATATCTGAAAATGGTCAACCGCTACCTCCTGACCGGAATATTTCTTCCAGATCTCGTAGTGCCGCTTCTCATCGTCGGATAAACGCAAGAGCACGTCCCGGTTGGCTCCGGCCGGAACACATTCCGCCATCCGCCGGTAGATCAGATGCTCTGTCAGCTCTCTTTTCTGAAAACCCCGGACCTTCACCAGCAACTCTGGGCTCAACATGGTCCACTGCCTCCTAATATTTTTTAGAATAAGAAAAAAGGCGCATTAATCCTAGCCTAAGAGCCCCGCTTTCGCAACGACGAAAAGGGCACTGATAAAACGGCGAGGCAATTAAGCGAGTTACAAGCCCGTCTTTTTTCTCAGACTAATCGGATCAAAATACACAGCTGACCTTGAAGTTGTAATTCCGCTCCGGCGAGGGGAAATAGAACTTGTCGCCCACGTGGTAACCGTAGACACCGTCCTCCGTGACGCGCACGCCGGCCACCTCGGAATACTTCGCATTGAGGAGATTATTGACGCCAAATGAAACGGTCCAGTCGCGCATCCGCCAGGAAGCCCCCGCGTCAGTCACCAGATAACCGTTCAACCTGGAATAGGCATTGGCCTGATCATTGTAAAAACGCCGCGCACCCACGTAGGTCTCGGCGAAGTCCAACGTCACACCCTTGACGAGCTCCAGCCCCAGCCCAGCGCTGGCCTTGTGACGCGCCACCAGCGGTATCTCGTTTCCGGCGTAAGCCCCGTTAGAGAAACGCGCGTCAGTAAAAGTGTACCCGCCCCGCAGCTTAAGCCGGCTATTGACCCGGGCCTCCGCCGAAGTTTCCAGTCCCTGGTGCACGGTCCGGTCATAGTTGTCGTTCTGCGCCGACCAGTACCAGGTGCCCGGCGACCAGGGATCTTCCAGCCAGGCGTAGCGGGAGTTAAGAAAGAGCTCGTCTTTAACGTCCATCCGGAAGAGCGAAGCCTCGGCCTTCACCCCTTCGGAGAAATTGTGCCGCACACCGGCCTGATAGTTGACCGAAGACTGCGGCTTTAACGAAGTCTTGAGCTGCTGCATGTAATTCTCGTCGGTGAAGGTGAACTCGTCCACTTCGGGGAACCGGTAACTGCGCCCGATGTTGGCAAAGACCTGCGAACGTTCGGCGTATTGGTAGACCAGGCCGCTGTTTAACGCCTGCATCTTGGGACGCAGCCGGTCGTCGATATCCGGGTTCCAGCCGCCGAAGTCATGGTAACCAAAGGCGTAGCGGACCGCTTCCCGGCGGTAACCGCCCACTGCGGTCAGCCGGTCGGTCAGGGCGAACTCATCCTGCACGTACCCCGCCACCGACGTCTTTTTGATATTGGTGTAGCTGGTCCGCACGTCGGTGGTCTTGCTGGCATTGTCGGAATCAAAGAACGTCTGGTAATAATCCACCCCGCCAACGAGCTTGTTGTCGTGCCCGCCCACCCGCTCGGAGAGGGTGTACTTAGGCGTCAAGCCGTAGGTGCGGATGCGGTTCTTGCGCGTGGGATTGCCGGATGAAAGAAAATAGGAATCAGTCTGATTCTGGCGATAGCTTAGGTCCAACCCCAGCTGTCCGGGCCCGGCGAAGTCGGTCAAAAGGCCCCAGACGCCGTAGTAATCCTTGTTGTTGGCGTGGTCCTCGACGAACCGGGCGTAGGTGCGGCCGTAAGTGTCGATGTTGTCCTGATACAATGCGCCGGGGATGCCGTAGGACGAGGCGTGGAACCCGGCGTCGCTGTGTAGCGACAAGGCCTCGCTTAAGCGGTAGTCCAGGCGCGCAGCAAAGTCGTTGTTGCGGCTGAAGGAATTCTGCCGGTAACCGCGGGTCGAGTCATGCCCGGAGCTCAGCCAGTAAGACAACTTGTCAGCCGCCCCGCCCGCGACCGACAGCTTCTGCGAATTGCGGCTGTAACTGCCGAATCCGGCCTCGGCAGTAACCGCCGGAGCTCTGCCGCCTCTCTTGGTGATGATATTGATGACCCCGCCGGAGGCATTGTCGCCGTAGATGACCGCGCCAGAGCTACCGCGTATGATCTCGATACGCTCCACCTGGTCCAGCGGCACCTGGGTCCAGTCCACGCCGCTCAAGTCCACGTTGTTGGCCCGTCTTCCGTCCACCAGGACCAGCACATTCAGCGCCGACTGCTCGCCGAAACCGCCCATATCCACGGCCGACTTGGTGGCGTTGCCGTAATAGTCTCGCACCGTAATGCCGTCGACCGAACGCAGAACGTCTACCAGGCTGTCCGCTCGCGAGTCGCGGATATCCTCCGCGTCCAGGACCTTCACGCTAGCCGCCACCTTGCCCACGCCTTCGCCGTAACGGTACGGTGTGACCACGATGTCCGGCAGTTCCACCGTCTCGGCGAAAGACGGAGTGCACATGAATACGACCGACAATACAAACAACAACCAAAATTTGTTCATTTTATCCTCCAGAAAGATTACGGGCCAAAAGGTCAACCGATCGAAAAAACAGGTCGATAAAGTCGGTAAGGTCCTTAAGATCCAGGTTCAGCCCTGATCGCCTGACCTCCAAGCCATGACCGACCTCATCGACCTCATCGACCTCATGTCATTTCTTGCGACCTTATACCAATGACCCCAAATAAGACGCCCTTCAGCCGTCGGCAGACAACTGAAGGGCGCACACAATATCTATGCGTTCCCCCTGCTGTAGATCCCGGATCTTGCAATGCCAAATCCGGTATAAGCGCAGCACGGTTCACTATAAGATACCAGCCGGGCATTCTGGCTTGGCGGGAGCACTTCCCCGCTTCACAGTAGCGCCACTGCCCGTGATTCCCACCTTTGCCGACTTGCGCTTCTCGCGCGGTCAGCAAAGCCTAAGACAGCCCTCACAGCGGCCGCTTCGGACGGTTTCCCCGACAGGTATGGAAAAAAGTTTACTTCCTCAAAAGAACAGCCGCCAGGCGCGTCTCTCTGACCCGACGGGCGATAAACTCATACGTACCGAAAAGCACCAGCGAATATACCAGCGTGCTCAAAAGCGTGATACGGAAAAACGGCACCGCCAGCTGGTAACACAGGGCCAAACCTTCACCGGTATGCGGATAATACGACAGCCACGCCCCGAAATTGGTCACCACAAAGAACAGCACCGCCGACGCGACCGCACCGATCACCATCCGGCCCAGGCAGGCCTGCTCACGCACCCACAGTCCCAGCATGGAAGTCAGGATCACGCTGCCCCAGGTGAACGGAATAGTGGCGTGCAGTCCCAGCGCCAGGTCAGTGGCGACCATCAAGACCAGCGGCACCCACAAAGCCTGCGATCGACGCAGATACACCCCGCCGAAAAGAGCGATAGCCAGTACCGGCGAAAAATTGGCCGTGTGCGGCAGGAACCGCGCCAAAGCCCCGAGCAATACCAAACCAAAAGCCAGCATCATATGGATCTCCTTTCAATGCCCCGATAATAACGGGCGCCACGAGAAACTGCAACGCAAATCTTTTTTCAGGCACAATACCGCTTCAGGCGATCTCGGCCACTACCTCTATCTCGACCAGACAATCCTTGGGGATGCGCGCCACCTGCAAGGTGGAACGGGCCGGAAAGTCCGAGGTGAAATATTCGTTGTAGACCTTGTTCATACCGGCGAAGTCGTTCATGTCCTTGAGGAACACCGACGCCTTGACCACCTTGTTAAGCGACGTGCCCGCACCGGCTAGTACGCCCTTTATGTTCTCGCAGACGCGCCGGGTCTGTTCCTCGATGCCGCCTGAGACCACGTTGCCGGTCGCCGGATCCAGCGGTATCTGCCCCGCGCAAAACACCAGGCTTCCGGTGATAACGGCCTGACTGTACGGCCCCACTGCGGCCGGCGCCTTATCGGTTCTGACTATCTTCATACTGCACCTTCCTTTATATATGCTCTGTTGGACTGACCAAAAAATTCAGAGATATTCTACTAGCCTAAGCCCGCGGTATGCTAAATTTTTATAGATATTTGGATAGTGGCGCTGATCAGTCGGACGTAGTATAGAAGAAATAAAATGCATGACTGCAGGTCGATAATGTCGGTAAAGTCTTTGAGGTCTGGCATAGAACTTTAACCCAACAGACCTTGCCGACTTTATAGACCTTCAATACCTCAAGAACCCCAGGAGCCACTTTGCCAGTCCTTTTGCTCCCCTTGTTCCTGCTTATCGCCATACTGCTGGCCGCGACAGTACGACAGCGCTGGCACCTGGACAACCGACGGGAGATCATTGTCGCCGGCGCGCTTATCTTTGGACTGACGCTCGCTGCCGGCACCGGCGCTCTAAGCCTTAGGCAGGCCATCCATCCGGCCGGCCTGATGCTTTTCTGGTCCGGCCTCTGTATAGGCGGAAGCCTCCTGGTATTTTACCGTCGACAATTCCTGCCGCCGCGTCCGGTCTTAAGCCTGCCGGCCGACCTCACGCTGTCGGAAAAGCTGCTGATCACCGCCTGGTTCCTTTTGGCCGCGACGCTCTTCCTGCTTGCGCTGGCCGCGCCGCCCAACAGCTGGGACGCCATGGTCTACCACTTGAGCCGAGTGGCCCACTGGACACAGAACAGGAACGTGGGATATTTCGCCACGCCTATCACCCGCGAGCTGTGGGCCATGCCCCTTGCGGAATACCTGATGCTGCACCTTAAACTTTTAGGAGGCAGCGACAACTTCGCCAACCTGGCGCAATGGGCCGGCTGGGCCGGTTGTGCCGTCGGTGTCTCGCTTGTCGCTGCACAACTGGGGGCTTCGCGCAAAGCGCAGGCCGCCGCCGCGCTTATCGCCGCCACCATCCCCATGGCGATACTGCAGGCCACCTCGACCAAAAACGACCTCCCCACGGCCTTCTGGCTGACCGCGGCGGTCTGGGCGTCGCTCAAGTGGATGCGTGAGGGGCAAAGGACCGCGCACGCGCTTTTGACCGCGGCCGCTACTGCTCTTGCGCTCTTCACCAAAGGCTCAAGCTATCTGTTCCTGCCGCCCTTTCTTTTGATCGCGCTGGTGCTCGCGCCGCGCGAGAATAAAAGAACCACTCGTATCCTCGTCGCTATCCTGACGGCCGTGGCCCTTCTGACCGGCCTCTTCCACCTACGCACCCGGCTGGTTTTCGGCCGCATTAATCCGGCCAGAGAGGACGTACAGCTGGCGAACGCCCGGATGGACCCGGGGCTTTTTGTCTCCAATCTGGTCCGCCAAAGCGCGGTGCATCTGCAGACGCCCTCGCAAAGGCTGAACGACGTCTTCATCCGTCTGGTGCGCGGCAGTTACGACCGGCTCAGGCTCAATTTCTACCAGCCGGAGATCACCCACTTCAAGGCAGAGGCACTTTTCCTGCAAAAGTCCACCGTCTACAACGAGTACTACGCCGGGAACTTCCTGCACTTCTGGCTGGGGGTGATCTTCTGCCTGATTGGCCTTAAGCTCAGGCGTAACGACCGGGAACTGCTTCGGCTTTACATCCTGGCTTTGATCCTTTCCTACTCCGGATTTGTTTTCTACATGCGCTGGCAGCCGTGGATAAGCCGCCTGCACCTGCCGCTCTTCATCCTGGGCGCGCCGGTCATCGCGGTGGTGCTGGACCGGACCGGCAGCTCCCGGCGCTGGCTGGTCATTACGACGGCGGCGCTGCTTTTGGCAGCGGTCCCGTGGCTCATTCACAACAAGATGCGCCCGCTCGTCGGCATCCGGACTGTATTCAATACCACCCGCACGGAGCAGTATTTTCTCGACCGGCCCTACATGCAGACGCCTTTCGTGGCAGTGACCGACGCGGTCAAGGCCTCCGGCTGCCGCCGGGTCGGACTTATCATCAATGATGACGAATGGGAATATCCCTACTGGACACTGCTTAAAACAGGCGCACAACCCCCCGAGATCCGCCACCTCAACGTAGCCAATCCGTCGAAGATCTACGAAGACACCGGCTGGCAGCCCTGCGCGATCATCATGCAGACTGACACCGAACCGGATACCGCGCTGACTTTTCAGGGAAGAACTTACTCCAGAAGGGACTATCAAAAACCGCTGGGGGTATATCTGGATACGCTTAGCAAATGAGTCACTGCTAAGGTCGATAAAGTCGATATGGCCGGTGAGGTCTCAAGAAATATTGAAGCTTACCCCGTATAATCCCTGACCACCTGGACAACTTTACCAATGATAGAGGCTTCGGACGTAAGGGGAATGGGCTGGAAATCGGGGTTGGCAGGATCGAGGAAATACTCATTAGCACGGCGGGCCAGACGCTTGACAGTGGCCTCATCGCCCACCAACGCCACCACTACGTCGCCGGACTGGGCGTGGTCCTGTTTGCGGACCACCACGAAATCGCCTTCCATAATACCGGCATCGCGCATGCTCTGTCCGCGGACCTTTAAAGCGAATACATCCGGACCCGGGAAGACCAGGTTCTCCAGGTTCAGGAAACCCAGCAAGTCTTCGGCAGCAAAGACCGGCATGCCGGCCTGCACCCGCCCCAGGACCGGGATCTGGAACAAAGCTTCCTTCACCAGCTCGATGGCGCGTGACTTGCCTTCCTGGACGCGGATGTAACCTTTCTGCACCAGAGCATGCAAATAGTCGCGCACGGTGCCGGTGGAAGAAAACCCGAAGTGTTCGCCTATCTCTCGAATAGTGGGGGCGTGTTGCTTAAAGCGGATGCGTTCGTAGATGAAACGCAGGACTTCTTTTTGTTTGTCGGTAAGACGTGTTTCGCTCATACTGTCTTTGTACCACACGCCCGTGTGGAAGTCAAGTATTACTTTAATAATTCCATATACTTTCTGGGGAACATGTGCAAGGACTCGCGCACGATGCCGTCCGTCCCGATGAATACCAGCGTCGGAATGCCGACCACCTGGTAGGTCTCGGAGACCGAACCTTCGGTATCCAGCAATACATCGTACTCCAGCCTCCTGTAAGCAGCAAACCGCCTGACGGGATTGGCAGGCTCACCAGTATCTATCAATAACACCACGACCCCCTGCTTCTCCAGCTCGGCCTTATGACTAGATAATTCCTGAATCTGCTCGCTGCAATGCGGACACCAGGTGGCCCAGAAAAACAGTATGGCCTTCTTGCCCTTTATGGTCTCGTCTAAGGAAACTTTCTTGCCTTGTATCGATCCCAGCGCAAAATTAGGCGCCTTCTTGCCGTTTAGCTGGTTATCGAAGAAAAACTGGCCTCGGGCGTATCCGGCGTAACCCACCGCCACCCCCGCCACTATCGCCACTATCGCCACACAAAGCATGGAACGTAATAAGAATTGCATCCAGCGCTCCTTTTAAGCGAACACTATGTCGCACTAATTGGTAAAAGCCCGACGGTGAATGGTGAACTGCCGGCTTCAGCTTCTACCTTTTCACCATATACCGATCAGAATTTCCAAGTCTATCAAGTTCTTTACATCAACTGCCCGGCGCGCAGGAAATAATATTCCGCCAGGCCCAACAAGCCCAGACCAGCCAACCTTTTGACCCACCGCATCCAGGCACCGGATCTGGGCAGACTGGCCAATAAACCGCTGAAAGTGCCCGCCACCACCAGTAGGAAACCCAACCCGAACGCAAAGGTCATAAGCAGACTCACGCCAAAGGTGATGTTCTGCCGGGCAGCCACATGCACGAGTAACGCCCCCAGTACCGGCGCGGTGCAGGGGCCGACCACAAATCCCGACGCGAAACCCATCAGAAATACGCCCAGCCAGCCTTCTTTCTTGTGATTGTCCCGGGCCAGGTTCCAGCCCGGCAGGTGTATCGCCTCCAGCATTGCCAGACCGAAAAAGAGAAAGACGTTGGCCACCCCGAACTGGATCCAAAAACTGTTCTGGATCGTGCCGAAGACCTTGC
>JAAXVU010000188.1 GCA_013335325.1 Candidatus Omnitrophota bacterium | reverse complement strand
CCCGACAAATAACGCCAAAAGCGGCAGCAGTGCAAACCACAAAAGGAAATGCAGGTTGCGAAAATACTTAAAAATGAACACTTTGTCCCGCAAAAATGAATACAGGGAAGAACCAAACGGCGCAGTCACCAGCAGCAGCAAGCCACCCCAAACAGCCAAAAGCACGGTCAATCTTGAGATCCGCAGCCCGAATCCAAGGACCAGCGGTATAAAGAGAAAACACGGCATATAAACAATGGCAAAAGTGATCCTCTTCAAATCATGATAATAGGCAGAAAAGAAGAATTCTTCCGGGACGGCCCAGGAATCTTCCGACTGATCCTGCACTGCCAGCACGTTACTCTCCGACGTATTATAGTGGCGTCCGGGAATAGCTATGCTCCCCTTACCGGCCTCCTGAAAGAACATCACTCCCGGCAAGACTGCTGCCAAGACCGCCACAGCACAAAATATAGACAGCCAACGCTCTCTCTTGATAAAGTTAAACAAACCGGTCGATATAGCCGCGATACGATCAAAGTACAAGACTGCAAATACGACCAGAAAAGACAATACGATCACAATAAAATAAAGAGGAATATAAGTGGTAAGCGTAATCATGGCAAAAAAGGCCAGCCCAAGCACATTCTTACGCTGCGGATCAGACGCAAAAGATACAAGATAATAAAAGAACCACAACAAAGGAGTTAAGACAAAGATCATATAAGAATCGAAGATACGCGTACTGACAGCGGAAAAAAGCAGCAGCAAGAAAGCCACCAGCGCTGAAATGTCGTCTCCAGTCAGCTTGCGAGTGATCAAATAAAATCCGAACATGCCAAAGAACATATAACAAACAAGAAAAACAACGTAACTGAAATAATAAGGAATGCCAGCCAAGCTGAACAGAACTATCAGCAAATAGAATGGATTGTAAGGACAAAATCTCCGCAGGAAGAAGTCGTTTGGCACCCCGCCGCTCCAATAGGGATCCCAGAGGGAGAAATGCCCGCTCATCAAATTAGTCAAAAAGAAACGTATATGTTCGTAATAAGAAGTTGCGTCGGAAGTGAATCCCAGTTTACCAAACAAATACCCGCGAAAACAATACACCCAGAATACGAATGCAATCCCTACCCAGAACACCGGCTTCTTAATAACATTCATAATGACAGTTCTCAAGTCTTCACCTCCAAAACCATGCTCACCATCATTGAGCTCCATGAGCAGCCAGATAATCGCGCAGGGTGAACCACATGTCCCTGGTCTGGGAGCACCCCAGTCCTTTATTGTTCATCAGATAATACCTGAAATGATAATCCTGGGCCCGATAACGATACATGAAACGCAGCCAGTCCTCTTCCGTACGGGCGGCCATGACTTCCT
This sequence comes from Candidatus Omnitrophota bacterium, assembly GCA_013335325.1. Classification (GTDB taxonomy): domain Bacteria; phylum Omnitrophota; class Gorgyraeia; order Zapsychrales; family Fredricksoniimonadaceae; genus JAAXVU01. The sequence goes on along the minus strand of JAAXVU010000188.1, from coordinate 1,805 downwards.
CGCGCGTCCAAAAACCGAACATGCCCCTGCTCTTCTGCGGATATTCGCGGAAATAAACATTAAGCAGCGCCAGCGCAAATATCCCGGATAACACCACGCCTGCCATATTAAAAGCCGGCACCAAACGACTACCCTGCCATAATCCCCATCCAGACAACAACATCACAAACGGCCAGGCCCCGATAGTACGCAAGGAATGCGGCAGACCTTCATTCGTCAGCGCAGCCGGGACAATGGCTATAAGGATACATACCACCAATAGGGCAATAAACCTACGGGCGTCCGTTCCTTCCTGCAGCTTAACCTGGACAAGTTTAAAGAAAACCAATATCATCACAACCACGCCGGACAGCAAGCCCAGAACATCCACCCAGCTAAGAATACCGAAACGACGGGTGGAATGTATGTAGTTAACGTCCCCAGTCAAAAACAAGTAATCCGGCTTAAAATGAGCACCGTAATTCCAGACAAATAGCTTAACCAGGTCGTCCCACGAGCCGGTCCGCCCCACGGAGGCCAGATACTCCTTGGAGAAAATACTGATATCATTGAACCGCGTCATCAACTGTCCACCGAGGATTTGCCAGACAAGCGGTAATGCTGCCACAAGGAACGCCGCCAAGAGGATCAACGTTTCTCGGATAGCAAAACCTCCACGAGAAGAGCGGTAAAGTAGAATTGGCAAAAGCATTAATGGCATCTGCATCCTGACCGGCGGATAGGCATACATGGCCAGCGCAAAAAGAATTCCTGACACTACCAAATTCCTTAAGCGCCCGGAATTAAAGACAAAAAACAGTCCCCAGACTATAAACGTTACCGCCGTCAAGGATTCAAACGACACCCGGGAAAAATTCCAGGTCCAAGGCGAAATGCTCCCCAGAAGTAACAGCCAAAAACCGTACTCGTAGCTGGCCAGCGCTCGCCCCAGAAAAAAAAGGCCCAGTAAGGCCAGGAGAAAAAAGAAGGCTATCAAGGCACGGAAACTACCGATTGAATAGCCAAAGACCTTGGTCCAGAGTACTGCTGGATATAAATACGTCGGAGGCTTTGGCGAGCCGAAGTTGAGGTCACTAAAGAGCGGCCAGCTGCGCTTGTGCGCATCAATTCCTTCTGTAGCCAGGCACTGCACCGTGACAGCTCCAGCCAGCTCGTCGACTTGGGCGCCATAAGGGATATCGTTGAGGTTGTAGAAACGCAGGATATTGACGGCGAGGATGATAAACAGACCGAGGGCCAAGGCTAGACGAACAGACCAGCGATTAAGAAATGTAATGGCGCTCATTTGCATCCCGGAGGAAAGATATGAAGCTCCATGACCTCACGGCCATGTCTTCTTTTGCCTTGTCCTGGCCGGCCAAAGCCAGGGCTATCGCAAAATTTTGGTTTATTTCAGGATCTCGCTAAATCATGGAGCGGAATCCTATCCGAAAACCATTCATGCACTTCCTGCTGGACATGGTTTTCTGGCTACAGGATCGACACCGATGATCGCCGGACAATGCCTTCCCCACCGGCCGGATATCAGGCGGGAAAGCCGGATAGTCTCGATCCTGATCCGCATAATTCTCAAGAATTTGGTGATTAATATATCATACTAAATTAAGGAAAGAACCAGAAAAGGCGATAACTTCAAAGCCGCGCAGATATGAGAATCCCGGCCGGGTCGAGACTTTAACCCGGAATTTGCATCTATGAAAAAAGCTAGCGTGTCAAGCGACTCATAGCGAGGCCTTGATTAAAATTGTTCTTTGATTGCCCGGACGCATATCGCAAAGGTTAAAACCCAAGCATCTATTCGCGCT
>JAAXVU010000053.1 GCA_013335325.1 Candidatus Omnitrophota bacterium | reverse complement strand
AATCGTTTTACGGGAAACCCGCCTCCGCAACGTATCAGCGCTCCCAGCACTGGATTGGTGAAGAGCGAATCCTTCGCCATAAAACGCATCTGACGAGGAGATACTACCGGTAAAAGCATCGGATCGATGTTGCTTTCGTGGTTGGAGGCAAATATGCATCCGCCTTTTCTGGGAACATTCTGGCGACCGTAAACACGACAGGGATAAAAAATAAGGCTCAGTATGGAAACCAGCCCGACGGCTAACCAGTAATAGATCGTCCTTAGAAACTCGAGCATAAGCAAAACATCCGTAGCAATAACGCGCCCGTCCGGATTTCCGGGTAACAGGAACGCAATCGACACCGCGGTTGGCTACTGCCAACGGCATTACAAAGTCTTCGCCAGTTCCAAGGCATAGCCGAGGAGTTCCCGGGTACGCTTGGGGCTCTTCGACTCGGCGTAGGCGCGCAGAATAGGCTCGGTGCCGGAGGCGCGCACCATGATCCAGGTGCCATCCTCCAGGTCCAGTTTGACGCCATCGTAGTCCTTGACCCCAACCACTTTCTTCCCCAGAACCTGCTCGATACGCTTGACCGGCTCCAAAGTCTTCACTTTTTCTTTCAGGGCGATCTGCGTCTTGTCGTAATAATAACGACCGTAAAGCTTCTCCACCTCGTCGAGGATCTTGCCGATATTCTTCTTCTCGTAAACCATCATTTCCAGCAATAGAAGTCCGGCCAGGATACCATCGCGCTCCGGGATATAATTCGGCAACCCCATGCCACCGGCCTCTTCTCCGCCGGCGATGATCTCCTTGGTCAACATCAGATCCGAAATATACTTGAAACCCACCGGAGTTTCGTACAGCGGGATCCCGTTGGCTTTGGCCATGTTGTCTATCATGGTCGTGCCACAAATGGTCTTAACAATACCGCCCTTTTTGCCACGGTTCTTCCATAAATGCAGCGCCAAAAGCGCCAGTATCTTCTGTGGAGAAAGAAACTCGCCGCCGGGCAGGACCGCGGCGATACGGTCTGCATCACCATCAAGAACCAGACCCAGATCGTAGCGGCCTTTCTTCATCTTCTCCTTAAGCAAAGGCAGATACTGTGGAAGCGGTTCCGGACGGGTGCCGCCAAAACCCGGGTTCACGTCCGAATGCAAAAGCTCCAGCCGAATATGGGTACCTTGGAGCACCTGCTCCAGCAGCGTTCCGCCGGAACCGTACATGACATCCTGGATTACCCGGAACTTGGCAGGCTTGATCTTCTTAAGGTTGACATATCCGCGGATGAACTTAAGGTAGTCCTTCTTTAAATCCAAAACCCGGATCTTGCCTTCCGCGACTGCCGTGCGAAAGTCTACCTTAACCACATCTTCGACGCTAATATAACCCTCTACCGCATCGGTGATGTTCTTCCCCGCCCCACCACCTTCAGCCGTCTTGATCTTAAACCCGTTATATTCCGGAGGATTATGACTGGCGGTAATGACCACGCCGGCCACACACTTAAGCTCGCGTGTCGCCAGGCTCAAAGCCGGAGTCGGCAAAGAAGAATTCGACAGGACCACCTCGATTCCGTTCGCCGCTGCCACAACTGCCACCGTCTCCGCAAATTCCTTGGAAAGAAACCGGTTGTCGTAGCCGACGGCTACCCGCAACGGCACTCCAGGTATCTTGCGGGCATCGCGCTTAACCCACACCGCAAATGCCTGCGACAGGGCAGCGACATTTTCGAAATTGAACGTATCGGCGATAATAGCCCGCCAACCATCTGTACCGAACTTGATAACATCTCTCGCGTTACCCATACAGAACCTTTCTAGTTGCGTATTTTGTACAAATTTTCGGATTTAATATATCCCAGGACAGCATCCGGCACAAGAAAACGGATGGATTTTCCGGCCAGTATGCGCTTACGAATCTCGGTCGATGACATCTCGATGCCGTTCATGGTGACAGCATGATAACGGAACTTTTCCTCCCCGCGCGGATAGCCCGGGCGGTTGACGGAAACAAACGAACAGAGCTTCTTCAGCTCGTCGATATCTCTCCACGAATCCAGCTCTTTTATGGCGTCGCCACCCACAATAAAGAACAACTTTGCCTCCGGACCCAAGGTTTGCCGAAAATGGCGCACTGTATCTACCGAATAAGATTTGCCGCCTTTTTGCACCTCGAAAAGCGACACTTCAAACTCAGGAACATCGTCCACCGCCAGCCTGACCATCTCTAGGCGGTCTTTGGTAGAAAACAGCGTCGGGACCTTCTTGTGAGGAGGCACGCAGGAAGGGATAAATATGACCCGGTCCAGCCGCATCTGCTCCATGGCCGTGCGGGCCATCAAAAGGTGCCCTATATGTATGGGGTCGAAGGTTCCGCCCAGCAATCCGATTCTGGTCATAAGAAAGCCAACAGCCATACTTATTACGTCTGCCGAGCAACACCTGGCTTGCGCCGGGAACATGCCGGACACGCACTGTTTCACAGACCTACTTGCGGATCTGCCCGTTACCGTGAATCTCGTATTTATAAGACGTCAAGCCTTCCAGTCCCATTGGACCGCGGACATGTAACTTGTCGGTTGAAATACCGACTTCCGCCCCGAGCCCGAATTCAAAACCGTCGGTAAAACGTGTCGAAGCATTCACGTAGACGCAGGCCGAATCCACGCCTTTCAGAAACGCCTCTGCATCCTTAGGGTCGCGCGTCACGATAGCGTCGGAATGGCGTGAACCGTACTTATTGATATGGTCCACCGCTTCCCGGACATTCTTCACGACCTTGATCGCCAAAACAAGATCAAGATACTCCTCGGACCAGTCCTGTTCCCTAGCCGCAGCCACTCCGGTGTCGATCCGGCGGGTAGCCTGGTCACCGCGCAACTGCACACCGGACTGCCGGAAACGTCCCAGCATGACAGGCAGAAATTTACGCGCCACCCTGGCATCTACCAGCATCTTCTCCATGGCGTTACACACCCCTGGACGCTGGACCTTGGCATTAAAACAAATTTCTTCGGCCATCTTCAAGTCCGCCTTGGCACCGACGTACACATGGCACACGCCCTTGTAATGCTTCACCACAGGTATGCGTGAATTCTCGGCGACAAAACGTATCAGGCCCTCGCCACCACGTGGCACGATGAGGTCTATCAAACTATCCAGCTGCAAAAGCTCCGTCACCGCCGCCCGATCGGTGGATCCCACCAGTTGCAAAGCTCCGGTGGGAACGCTACCCTTGCCTAAGGCACCCTTGAGGACCCGGTAAATCGCACGGTTAGAATGTATTGCTTCCTTGCCGCCCCGCAAGATCACAGCATTGCCGGACTTGATACAAAGCGCAGCGCAATCGCTGGTCACATTAGGACGCGACTCGTATATAATGCCCACCACACCGATGGGAACCCGGACCTGATCAATGCGTAAACCGTTCGGTCTTTTCCAAGAGGCGATCATCTGACCGACCGGATCTTTTAGTTTGACGATATCCAGTATCCCATCCGCCATGGCCTTGATACGCCGATCATCCAGAGTCAGCCGATCCAGCATGGCCGACGACAATCCGGCCGCCTTGCCCGCCGACAGGTCCTTCAAGTTCGCGCGCAGGATCAGACCACGACCGGCCCACAACGCCATGGCCATCGACCTAAGCGCACGGTCTTTACCAGAGGAGGGCACCAGCGCCAATTGAAGCGCGGCCGCCTTGGCCTCCCTGGCTTGCAGCATTATTTTATTATGCCTATCCATAACACTCTCCAACTTGAAATTACTTGGCCGTTACGACCAGGTCGTCTATATGGATAAACTCACTCTTGGCTCTTTTTGCATCCGCGCCTGAATCGGATATGTCCCGGACTGAATATCGGGTTATACCCCGACCGATCTCCATCCCTTGGACATCTTCTACTATAACAACATCGCCGGCCTTGAAGACGCCCTCGTGGCGTATCACGCCAGGCAACAGTAAACTGGCGTTGCCTTTCAGCAGCACCTTTCTGGCCCCGTCGTCCACCACGACTTTGCCCTTGGGCTTGGCCACAAAAGTCAGCCAGTGCTTGCGCATCAGCAGCTTCTCGGACTTCTCGAAGAAATAAGTACCCAGCGCTTCGCGCTCCAGAACGATCCGGCGGATAACGTCCGGCGTCTGTCCATTAGCGATAACACACGGCACGTCGGCAGAAGACGCGATCTTGACAGCGCCGATCTTGGCCGCCATCCCGCCCTTGGAAACGTTCTTGTTGGCCGCTCCGCCGGCCGAGCCTTCGATCTCTTCGGTTATCTCCCGGATCTCCCGGAAAAGCCCGGTAAGCTTGCCATCTTCCTTCTTATACAAACCGTCCACATCCGAAAGCATTATCAACAAGTCCGACCGGATCAGGCTGGCCACCAGGGCAGACAACTTGTCGTTATCGCCGAACTTTATCTCGTCGGTAGATATCGTGTCGTTCTCGTTTATGATCGGGACCACTCCGCGCTCAAGCAGGACCTCTAGAGTGTTACGTGCGTTGTTGAACCGCGTCCGATCGGCAAAATCATCCCAGGTCAGCAGTATCTGCGCGCAAGCGCGCTGGCGGGACTTGAAATAATCGCAATAAAGGCGCATCAACATGGCCTGTCCGATCGCGGCCGCCGCCTGCAGCGATGGCGTGTCCGACGGACGGACCCGCTCACCCATCTCGCCTAACCCCAACACCACGGCGCCGGAGCTTACCAACACCACCCCGACCCCCTTATCATGGAGGTCACAGATCTGATCCACCAGCGAACGCAGCGAGGCCTCGTGCGGCTGCATCAGCTGATTAGCCAGCAGGCTGGAGCCGACCTTGACAACTACGCGCTTTAATTTACGGGGAAATTTTCTTTCCATATTAGCAGATGCCTCTAATTCAAACCCTTCAGGATCCCGACGATCTTCTCCACCAGCTGCTCTAGGCCTTCTTTCTCCAGAGCCGATATCTCAATAATATCAACATCGTACTCCTTGCGAAAGCGTTTGAGATTCTTTCTTGCCGCGTCCAGGTCCATCTTGTTGGCCACCAGGATCTTCGGCTTGTGCGCCAGTGCGCTGCTGTACTGTTCCAGCTCGAGGTTGATGGTCTCGTAATCGTCCAAAGGGTCGCGGTCCTCGGTACCCGCCATATCAATGACCTGCACCAGGATCTTGGTGCGCTCGGCGTGTTTTAGAAACTGATGCCCCAGGCCGCGGCCCAGATGCGCGCCTTCTATAAGTCCGGGCAAGTCCGCGATAACAAAACGCACGTCGTCAGTCTCTACTATCCCGAGGATCGGCTGCTTGGTCGTAAATGGATACGGGGCGATCTTGGAACGCACCTTGGAAACGCCCGTAATCAGAGTGGATTTACCAGCATTGGGAAAACCCACGATGCCGACGTCGGCTATTATCTTCAACTCCAGCCGGATGATCTTTTCCTCACCCTTGGTGGGGAGCACTACCGTCTTCCGGCGCTGATTACCTATACCACCCTGTCCGCCTTTGGCCACCACAACCCTGGAGCCAGGCACAGCCAAATCCCGGATCATAAGGCCGGTCTCATCGTCCCACAAGACTGTACCCACCGGAACGCGCAAGACACAATCATCGCCGTCCTTGCCGGCAGCCCCCTTACTGGAACCGTGCCCGCCTCTTTCCCCCTTGTAATGCTGCTGAAAACGGTAGTCCAGAAGCGTCTGCATGTGCGGGTCGGCGATAAATATCACACTACCTCCGTCGCCACCGTCGCCGCCGTCCGCGCGAGGATAACGCATCCACAGGTCACGGTAATGGCTTTCACAGCCCTTACCGCCATCACCGGCCTTAATTTTTATTCTTGCTGTATCAACGAATGCCATATAAAAAAAGAAACGTCAAATATCAAACGTCAGACGAGAAAGACATCGGTCTTTTCACGTTTGACGTCTGACGTCTGACGTCTTAAAGCAGGCTAACCTGCTATTACGCGCTTATCTTAGCTACCTTCAAGGCAGTCAGTTCCTGACGATGCCCCTGCTTCTTGCGCCAATCCTTGCGCTTGCGATAAATAAATTTTACATCCTTATCGTCACGGAACTTGCGTACGACTTCCAAAGCAACTGAAGCGCCCTTCACGTAGGGAGCGCCGACCTTGACATTATCGCCGTCCACGACCAAAAGAACCTCCGCCACCTCAAACTTCTGCCCGACCTCTTGGTCCAGCTTAGGAGCGTCAATCAGGTCACCTTCCGAGACTTTGAACTGGAAGGAGCCGATGTCAATAACTGCGTACATATGTGCCTCCAATGAAATTTAATTTCTTCCATCACCATCCCGCGGCCTGTCAACTGGTAACAGAAAAACGACTTCGGGATAACCAGGCCGGAAGACTCGCCCAGTCAAGAGCCATTATTATATGAAAAAAATATTTTTTTGCGAGCAATTATTTTCACCGCCTAATGGAACGGTCAAAATAGACTCTTCACTATTAATACTGCAAAAGCGCCCAAAACCATTGTTAAGAACAGAACCATCAAGGCTACTGCCCAATCCGGCAAGTCAGGCATAGCCTGACAACAAGACCTGCGCCAAAACATTTAATCGATCCTTACCTTACCGCGACCGCGACAATAAGGACATTCCGCAAACTTTATAGACTCCAAAGTCTTACCGGTCCGCTCGCGAGTCATTTCTACCAGCCCCAGGTTAGAAATACGGTTGACCTCGGTCTTGGCCGTATCCTTGGAAAGCTCCGAACGCAAGATGTCCAATACCTTGCGCTTGTGCTCCTCACGGGACATATCAATAAAGTCGATAACTATGATACCGCCGAGGTCTCGCAGCCTTAGTTGCCGGGCGATCTCCGGCGCTGCTTCCATGTTCACGTTAAAAGCAGCATCTTCCGGCGAAGCTTGGACTTTATATCGACCGCTATTGACGTCGATAACCGTCACACCCTCCGTCGGCTCGATAACGATATAGGCACCGGTTTTCAAAAAGACTTTCTGGTCGTATATCTTCTCCAACTCTGCCGAGATCTTGTGCGCCTCAAAGATTGGCATCTCGCCGCCGTAATAATGAACTTTCTTCAAGGCCTTTTTGTCTACCAGAGCTTCGATGTACTTGCAGATCTTTTCATACTCATCACGTGAATCGACGTGTATAGCCGATACGTCGTCACGGAAGAAATCCCGGACCACCTTCCAAATTATATCGCCTTCCTTGTAAATCAACGCCGGCGCCCGCTTCTCCCTGGCCAGCTTCAAAACCTTCTGCCACTTGTCATAGACGAACCGCGCATCGTTCAACAATTCGCGCTTGTCCTGCCCGGCGGAAACCGTACGGATGATAAATCCGCCTTCCTTGACGAAGTCGGCTTCCTTTAGCACTTCACGCAGGCGCTGACGCTCTTCCGGGGCCTCGATCTTTTGCGAGACTCCCAAATGGTTATCATAAGGCATGTAGACGATGAAGCGTCCGGGAATGGATAAATGCGTAGTGAGCCGAGCGCCCTTGGTGCCAAAAGGATCCTTCTCGATCTGGACCAGCACCTCCTGGCCCACCTTGAGTGACGTAGGCTTGCCTTTACGATGATGCCGCCGACCGCCGCGCTCCTCTTTCTTTTCCCCGTCCTTATTCTCGCCCCCAACGGCCTCTGTACCGGCCTCGCCTTCCTTGGCTTTACGGTTCAACAACCGGTCAAGAAAACTTTGACCCGCCGAAGCCTTGGCGGAAATGCCATTAGTGAAGTCATCGACGTGGGGATGGTCGGCATCCGTAAGATACAAGAAACCATTACGGTCCTGGCCTATGTTGACAAACGCTCCGTTAATAGAAGGAAGTATCGATTCCACCCGGCCCTTATAAATGTTGCCGAGTATCGACTGGTAACGGTCCAGTTCAATGTAAAAGTCATCCAACTTCTTGTTATCAATGATCGCTACCCGCCGCTCTGCATCAGCGACGTGAATCAAAATCTCACGAGACACGCAATCTCCTTTTCCCCGCGTCGATCCCGCCGGCGCGGAACGACCGCATTCACCTGTGCCCTTTAGGGAAACCCGCCAAAGGCGGACAGGTGAATACAAATTGATTTATACCGCAGCCCCAACTGCGGACTTAACTACTAAATCTCTCACACCTAAATACCGACGTACTACTTCGTCTTGCTCTGTTCAGTTGTCGGCGTAATAATATGCGGCGTCAGGAAAATCAACAGATCCGACTTCACTACTGTCGTGGTCTTTTTCTGGAACGGAAAGCCCAATATCGGTATATCTCCGAGGATCGGGATCTTGCTGCGGCCTTCCGTATTCTTGGTCTTAATAAGACCTGCTATAACCAGCGTCTTGCCATCCTCGATCATTACTGTGGTCTTGGCCGATTCGGTGCTTAAGACCGGCATGGAAGTATTTTCCACCACCGCAGTATCCACTATATCCGTGACCGACGGCTCCAGCTCCAACGTCACCATGCCGGCATTGTTTATATGCGGCGTGACGTTAAATATAACACCTATATCCATGTAATTCCAACCCGAAACCTGCAGCTTGGCCTGCTGCTCATTAAATGTGTAATTCGGCACCGGGTACTGCTTGCCAACCGTGATCTTAGCCGGCTGATTGTCCATAGTCACTATCTTTGGGTTGGATACGACATGCGTATCCGAGCGAGTTTTCAACATCTTCAAGATAGCCTGGAAGGTACTAAAGTCAACCGTGCCGTAGGTAAATGTAGACGTCGCCTCCGAAGTAGGATCCGGCAGATATCTGTTGATCCCACGGGTGCCATTCCAAGGCAGACTGGTCGCACGCTTAGCGCCAGTCAGTGACGCCTGGGCGGTCCAGTCTATCCCCAAATTCTCGTCGTTGTTTAAAGTCGTCTCAATGATCTTGGCTTCAATTAACACCTGAGGCGTGACTGTATCCAAAGCCTTAATAACTTCCTTCATCAGTTGCAAGTTGCTGGTAACATCGGTCACGATAATAGAGTTGGTACGCTTATCGTAATTGACGTTTCCTCGAGCGGTTTTCATCTTGTCCAGCGAATCCTTTACCTCTGCAGCCTTGGCAAATGTCAACACGAACGTCTCGGTCGAAAGCGGCTCCTGGTCGGCCATCATCTTGGCATCCTCGCGCCGCTTCTTGAGGTTATCGATAGTGGTGACCATGATAATTGTCCCCTTACGCTCGTAACCGTAGCCGTAGGTGGACAAAATCACTTCCATCGCCTTTTCCCAAGGCACATCTTTCAGCTGGATATTAACCATCCCGACAACCTCGGGGCCAGCGATGATGTTCAATCCGCTTTTGTAAGATAAAACCTTAAGAACATTGCGAATATCCGCCTCGCGAAAATCCAAAGTTACATTACCTTCTTTGGTCATATCCAGTTCCATGACCGCCGGCTGAGGCACTTCGTCTTTGTCCGACGATACCGGCTGAGACTCAACCACGCTGGCCGGCAAGTCCGCCATGTTCTGTCCATCCGTCATCTGACTATTTCCCTGTCCCGATATCGTGCTATTGGTAACCACCTGGGCACTCCCATCCGCAACGGCCGGCGCTGATTGCGCCTTGCCCCAATACAACAACGAAGCCACCAGGCCTAAAATAATCAAAGCCTTCAAGGCAATATTTCGTTTCATTTACTCCTCCTTTTTCATGCGCAAAACCAGGCTCTGCCCGTCTTTAACCAGCACAACCCGATCCGCCTGAATCTGCTGAACAGTATAAAAACCTATCTTCTTGCCCTCTTCTACTATATTACCGTTGATTATGGCCAATCTGCTCTTGCCATCAGCTATGATCCCTTCCAGAACCAGTTCGGAGGCGGAAAAATTCGAATCGTAGTTCACAATCGCCCCGCCGGAAGACACCAGCGGCCAGAAAGGATCCCGCTGGCCGTGATCATTATAAGTAAAATCGTTGGCCAGCCCAAACGAAATGGGCAGACCTACAATAAAACCCAGCATTAAAAGTGTCCTGCACAGCTGTTTCATTTCTCCAAGACCAATATCCTGATGACCATTTTTATAATATGTTTCTGCGGATTCATATCGTCCGCAGAGAATACAAGCTCATCCAACCGCCAGAACATATTGCCTTTTTCCATGCCATTAAGAAAACGGCCAAATTCGTGATAGCCGCTACGCGCACCTACAAAGATGGCCATGCTTTTGTATACGCCCTCTTCGTTCTTGACCAACTGCTCCTCGCTCTGCCGCTGAGGCACCAGTTGATCGATCTTGACACCGTACTCATTGGCCAGCGTAGATATATTCTTAAGGGCCACTGGCACATCATCCTTGGAATAGACCATGCGGTCGAAGTCGGCCGCCTTGGTTTTCATATCCGCCAAACCCTTCTGGAACTGGCTGATATGCTGCTTGTCTTCCTGTAATTTGCCTATCTGGGCTTGTAATTCCGTGTTCTTCTTGTTTTGCGCCATCAAGCCGCTAATTTGCGGACTCAACAAAACAAAGAAATCAATCACCAGAAGCACAACTATCCCAACCCCAAAAAGAACATACAAAACCTTGGGGTCCATGGCTTTCATCTTGACTAAATTACGATCGAGTTCGCTCATTTCCGCTTAGCCTTAAGTTTAAAATCTGCGATCGACAGACTAGTTCCCTCTCGTCGCTGTATCGAATCCACATCTACTCCGGTGAACGCATCCTTGATACTAGACTTACCCTTAAGAGCCGCTACAAAATTACCCACAGAAACCATTTCATTGGCCATTTTGGACACCGAACTGCCAGATATTGTTAAGAGCCCTTTGCTAAACTCCATTTGCCTCAACCATATGCCCTTGGGTACAGAATCTGACACCTCGTTAAATACGCGCGCCCAGCGAAAACCAGCCTGCGAAGTTATCGGCTTTAGTGAGTTTAACCGTACCTGTATCGCCTTGCTCTCGCTTGATATCTGGTCAAACAATTTCTTGTCGACTTCCATGGCATTCCATTTTAGCTGTAACATCTGATAACCGCCTACTTTGAAAAGCAGAACGCCAACCAGAGAGACGTGCAAGGCAAACAAAATACCGAAAACCAGCAGCAATATGCCTATAAATATCTCGGAAGCAACACCTCCGAAACCGTGAGACAGAAAACCGCCCCGTTCTTTGCGCAATTGTTCAGGTATAAAATTAAACTGTATCATATTCACTTAATGCCAACCCTAATGCCACCACAAAACAGCGCCCTTCTTTCTCAACCTGTTCTTTAGCTACATCACCATGCAAGGCTATCTTTTCAAAAGGATTCCAAATAAAAGACGGCGTATCAAAACTCGCAGCCAAGGCCGACTCCACTACCGAAATCACTGATCCTTCGCCTGTGGGATATAGTTGTACGATCGGGGCCCCTCTCTCCGTGGTGAAATAATCAAAGGAAAGTCGCAGCTCAGCGACCAGATTTCCCATTACTGCTTCCAGAGCTTTTTGCACCGCCTCTTGACGAGATGTAGCAGAATAAAGAGCGCTCCTAGCCTCACTCGGCGAACAGCCGGCGACATTAACCACACGCTTCACAATGTCGGAAACCCCTATCAGGATGTCCCGGGAAAATCGCAAATGTCGGTCGGTAAAGATCATAAGATTGGTGGAAACCTCCCCGATATCCACCACTGCTACCGCACCTTTGGCAACACTATTCTGCGATAGCATGGCAGGCGGAAAAGCAGCGAACGCATTAGCGATAGCCACTCCGCTAAGCGTGATCACCGACGGCTCGGCACCGATATCTTTAAAAAGCGCCAACCGGGAATCTACCAAATCTTTCTTAACAGCAGCTATTAATACCGACATCTTCTTATCCGTACCTTTGGGATCGAGAATATGACAATCGGTATAAACAGTTTCTTTTGGGAAGGGGAAATATTTGTCGGCCTCAATCAAGAAAGCCTTTCTCAGATCTCCTACAGACATGCGCGGCATTTCAATATTACGAACTAACGTCCCCTTGCCGTTGACTGAGACCACCAAGGGACGTGACCGATCCGCCGCACCAAAATGCGCCAAAACCTTTCTAACAGCGGCCTTCTCATCTCCGCCATCCAGCGGCACCGAGATCCATGAACGCAACTCAGGACCGCCGCCCTTCATCAGCAAATTGACGGCCCTGCACACGGACACACCCATGTCCAGGCCGATCACACCTGCCGGATTTGCATCCGGCATAAACCGTTTAATGAGCTTGAAGTAAGATTGAATAATAGGCACCATTTTTACCAAACTTTCGAAAACATGATAACAAAACACTGCAAATATAGATATATATTTATAAAAAAAAAGAAGGCCATAAAGGCCTCCTTTT